>JAAHGL010000376.1 GCA_010692635.1 Symploca sp. SIO2C1 | reverse complement strand
TAATTGGTTTGTAGAGACGCACCAACAGCACTACGGGTATCCTACGGCAGGCTCGTCTCTACATCTAGCGGAATAACCAAAAATCTTGAGGTGAGGGGTCATACCCCCTATTCGCCAGCAGTATCCTCCCAGGAGGGGAGCGAGGAGGGGAACATAAGGGAAGAGGATTTGACAAAAGTTTCTTCACTCATTACTCATTACTCATTACTCATTACTCAAAAAAGCTCTCCCACACCTTTTTTTGACCTCACCCCAAAACAATGACATACACCCAATCATTTTGGCAATAATCCTCTCAAAGTTTTCGGTGTGTCGGTGATAATGTTATCAACTTGGCGATTCAAGAAAGTCTCCATCTCTTTGAGTTCGTTAATCGTCCAGACATGAACTTCCCTACCATTAGCATGAGCCTGATTCACAAAGTCGATGGTTGCTACCAGAGGTTGGACTGAATAGAAATCCACCTTAAATTGATCCACATGCTCAATTGCTGTAGTCATAATCAATCCCGTGGCAATCTCTGGATTAAGTTCCTTTACTTTTAACAAAGTATGATAATCAGCAGAGCTAATAACGCATTGTTTTAGGAATTTATGCTCATCAACCAACTTAACAACTTCTACAGCAAGTTCCTGTTCATGACCATTGAGCTTGAGTTCAATATTTAGTTTAATCTTGCCCTTGACAGCTTTGATTACCTCCTCAAGACAAGGTACTCTTTCTTCAGCAAATTTGGAGTCAAACCAACTACCTACATCTAGTTTGCGTACTTCTTCATAGTCAAGTTCCCAGATATTCTCATCAACGCCGGCAACTCCCTGGAGGTTGCTGTCATGAAGCACCACCAACTTACCATCCTTTGTCTGTTGAACATCAATTTCTATATAATCAGCTTGGTCTTGAATCGCCAGGTTAATCGCACTCATGGTGTTTTCTGGAGCATTCATTGAGCTACCACGATGTGCTGTAACCTGAATAGTCTGAATCTTATTAGGGAACTGGCTCATGCACATTTGGGAATTGGGAATTGGGAATTGAGAATTGAGAATTGGGAATTGGGAATTGGGAATTGGGAATTGGGAATTGAGAATTGGGAATTGGGAATTGAGAATTTCTCCCTTCTCTCCCTTCTCTCCCTCAGCTCCCTCAGCTTCCCCAGCTCCCCCAGCTCCCTCAGCTCCCCTACCTTTAACTGGGAAGTCCCTAATTGAAACCAGCAGGATCGATTTCTCCAAGAGGACAACCTGCCCGAACTGATTTACCAGCTTCTAGGAGACTTTCGATGAGAGTATCGGGCTCAATGTTACCTTTAAGGTTAACCCATAGCTCTACCACCATATTGTCTCGATCTTCATCAATATCTCTTTTACACTTAACTTGAACCTTGCTTCCTGCTCCATCACTGAAGGCTTCATCAAATTGATTGCGGATCTCGTTAGAGGAAAGGAAATCTCCAATATTGCTCGCGAACAGATCACGGACTAAAGAGTTATTCACTTGGTCTAACAAAGCGATCGACTCTTGGTAATATTCTTCTGGTGAGTCACTGTAGCAAGTTCCATGTTTGTACCATTCATGTAGATGCAAATCGGAGGCAAATCCTGGCATTTTAATGACTAATGCATTGCTAGTTTCCTCAGATAAATTGATTGGTGGCAACTCTGACCACTGCCGATCTTTGTCAAGACTGATGATATCTTGACTAACATTGCAATAAATATTGTTTCTTGGCTGAGGCCATAAACCGTGTAAAACTAAGTTGGTGGCATCAAATCGTTCCGCCGTTTGGCTTTGGCATTCCACCTTACTTGGTCTCGTTTCACAAAAGGACGGTTGCCAGCTAAGAGCAAGTAAATAATCGAGATTGACTGGAGTATCTGGAGTTACTGAAGAACCTAAAAGTTGTCCGCACTGTAAGGGTACCCAGCGCACTGGTGGTTCAGCGTCTTCGAGCCTCAGTAAATAATGAGATTCTTCCTCTCGGTTTTTACCAATGACTGGATAGGTTTGTTCAGGAGTGAGTCGAATATTTCCTGGATTGGTTCCCTTTCTGATTGACTGTAGGGCTTCGCAAGCTTCCCCAGCAACAAATTGATCGTTAAGTTTGATCAATGCATAGGCTGGTTTAGACCACAGAGTGAAACAGAAACATAAAGAAATTGCTAGCAAAAAATATTTTTTGAACATTGACATTGATATTCTTTCCTATTGAGGATAGATGTCTATACAGCGTCGTTTCTTTTTCAATATATATAATAATAACTATTTTGTCCCTGCTCCCTAAAATCCTTATTGCGGTACTTTTTAGGTGCGCGATGAGGGATACTAGGATGAAGTTGGCTCTAGAAAAGCAGAATTCCCATCCAAAACATGAATCAAACAGCTGATGTCCTAAGTGAAATTGATGACCAACTATCCTTACGTCATATTGACCTCGATCCAGAGGGATATTTTATTATCTATCTGGATAGGGAAGCAGGATTAATTTGTGCCAAACATTTCACCAATGTGATTGATGAGCGTGGTTTAGCCATTGACCCAGAAACTGGTAAACCCATACCAGCTCGGGGTAAAGTTGAAAGAACTTCCACTACCTTGTTTACTGGCAGAACTGCCAAGGAACTGTGTGTTGCTATTTTTGAAGAAACTCAGCCCCCTCCCGTCACTATGCTAGACCATGCTGCTTATTTGGGACGAGAATTTGTACGGGCTGAGTTCGCTCTCGTTAGTAGGCGAGAGTACGTTCAGGATTAAGAAAAACCCTGGTAAAAGAAGTAAGTAGCCATCGGCACCACCGTAGCGATAATCAAGAGACCAACTACCCAGATTGTGGCATTTTGGGTATCAGTTTCTTCTGCACTGGTAAAAGTACTTTCGATCTGAACTACTTCTTCAATTATCGGAGGACCTGGGTCAGGTTCACCAGAAATTACGGCTACAATGCGATCGCTGGCATCCAAGAAAGCTTGATTATATCTGTCTCCTTTGCGGAGTGGTGCAGTCATTGTTTCCGAAGCCACGCTCTGAGCGATTTCGTCAGACATAATTTCCTTGACCGCTTCACCACTTACAATGGCGGTGTTGTTAGTGAGGGTATCAATAAGTATCAAGGTTTGATTGGCTTGAGCTTCTGGTGTTGGATACCATTTTTCAAACAGAGCTTGAGCAAAGCTTTCTGCTGTCTCACCGTAGTCTAAGCGGCGGATAGTGACAATCCTAACCTCATTGCCAGTTTCCTGGGCTAACTTTTGGAGTTTATTGCTCAACTGCCCTTCATTGATGCGGCTGAGAACTTCTGATTTGTCAATCACCCAAGTTGGTTCTCCGGCGCTGACATTGGGCATTTGATAGAGGCTGATAGCATTTACTGGTGCTGCTACTAATCCGCTAGCTAGCAAGATTACCAGCAGATGTAGGAACAGCCTTTGCAGGTATTTTGGTCCCTTGTCTAGTTGATTGAGGAGCTGTCTCATCTAACTTAAATTGATCTCAAGATTGCCTTTTCTTAAAAATACTATACAAACTGGTGCAAAACTCACACTTGGACATCTTTATAGTACATGAGTACTTAGTAAGGTATTAAACTCTGAAGAAACAGGCTCAAAGCTAATGGCTAATGGCTAATGGCTAATGGCTAATCTCTTAAGAATGCTGCGATCGCTTGAGCAAAGCCCTCAAATGAACTGTAATCTTGGGCAATAATAGAGACATTTAGTCCCAATTTTTGGGTATTGGCTGCTGTATAAGGACCAAAGCAAGCAAAGATACAATGTTCGTAATCCCTTGGTGAGTTAACA
>JAAHGL010000375.1 GCA_010692635.1 Symploca sp. SIO2C1 | reverse complement strand
CAAATCACAGCATAAATATTGGTGGTTAATTTTTTTATAGCAAGTAGAGATGCCCCTACCCCAGGATACCTGTAGAACTGTTGGGGCATCTCTACTTGCTATAAAAAAATTAACCACCAATATTTATGCTGTGATTTGTAATTAGTAAACCAATGACATAGGGGATAAAGTATCATGAGTATAATTAACCAGATAATATAAACATGGTGCAAACTATAACCATAATTGGCTGGCATTGCGCTTTTATTTAAGTAGGGTAAAATTATTGCCATTAAACCATATTTAGGCAATGCTAACATAATGGCAGCTAAATGTATTAACCAAAGATGAATAATGTAAAAAAATAAAGGAACTTGACCAAAAAGTTTCAAAGGTTGAAGAAATTTAAAACTTTTGATTTCCAATAAATAAAGTAGTAACAATGCTATACCAAGAGTTATTAATAAATAGGTTAATGAAGGGGGATATTTTTGGCAGTTAATAAATGATAGGACTGTTCTAGTCAGATTAGATTGCAATGACCAAGGTTCGGGATCGCCGTAAAGATTTATCCCGCGAATCACAATAAAGCTGAAAATCAAGCCAAAACTCAAGTTTCTTAACCAACGTAGACGCTGATATTTCTCAAAAGTAAATACTTTTCCCAAGGCATAGCCAATTGCCATCACACCAACCCAAGGAATCAGAGAATAAGCAACAAAAAAGTGAATTCCTGGAAATGGCATAAATATTTTTCGTTCATGGAGAAATGACCAAAGCCAACTCAAACTTCCGGTATTTTCAGCCTGAACGCCATCAAATAAATTATGTCCAACGATCAAGATAATTCCAATTATAGCTATACTTCTGATGGGCAGATGAATCAGTGCGGCTAAAATAATCATAGACCAGCCAATTACCCATAAGACTCCCATAATAAAAATACCTGGAGCAAATGTCCAGGCAAAACTAATTACTGTTAAGTCTAGGAAGATTAGCCAAACTCCACGAATTAAAAGTAATTTAGATAGTTCTTTTTTGCTTGTTCTACGTTTTAAAGAAAGATAGGCAGCGATACCTGCAATCAAGATGAATGATGGGGCACATAAGTGGGTTGCCCATCTAGTAAAAAATAAAGGGAGGTTTGTTTGGTTTATATCTAACGGATTAAAACCAGGGTTAGAAAAAAAGCCTCTTACATGGTCTAATGCCATCAAAAGCATAACTAACCCACGTAATAAATCTATAGATACTAAACGCTTCGTTATAGATTGCACTTTACTGTTAGTAGTAGAATTGCCTTTTTACCTCCTGCCTTCTGCCTTCTGCCTTCTGCCTCCTACCTTCTTGCGCTAGTTAGATTGATTGCGCCCAGCCATAACACCACCATCTATATCCCAGATAGCTCCAGTAACCCAACTCGCCTTATCAGAAAGTAGATAAATGACTGCTTCAGCAACATCTGTAGGAGTTCCCACTCTACCAAGAGGATGGAAACTATTGAATCCTTGTAGAGCAGAATGAACTTCTTCTTTGGAGATAAAACCTTCATAGATTGGAGTTTCTACTACCGCAGGAGATACTGCATTAACCCGAATATTGTATTTTGCCAGTTCCATAGCTAAATGCTGCGTTAAAGAGTGTAAACCAGCTTTAGCCATAGAGTAAGCCGAAGAAGGGGTCGCTTCTATTGCTTGTTTTGCCCACATGGAGCCAATATTCACTATAGCACCAGGCTTATGATTGTTAATCATATTTTTGGCTATAGCCTGGGTAATAAAGAAAGTTCCTTTGTTAATTTCTAAATAGAGGTCATAATCTTGTTCTTCATACTCAATGAAAGGTTGAGGGAGAAAGACTCCTGCTGCATTGACAAGCAAGGTAGCATCAGCATGATTAGTATTTAAACGATTAATTAAGGCGTTTCTCTCATTAGCATCTGAGATATTAGCTAACTCACCTACTACACTTCCAGATTGACTAAGTTCTTTGATTGCATCTTCAAGTTTAGACTGACGTGAGCCGATGACAACAGCGGAGCCATCCTGTTGAAGAACTAATTGAGCAATCGCTTTGCCCATGCCGCTGGTACCACCAACGACAATAATTTTTTGTTCTGTAAACATTTGAGTCATGAGTTTTATTTCCTTGAATTGGCTAGCTACCTACTAAAAGGTAGTTGAAGAAGCAAAAAAAAATTACTCTTGAGAAACACGCTCATGCGCTAATGGCTGATGGCTAATAGCTAATGGAAGAGAATTGTTTCTCAATTGCAATTGGGGGCGCGAAGCGCTCCTGGGGAGCTCTTCAGAAACTCAAAATCATATATTTGGGGGTGAATCCATTGATATGAGGAATTTCTGACTTCTTTTTAGGTAGGGAAAACTCTTGTTACTCCTGCCTTCTAACGCTGGTTACCTAACTTATCCTTCAGAAAATCCCCTGTAATCTGTTCAAAAGCACTAGTACTATCTGCTGCTACACGAGCTAATAGTTGTGCTCCTTGTAATGTTGAAAGTAGAATTCTAGCTTCCACCTCAACAGATTGATTACATTGCCAAGCCTGAGTTTCACAGCCACGGTGCAGGAGCCTAGCTAACCAAGACTCAGTTACCGCAAAAAAGTTTTTGATCTCTGCTTGGATTTCTGAATTTAGAACTACAAAATCTGCTGTCAACATTCCACACAAGCAAATTTGATTTTCTTGCAAACCATCTTTATAGAGATTCACAAATTCTCTCAATTGCTCTTGGGGTGTAATCCCTTTGTGTTCAATCTGACGACATTTGCTCTCCAAGATTTCTCGGTATCGTTTGACTAATTCTTTGACCAAATCATCCTTTGACGGAAAATGGTAATGAATGCTTGCCTTACGAATACCTACTTGTTGGGCAATATCTGCGTAACTAAAGGCACTATAGCCTCTGTTTCGCACCATTGATTGGGCTACATCTAAAATTTGTTGAGCAGTATTTTGTTTCATGCTCTTATTCTACCTTTTGATAGGTAAAATAGTCAAGTACTTCTCAATCTAACCCCCCAAGGAACGAAACAGCCCTGCCCTATGAGGTCAATGATAGAGTGAGAGCTAATAAGGTTTTTGGCGACACTTGTCCATCAACAAGTTGAATGAAATAGTCCACCAACCTGTTCTTTACCTTGGAGATCATTGTATAATTTAGCTGCCAGTTCGGTTTGAAGAACGTGGACGGAAATGTTTCTGTTTTCGAGCATCTGCAAAGTCTCAGGGCAGACTTGAAGCATTTCCAACATTCCCTTAGAAAGAATGATGGTTGTAGCACCATGTTCTAGCAGTTCTTGTACATCTGCTGGCTGAATACCAGGTACATGGCGTGTACCCGTCTCTCGCCAATCCCACTCCCGTGCGCCTCCAGGATAGAGCTTGGCATCTTTGAAACGATTGTTCCCTTCAATTTCTAAAGATCCCCACTGGAGATGAGTAATACGTGGTGAATTAACAGATTGTTTCATCATCTTGCAAAATACCGCACTGTAGTGAATTTAGAATTTAGAATATTGAGCGAAAGGTGAGTCTTGCTCCCATATACTCATTTGTCCACATGCCCTCGGAGAGAAACAATATCATAGGATCAGGAATTGTAAGGATTCAGGTCAGTACTAGACCATTACTAGTCCTATAAGTATTAGGGGGGAAGACTTCGCGCTGGTTCATGAGGAGTGAAGACCGTTTGGCTCCCATCGCGAAGGCTTTTCCCCTCGGCTCAATAAAATTTGCTGACTGGCGGTAGTGGAGTTGCTCCCAATAATGTTGTAGTCTAGCTAAATGAGGAAACGGAAA
>JAAHGL010000374.1 GCA_010692635.1 Symploca sp. SIO2C1 | reverse complement strand
CTTTGATGGGAAATCTCTGAGTAACCTTGGGGAATGGAAGTGCTCACCCACGAGGATAAATGCTTCATTCCTTCTTACTTGTTACTTTTTACTTGTTACTTGTTACTTATTCAGCAAGCCCTAATTATCCCAGCAACAATAGGAATAGGGAGCGATCGCTATTTTGCTCCCTTAAATTTATCCCTGCCAGCCTCCAATTAATTGATGTTGTTGGCGAATCGCCTGGGGGTTGATCCCCTTTAGCTCCCCCTTAGAACCCACATTTCGCACCCCAATTATTTTGATAATGATAATCATTGCTTGGGGACAAAATAGTATTTAGGTACTACTGAAGCCTGCCATTTTTAGTCTCCTCAGATTTCGTGGTAGAAATAATGAGCTTTAGTGCGATCGCTAGCCTTGTAGGTTGGGTTGAGCCGCAATTATTCATCCCAGCTTTACCCAACAATAACATCGACCAAACCCAACGTCCGAATCTTGACTCATATAGATTAATATCACCTAAGTCCAATTCTAAATTCTAAATTCTAAATTCTAAATTCTAAATTCCTTCTGCTCTTACCCCCGGAACTTTAAGGCGGATACGATAAAGGCTAGTTCTGGCAGTAATATAAAGGGTCTGATAGTCACTGTCACCCCAGGCTATATTAGCGGGAGCTTCCGGGGTTTCAATAATGCCTAGTAGGTTGCCACTCGGAGCAAAAACCCAAACACCTCCAGGTCCAGTACTATAAACATTACCTTTGATATCTACCTTCATACCATCTGCTGCTCCCTCTCGACTAGGGGGTTTAAGTTCGGCAAAAAGTTTTCCTTTGCCTAACATCCCGTCTGGCTTGACATCAAAAACACGAATATGACCCCTTTGTGAATCATTGACATAAAGTTTAGTTTCATCTGGGGAAAAGACAATACCATTAGGGCGGACAAAGTCATCAACTAATAGAGTTAATGTGCCATCTGGTGCTAGGCGATAAACACCATAAAAGCCTAATTCTTCTTGTTCGGATTTGATGCCATAAGGAGGATCGGTAAAGTAGATACTACCATCGGATTTGACTACCAGATCATTAGGACTATTAAGTCGCTTCCCTTGGTAGTGACTAGCTAGGGTAACAATTGTCCCATCTTTTTCAGTACGGGATACGCGACGATTACTGTGTTCAGCAGTAATTAAACGCCCTGAGAGATCTAAGGTGTTGCCATTAGCCTTGCCAGAAGGCTGACGAAATATCTCCGTCTTTTGCTCTGGTTGCCATTTATAAATGATATTAGCTGGAATATCACTAAAAAGGAGAAAGCCGTCGGAATGCCAAACAGGTCCTTCGGTAAACTTAAACCCTGCTGCTACCTTTTCAACTTGGGTATTGGGAGCAATAATTTCACCCAGATTATCTTGTTTGGTAGAAAATTTGTGTACCATTATATGTCGGTACGTTTCACCGGGGCGTAAAATAACTGAAGGAAAATTAGGCTGATTGACTGAATCGGGGAAATGTTGTGTTTCTAGGCACAAACCTTGATGATTTTGATAACCAACATCTCCTTTCCCTTTGATTTCCCGCTTACCAATATTGCCTGAATAAAACTGCACTCCTGGCTGATTACTGTACAGCTCCATGAACCTGCCAGATTTGGGTTCGTACACAGTAGCTGCTAGTTTAATCTTGTCCGATTCTCCATTCAAAACATAATTGAGGTCGTAACCTCCTGGATAGTTTTGCTTAAAGCTGTTTCTCAGCTGCTGCATTCCCTCTCCAATCAATCGAGGCTGAGTAAAATCGTAGGGTGTATCTTTAACTGCTTTAATCTCTCCTGTAGGTATGCGCTGTTGATTGGTAGGCGTATAGCTATCGCCGTTGATGGTTAAATATTGTCCTAAAATGTTCCCAGAGGCATGACCACCCAAGTTCCAATAAGAGTGGTTAACGAGGTTAACAGGGGTAGGCTGATCCGTCGTAGCAGTCATTTCCAGCTTCAACTCGTTATTGTTAGTCAGCGTGTAAATAGCTGTTACTGCTAAATTTCCTGGATAACCTTCTTCGCCATCAGCACTGAGATAGGTTAGTTTCAATCCTGCTCCTTCAGCGCTGTTAATTGGTTCAGCTTGCCAAACCACTTTGTCAAAGCCCTTATTACCACCGTGTATGTGATGGGGGCCGGCATTAGCAGCTACATTATACTGTTGACCATCAAGAGTAAACTTAGCATCTTTAATCCTGTTAGCAACGCGACCGACAACTGCACCAAAATAGTAGTGATTAGCCGTAAAGTAATCTTCTGGATTATCAAATCCCAGTACGACATCTTCTAGCTCACCGCTGTTGTCAGGCAAGTGTAATTCAGTAAGAATCGCGCCATAGTTGCTGATCTTCGCGACTAAACCATTAGTATTGGTTAAGGTATAAAGATAAACTTGTTGACCGTCCTTAGTCTGACCGAATTCAGTCTTCGTTATATTATTGTTTTTTTTGGTCTGGTAGTTATTTTCTGTGGCGTAGGATTGATCAGAGTTAAATCCTCTGTAGGAATCTGTGTTTACGACAAATAAACTCATTCCCATGAGGGTAAAAACTGTGATTATTTTTTTTAAAAGAAGCATAAATTATGGGAAATTTTGACGCTGATGAACAATTTCCTTTATAGTACGATCGCTCGCCTTGTAGGTTGGGTTGAGCTGCAGGTATTCATCGCAGCTTTACCCAACAATAACATCGGCGAAACCCAACACCGAGAGAATTGGCGTTGGGTTTCGCTACGCTTCACCCAACCTACAAGTTCTCACAGAAAACGTCAACATTTCAGCTTCAATCTCTATCTTCCTCCAATAGACATCGGTACTTGTTCAGCTAAACGAGTTTGTAGCTCCACCATCAAATTATCACCACTACGATGGGCTTCCCAGGAACCTGAGGCAAAATTATCTACCACCCATTTTCCCTGCATGAAATTTTCATCTTCAGACACTGTGCCAGTGTAACTAACAGTATGTCGTGAGCCACCAAGATAGCGTTTGGTAAAGCTAATGCGACGTCCAATTACTTCACCAGTTAGTGAAGCTTCCCCCAAATAACTATCATCTAAAATACTGCCGCTGAGGGTATTGCCACTTTGAAGCAAGGATACTTCAAAGCGAGTAGGATTTCCCTGCTGCCAGTAAGTCCCTAGCCATGCGCCGCTAACATCTGCCATAAATAATTTAGAATTTAGAATTTAGAATTGGGAATTGGGAATTGGGAATTGGGAATCGAAAAAGAACTGCTCTGAAGCTCCTCTTCCTCTTCATTCCTGCTCCCTTATCTGGAGCCTTGAGCATCAATGATAATGTCTTGAGACTGAGGGTTTTTGAGGATGAAGCGCTGAGCGACAATGTTGAGTTGCTCAATCTTGGATGTCTGCTGACGCAACCCTTCGGTAACTTCTGGGTTTGGGCAGTGAATTATCAACGTTTGACTCTCACTTACCCACTCCAATTGACAGAGCTGAGTTAAAGGAATTTCTGCTTTGATTTGGCTGAGTCCCTCACTCAACTGCTTAAATTTCTGTAACCATTCAGATTCTCGCAATTCTTTCTCTAGCTGGCGTTTCAGGGATTCCTCTCTGAAAGAACTCATGATACTCACTTCCTTAGATTGGGATGAAAAATACAGACAGCTGTTAACTTGGGTACTGCCCATTCTACCTCCTTAGAATTTTGAAGCAATTCCTAGAACACCGATTCAGTATTCATATTTAGGGCTTGCTGCAAGAGTCTGAAAGCGCTGTCTGGTATAGCTTTCAAGCTTTTATTTTCCTTGAAAAGTGCAAGAAAATTGAGCTCATCAATGCAATTTCCTTGCATCTTCTTAACCCATAA
>JAAHGL010000373.1 GCA_010692635.1 Symploca sp. SIO2C1 | reverse complement strand
CAATTAAAAAAACAAGACTAGTTTTGTCTCAAAATGAGGATTGTCATTGCTGATTGGAGAAAAGATTGATTCCGAAGAAATTAGGAAGAGATCAACAAAACCGATAACTAGGAGCTGTAACATGAGACCAAGTCTGTAAGTTAATTCGTCCTAAGGAAATTTTGAGCCATGACGAAACTACTCAAAGAAGCGATCGCAGCAGTTTCTGAATTGCCAGAACTAGACCAAGATGTGATCGCTAAAATGATTTTGGAAGAACTAGCGTCTGAAACGCGCTGGTACGAAACGTTTTCTCTGTCGGAGGCTCAACTGGCTCCACTAGAGGAGAAAGCCTTATTGGAATTAAATCAAGAATTAATTAAGGAAGCTCTAATATCAAGTCGTATAGACTCATGCAGCAAACCCTAAATAGGGTTTGCTGAAGAAAATCACCGAACCTTGTCAGATAAGGATTTCAAGCGTTTGTTTTTCTTGCTAAGTGCCGTGGAAATTGTACCGATGGGCTCAAAACCCTTGCACAATGGAAAAAATCTGGGAGCTAATCGAGGGGTAATTCACTCATTACTCATTACTCATTACTGGAGTTTAGACTATGACAAAATAACTCAGTCTCCTAGTGAAGCTGAGATGCTAGTAAATTCAGGCAAAATTCTGTCTAAGTCTTCTTATTTTTAGCTTTTTTGTCCGTGCTTTTTCCTTTTTTGACCACGGGATAGCGAGTTCTTTTATTTCTTTTTTTTGAAATTTTCTCCCTTTTGACTCTTATGTTTTTATAAATATTTGTAACGGATAAGACTCCAGCCTACAACTGGGAAAGATTGGGCGGCGCAGCGGAGGTTGGAGCGCTCCCTACGGCATCTCGCTACTTTTTACAGTGTTTGGACAATGCTATGCTGCTGGAGCAAACACCCCTATAGTTCAGCGCTGATCACCGATTTTGTCAGGAAGAATGTGAGCTATAATCCGTATCTAAAACAGTCGCTGAAATGATATATTGCGATCGCTCCTTTTTAAGAGTTGTATTTGTTAGTCTGGAATACCTGTAATAAATTATCAAATTTAGGATTGCTATAGTTCATATTTTAAGCAGTTGTTTTAATGATTGTCAGTTGGGTTGTACTGGAATTTTGATCCAAAACTCAGTACCCACTCCCAATTCTGACTCACACCAAATAGCTCCTCCATGCTTTTCTACAATAATTTGATAGCTGATGGTTAGTCCCAAGCCAGTTCCCTTACCTACCGACTTGGTGGTGAAAAACGGGTCAAATAGTTGCTTCTTGATGACATCAGTCATACCTGAACCATTGTCAGCTATAGAAATCAGAATACTATCTGTTTCTTGCTCACATTTTTTTAGGGAAGGTTGTCCATTATCTACTTTTCGTTGAACAGGATATTGCTCGCTACTCCGTAAGGTCCGAATCCAGATACAAGGGAATTGGCGATCGCTTTGATATGAGAGTTGAGCTTTTTCGGTTGTTCTCTTTTGTTCTTTAGTTTTTGTCTCTTCCAAGGCATCAATCCCATTGCTAAGAATATTCATGAAGACTTGATTGAGTTGTCCAGGGTAGCATTCTACTAACGGTAAATCACCATAGTCTTTAATTACTTCAATACGTGCCTCATCCCCCATTGCTTTGAGCCGATGTCCGAGGATTAATAATGTGCTATCAATTCCCTGGTGAATATCAACTAATTTCGTTTCTGCTTCATCATAACGAGAGAAGTTTCTTAAACTCAGAACGATCTGACGAATACGCTCAGTACCAATTTTCATCGACCCCAGAAGTTTAGGCAAGTCTTCTGTGATGAAGTCCAACTCAATTGTATCGGCTTGCTCTTGAATTTCAGGAACAGAATTGGGGTAATACTGTTGATAGAGGCGTACCAATTCCAGCAAGTAATGGGCGTATTCACTAGCATAGGCAAGGTTACCGTAAATAAAATTGACGGGATTGTTAATTTCATGAGCAACCCCAGCGACAAGTTGTCCTAAGCTGAACATTTTTTCCGTTTGAACTAGCTGCGCTTGGGTTTTTTTCAATTCCTGTAGCGTAAGGGATAATTGAGTTGCCTTTTCCCGTTCTCGTGCTTCTGACTGCCGCAATGCTGACTCTGCTTGCTTAGCAGGAGTTATGTTACTGAAAGTGCAGACTATACGCTCTACCGTACCTTCGGCTGACAGCTGGGGGTCGGCATTGACTAGCAACCATCGTAGAGTCTGGCTCAAGGGACAATTGATCCCAATAGTGACATGATGCAGAGGTTGGCGAGTGGCGAGCACCTGTTGCATCGGCAAACTCTCTGGAGGAAAAGGAGTCCCATCTTCCCGTAGCACTAACCCTAATTCTAGCGATCGCGAGTTTTTTATCCCCAACAGATCAATTGCTGCCTGGTTACTAAGAATAATTTCTAAGTCTGGAGTTAGTAATAACACACCTACCGGCATCTCGCGGATCAGCATCCGAAAATGTTTCTCACTTTCCTGTAATACTGCCTCACGAGCTGATTGTGCTGCCAGCCGCTGATCGAACAGAACTGAGAGTAGGGTTAAACTCAAGATAAGCAGGTTAGCCGTACCAATTCCAGTAGCAAGCAGGGAATTATCGAGTTGATTGGGTACAACAGTTGTCAATTCTTCTACCTCAATGAAACTGGCAGCCGCCATACCTGTATAGTGCATACCACTAATAGCAATCCCCATAATCAGTGCACTAGCAAGTTTGTACCAATTCAGAGCTTCCATGGTTTCATTCCGGAACCGAAAAGCTAGCCATAATGCCACCAAAGAAGCGCAAATTGCGATCGCAACTGATAAGCCTACTAACCATGGGTTGTACTGAATGATTGCTTGACTAACCTGCATCCCTGCCATGCCAATGTAGTGCATTGAGGCAATCCCTAAGCCCATCAAAACACTACCACTTAACAACTTTAGCCAGCTGAAAGCTGAAGAACTTACCAACAGCAATGCCATACCAGAGCTGATGATCACAGTAAACAGAGAAAGTAGCGTGGTTAGCAGATCGTAGGTGACAGGTTGGGGTAAATTAAAGGCGAGCATAGCAATAAAGTGCATCGACCAAATCCCTGTCCCCATAGCAACTGCACCACCAAACAGCCAGCCGACTCGCGTTTGCCCTGAAGTGGATTTCACTCGACCTGCAAGTTCTAGAGCTGTGTAAGAGGCAATTAGAACAATGATGAACGAAAGCATCACAAGGGGCAGATCGTAGGTACTAATCATCGTTGCTTGCGTATTTTGGACCATGTTCCATCTTTGAGTAGCAAGACTTAATTATTTGTAGGATAGATAAATAACGGCATTTGCGGAGTAAGGAAAAAATGCTTGATTTTCTCAATCCTCTTCTAGGAAGGAATCCCGAACAAATTAAGGCCAATGTCGAGATCTACACTTGGCAAACTTGTCCCTTCTGTATCAGAGCAAAAATATTGCTATGGTGGAAGGGGGTCAACTATACAGAATATAAAATAGACGGCGATGAAGCAGCTAGAAGCAAGATGGCACAGCGTGCTAATGGAAGCCGGACAGTGCCACAAATTTTCATAAATGATCAGCATATTGGTGGCTGCAACGAACTCTATGGATTAGATAAAAAAGGTGAGTTAAACCCTCTGCTTATGAAAGTAGCTTAGGAATGAAGATTTAACTCAGAATAAGCTTTCTTCCCTTCTGCCTCGGAGCCTCGGAGCCTCCTGCCTTTTTTTACAGAACATCGAGCAAAGCCCACCACTTTTAAGGGTGGGATGTAGGGAAGGCGCATTTATGCGCCGTGTATTTTTTCTTTTCTCATGACGATAGCTAAGCTTTCTGAGTATAAGACCTTCTCCGAGTCGAGCTAGACCACCAATAAGTCAACTACAATCGATATATCAAGCTTTTCTCAATAACAGATGTGCTCGGGAGCAACCTCCAGAGGGTATAATTAATCTCTGGAGGTGAAAAAGAGTGTTTAATCTGACATACGAATTTAAGCTTAAGCCGACTAAAAAGCAGGTAGATACTTTCGAGAG
>JAAHGL010000372.1 GCA_010692635.1 Symploca sp. SIO2C1 | reverse complement strand
AAAAAACAAGTTTTGGGGAAGAAGCAGTCTAAGAGATACCATAAATGTCGTTCATCTTTAGCGAAAGAGCATCTCAAGGTAAGTAGACAGCGTGAAGACAAAGCTCGTAAAGAGGCTTTGGCGCTAGTTAAGTCGAAAGATTTAATTGTCTACGAGGACTTGAAGATACAAAACATGGTGAAAAATAACCAGCTAGCTAAATCTATCAGCGATGCATCTTGGTATAGATTCACCCAATGGCTTCAATACTTTGCCAAAGTGTATGGTGTGATAGTTATTTGTGTGCCACCTCACAATACAACTGTTGATTGTTCATGTTGTGGGGCAAAGGTGAAGAAAACACTGAGCACCAGAACGCATAAATGTAGTAGTTGTAAGGCGGTATTAGACCGGGACCATAATGCAGCAAAAAACATCTTGGCAAAAGGATTTAAGCTATTAGCTGAATATTTAAACAGTACTGTAGGGCATACAGAATCTGGAGCCAAAAGCTCGAAAGCGCAGGGAGAAACCGGCCTCTGGCTCAAGAATGGAGACGCTCTTGTTCTAAGTCGGCTCGATGAACTGCGAACCAAGAACTCTTGGGAATCCCCCGCTATACCTCGTTAGAGGTTAGCGGAGGGAAGATGTCAATTAACAGATACAGCATCAACGTCTACAGCATCATCACTAGAATTACTGGGGTTAGCAGCAACCTTTTGTTCTTTGCGAGTTTTAGCCGCATCGATTACCAACTGAGAAACTTCAGAAATCAGCAGCGTCAGCAACAAGACATCGTCAATTTGCCCAACAATCGGGAAAAAGTCAGGAGAAATATCAATGGGGCTAAAAACGTAAACTAGGGTTCCCAAGATGATCCACCAACGGTATTTGGGGTTGCGAAGGGTATTACGATACCAGTTGTAAATTGGTTCCAAAGAAAATTTGTTCATTAATTTGTTAACTCTTCCGTTACTATTAATCTTGCCAGATGCTCTCATAGACATCCGGTGTGGATAACCCGCCTGTTTGGGTAGATTAACACTCCTGGAATTAAAGGTAGGAGGGGGCTTAAAACCCAATTTTTTTGTCAACGCTTTGCAAGTGGCTCTAAATCCCTAAAATTGGAAAGAATGGCTTGCTCATTACTAGAACTTACGAATCGTAACGGAATTATGTCATCCTGAGCGATAGCGAAGGATCTCCGAGGGTGTCCAGATGCTTCACTATCACCTCAGCATGACAGTTGAGTGCGTAATTCCTCATTACTCAAAAAAAATTTTGCTTAGCAATCAAGGGAGGTAAAAGGTCTACTGTGGATGATGAAATGATCGAAATGATAGAAAAGGCGGGGTGGGTGTTATGGCCACTGTGGGTTTTATCAGTCCTCGCTTTGGGCGTAATCTTTGAGCGTATCTGGTTTTGGATAAGTATCCTATCTCGGGAACAATCAATTCTGAGGCGAGTTCTAGATGCAGCAAGTCGCAACTGGCAAGCAGCAAGAGAGATTGCTTTTCAAACAAGGCGACAACCAATCGGGCGGTATCTATCTGCTCCCCTAAGGCTTTCTGAACCTGATCCTGAGGTGTTTCGGCTAGCTCTAGAAACATCTGCTGACGATGAGTTGGCCTCAATGCAGCGGGGACACAGGCTTTTAGAAGCGATTATTACTCTAGCTCCCTTACTGGGATTGCTGGGTACAGTTTTGGGTTTGATTAAAGCCTTAGGTTCAATTAATATTTCCGATCTGGGAACTGCTTCAACAGCTGGTGTCAATTCGGGCATCGGGGAAGCACTAATTAGTACAGCTGCAGGGCTGATTGTCGCAATTGTTAGCTTTATCTTTTATCGCATTTTCCAAGCTATATGGTACAACCAGGTCAAAATTTTCCGTAAAGCAGGGAATGAGTTGGAGTTGCTCTACCGACAGTACTTGTTACGAGGAGGCAAGGATAGTGAATCCTTTTATTCCGAAGAAGTAGAAACAGAGGAACCAGTAAATCCAGACACAGAGCAGTCAGTAAATTCAGACACAGAGCAGCCAGTAAATTCAGACACAGAGCAGCCAGTAAATTCAGACACAGAGCAGCCAGTAAATTCAGACACAGAGCAGCCAGTAAATTCAGACACAGAGCAGCCGGTAAATTCAGACACAGAGCAGCCAGTAAATCCAGACACAGAGCAGCCAGTAAATCCAGACACAGAGCAGCCAGTAAATCCAGACACAGAGCAGCCAGTAAATCCAGATACAGAGGGAGCAGCAAAGTCGAACAACGATGAAGTTCCCGAAGTCAAAGAAAAGTGATGTACTCTCAACTATGATCTTTCACGTATAACAGGGAGCTCATAGTAGAGCGTGGCGGAAATAACCCACCAGTTAAAAAAGTTGAAACGGACTACTGTACAAGCTTTCTTCCCTCCTGCTTTCTGTCTCCTTGGATTAGCAGCTTAAGCTGAATATATACCATTTTCTCCTAGAATTGATAGAGGCTTTAGCGGTTTAGCTTAAACAGTGAGAAATCCCTGAATTTCCATCAGCGCAAGCTGGTGTCGAAGGTAATCGCCATGTATTCAACAGACTCTCCAACAAATACAGATGACGGAAAAAAATCCTTGGCTCCCCAATCTTAAACCCAACTCTCAAGCTCATCTGCGTTTGTTCTGTTTTCCCTACGCTGGTGGCGGCACTCCCATCTTTCGCCTCTGGGCAAACGAATTGCCATCGCAAATTGAAGTCTGTCCCGTACAACTACCTGGACGGGGAACTCGTCTCAGGGAACCTCCTTTCACCGAAATCTCGCCTCTAGTTCAGGCGCTAATGGAAGTCTTGCCGCCCTATCTAGATCGTCCCTTCGCCTTTTTTGGTTACAGTATGGGAGGTTTGATTAGCTTTGAACTAACCCGTGAACTCCGTCGTCAGAACTTCCCCATACCTTCGCAACTTTTTATTGCTTGTCGTCGTGCTCCCCAAATTCCTTACCCAAAACCATTCACTCACCAATTGTCCGACGCTGAATTTTTGGAAGACTTGCGCCAGAAGGGAGGTACTTCAGAAGTAGTGCTGCAAAATTCTGAGCTAATGCAGGTGTTTATGCCTATCCTGCGAGCAGACTTAGCTCTTAACGACACCTACACTTATACCACCGAACTACCTCTGGATTGCCCTATCTGGACTTTCGGCGCCTTGCAAGATCAAGAAGTTAGATCTGAGCAGCTAGCCGCTTGGAGTGAACAAACAACAAGTTCCTTCTCGCAAGAAATGTTTCCAGGCAATCACTTTTTCCTCATCAATGAAGGGCGATCATTGCTCTTACAAGCAATATCTGATAAATTCAATGCCTTTGTTAAATGAAGGATTAGGTGTTAGGTAAAAAAAACTAACACCTAACACCTATTACGCTCTTTGTTTAGCAAAAATATCTTTAACCAAATCTAGTAAATTTTCTTGTTTGAAATCCCTAAACTCTCCGGCATCAAACCAAATACCATAACAGACGGGGCATTTCTCATACCAAATATGAGACTGATTGAGATCAACCATTTTGGTCATTTGGGTCTCACATTTTGGACAATTAATCTTACCCATTTCATTAAATTGTTGACCTGTAGTAGTGTCACCAACATCTATACTCTCGGAACCTTTAATTTTCTTGAGTTGTTGAGCTTCTAGGGAATCAAACCAAATCCCTTTACAATCTGTACACCGATCCACCTCAATATCGGCATACACAACTTGTTCTAAAGTTCCACTACACTTGGGGCATTTTATATCGCTCATTATTTTTTAGCTTTTAGAGTTTAGGGCTTCAGTAGGGGAGAATGGCGATTCATTCGTGTCAACTTAAGGCAAAATCCTTGCTTCACAAGGAACTTAAGTTCCTTGCTAATAGCTCAAGTCATCTAAAGATGACTCAATTAGCTCAAAGATCTTCAGTCCACTTTAAGTGGACTTGAGCTATTAGCCTGTGAGTTTGAAGATACTGTTGGCGAATCGATGTAGGGTGTGACCCCTCACCAACTAAACTACCGTGTATACAAGATTCTCACCGAAATAGGTCAAGATCTTGCTACCCCCCTTATTCCCCCCTTAGTAAGGGGGGAAAT
>JAAHGL010000371.1 GCA_010692635.1 Symploca sp. SIO2C1 | reverse complement strand
TTTGAGGCAATTAATTGAAGTGAAAGTAGCTCTTAAAAATCTGCTTACTTTTACCTCATATTCGGAATTTAAGCGGGTGTTTCCCTACGATGGTGCAAGGAAATTGTATCGATGGGCTCAAAAACCTGGGACTTGTTTGGCATCAAAATGATTGAAAGCATAGTCTGGTATAGCTTCCACACTTATGCAGCAAGCCCCAATTAGCCATTAGCCATTAGCCATTAGCCATTCCCAATTCTCAAACAAAAACCCGATGTTGTAAGCAGGGCATTTGGCGACGAACTTGCTGTAGACGAGCAGGATTAATCTCCGCAATTGCAACTCCTGGTGTATCAGAAGCATCAGCTAAGATGGCACCCCATGGGTCAACAATCATAGCGTGACCATGGGTTTGACGCATAGCATAGTGAAGCCCAGTTTGTGCAGGTGCAATAACGTAGCAAGTATTTTCAATTGCTCTGGCTTGAATGAGCACTTGCCAATGATCTTTACCCGTATAGGCAGTGAAGGCAGCGGGAACAAATAAAATGTCAGCGCCTTGATGAGCCAAGTCTCGGTAAAGTTCCGGGAAACGGACATCGTAGCACACAGAAAGTCCTAAGTTTCCCAATTGCTCAGATGAGTAAACAGACGGTAACTCAGTACCAGACATGACTGTGCTGGATTCTCGATAGGTGTTACCATCAGGCAAATTGACATCAAATAGATGCACCTTATGGTAACGGGCAAGTTCGATGCCATTGGGGTCTATAAGTAAGGCAGTGTTATAGACTTTGTCTTTACTTACAGGTACAGGGAAACCACCACCGAGAATGGTGATCTGAAAACGCTGTGCCATCGTTTTGAGGAATTTCTCACTTGCTTCGGCAATCGTCTGAGCCTGAGCAATCTTATCTCCCTCTGTGCCTAGAAAGGAGAAGTTTTCCGGTAAACTCACTAGTTCTGCACCCTGATGGACAGCAAGTTCTATAAGTTCTTCCGCCTCAACCAGGTTTTTTTCTAGATCCGGCAGACTAGTCATTTGAATTGCCGCAGCCAGGTAGGACTTCATCTAATCCTTTATCTATTTTTTAGTTGAGCAATTATTCTACCTCAGGCAGATAGTTGTGTACTAACTATTATCTATACTTTCCATAGAATTAATATTTGCGGTAAAATATGAATAAATGTAAAATAATAAATCATCCTTTTTACAAAACATGGAAGGTGAGAACAAAACTTAAGCCAATACATCCTTAATAACAGTGAGCCGGCTTTATTCTCTCAGTGCTGCACTCTTTACTGAAAAAAGCAACACCAAGCTCAGTTAAACTGAATATTTCAGAGTCAGTGAGGGTAAGGGCTCTGGATGTCTTACGTGTGAGTTGAGTAAAAATTTTGTACCACCTTAGCTCTACCAAGCCAATTAGGGAAAGAAAAGATGAACCCAATCTGTGAAATTGTCCAGCAAGCTTTAGCAAGTGGTTATCTGACGGTGGAGGCAGAAAACCAACTACGCCAACTTTTAGCCACAAAGTATGACTGGGAAGACTTTAACGCTTTCATTCAATTGCAACAAGAAGCTATGGAAGGTCGTGTCAAGCAAGAATCTCGTGAGTTGTTGTACTCTAAGTAGGCTGACCCTTGCAATGTCCCTACAAAGAAAGTAGCGATCGCTTGTCTTAAGCATTACTTAGATTCTCAGATAAAGAATACTTACTAGTGCAGCGCGGCAAAAGTAACTGACCAGTTTGAGATCGTTAGAATCCTTACTCTATAAGCATTCTAAATTCTTAATTCCGCGCAGCGGCACTAGTGCTTCTTGGAAATATTTTCAAAAATTTACTTGACTTTTAAGCTCCAAACAAAAGATAATTGTAGATTGTGTGTCTAATCTAGCTCGGATCAGGTTCAGACATCGCCAAAGCTGACAAATGAGAGTAATTCTGAGTTGATACTCACATTAAGCAGCTACCTGTACGGCCACTTTTAAGGACAATCCCATGACTTATGCAATTATCGAAACTGGTGGCAAACAACTGCGAGTAGAACCAGGTCGTTTTTACGATATTGAGCTGCTGCCAGTTGAACCAGAAGAAAAGGTCACAATAGACAAAGTCTTATTGGTAAACCAAGACGGTGAAGTCACAATCGGTCAACCTTTGGTTGAAGGAGCAACCGTTGAAGGAACAGTGATGCGACATTATCGTGGTCGCAAAGTCATCGTCTATAAGATGCAACCAAAGAAGAAAACTCGTAAGAAGCGCGGACATCGGCAGGAAATTACTCGCCTGATGATTGATTCTATCAGTATGAATGGTTCTGTTGTTGCTTCTTTTGGTGCAGAGTCAGATGAGACACCAATCGAGGCTCAAACCACTGCTGAAGTTTCCGCTACTGAAGAAACTGCCGAAGCTACTTCAGAATAAGAATAGATTTCACAGCTGTAGGAGCTTTTGTTTTGCTCTTTTAGGCTTAGAAGTTAATTGAAAATATACTCAGGAGGACACAATGGCTCATAAGAAAGGAACTGGTAGTACTCGCAATGGTCGTGATTCTAATGCCCAAAGGCTAGGAGTCAAACGCTATGGTGGTCAGGTAGTAAAAGCTGGCAATATTCTAGTGCGTCAGCGGGGAACTAAATTTCACCCTGGCACAAATGTCGGTTGTGGCAATGACTATACTCTATTTTCCTTGATTGATGGTGTGGTTAAATTTGAGAGAAAGGACAGGGCTCGCCAGAAAGTCAGCGTTTACCCTGTAGCTGCTGAGGCTTAAGGAAACTTAGACATGCAATGTTGGGTAGGGAGTTTTCCTTATCCACAGTCCTTCTTTTGTTTACATTGACAAGTAAATTCAACATTAATTAACAGAACTTTACCTATCTAGAGAGTGAGGTGATAAAGCAACGCTTTACACTATTAACACGCTTTTAATATGCATTAACTATGTTCCCAACTCATCGTCCTCGACGCCTCCGCCAATCAACTCAGTTACGACGGATGGTGTGTGAGAATGTTCTGACAACTAACGATTTAATCTACCCTATGTTTGCCGTACCTGGTGAAAGCATCGCTAAAGAAGTAAAGTCGATGCCAGGAGTATACCAATTATCGGTAGACAAAATTGTTGAAGAAGCTAAGGAAGTTTATGACCTGGGTATCCCTTCAATTATTCTGTTTGGCATTCCTGAAAATAAAGATGTAGAAGCTACGGGTGCGTGGCATGATTGTGGCATGATCCAGAAAGCTGCTACAGCTGTTAAAGAAGCTGTACCGGATTTAGTGGTTATTGCTGATACCTGTTTGTGTGAATATACTAATCATGGTCACTGTGGTTATTTAGAAGTAGGTGACTTAACAGGACGTGTTCTTAACGACCCGACATTGGAATTACTCAAAAAAACAGCTGTATCTCAAGCCAAGGCGGGAGCAGATATCATTGCTCCTTCAGGAATGATGGACGGCTTTGTCCAAGCAATTCGGACGGGATTGGATGACGCTGGGTTCCAGGATATACCCATTCTGTCCTATGCTGCTAAGTATGCTTCTGCCTACTATGGACCATTTCGAGATGCTGCTGATTCTGCACCTCAATTTGGCGATCGCAGAACTTACCAAATGGATCCTGCCAATGGCACAGAAGCTATCAAGGAAATTGCTCTGGATATCGCTGAAGGAGCAGATATGTTGATGGTTAAACCGGCGTTAGCCTATATGGATGTTATCTGGCGCGTTAAAGAAGCTACTAACTTACCGGTAGCTGCCTACAATGTATCTGGTGAATATTCAATGATTAAAGCTGCCGCTCTCAATGACTGGATTGATGAACAGCGAGTAGTAATGGAAACGTTAACAGGCTTTAAACGTGCTGGTGCTGACTTAATTCTCACCTACCATGCTAAGGATGCAGCTCGTTGGCTAAAAGGATAGGGAGATGGGAGATGGGGAGATGGGGAGCTGGGGTACAAGGGAGAGCAATTAGGGTTTGCTGAATAAGTAACAAGTAACAAGTAAAAAGTAACAAGTAAGAAGGAATGAAGCATTTATCCTCGTTTTGAGCACTTGTATTCCCCAAGGTTACCCAGGGATTTCCCATGAAAGTGCAA
>JAAHGL010000370.1 GCA_010692635.1 Symploca sp. SIO2C1 | reverse complement strand
CAAAATGTGTTTATTGGATTATCTGCGATCGCTTAATCTGGATTTGTTTTGGAAATCGGTGAAATACACTATATATAGCGTATAGCAATTTTTCCTAACCACTAGACAAAATAAGCGAACGGTGAGTTTTTACTTGTTACTTTTTACTTGTTACTTGTTACTTATTCAGCAAACCCTAAGTATCATTCGCCCTTACTCCCTACTTCCATGCCAACTGAACTCACCCGCATCCTCGAACTGCTCCAGTTTCCCTTCATGCAACGCGCTATGCTCGGCGGCATTCTCACCGGATTGATGGGGGGAATGCTGGGTAGTTTTACAATCTTGCGCCAGTTGTCTTTCTTCAGCGATGCATTGGGACACTCGGCGTTGTTAGGCATTAGCATCGCATTGCTCCTGGGGTTAAATCCCTCGGTAGTATTACTACCTTTTGCGGTTGTATTTGCTTTGATTGTGACGTACCTGCTGGAACGGACTCGCTTATGGACGGATGCTTTACTCAACATCATTTATTCTTCGTCATTGGCGATCTCCATCATTACCCTCAGCTTTGTTGGACAGTACAAAGGGGGACTGAATAATCTTTTGTTTGGCGATATTCTGGCAGTGCGAGAACCAGATCTAATCTTTAGTGCAGGGTTATTGCTGGTTTGTAGCATCTTTATTGGGCTAACCTTGCGAACGCAAATGTTGTTGACGCTGCATGAACCACTCGCGATCGCCCGTGGCGTGTCGGTTTCTGCCCATCGTACAGCGTTTATTGTGCTGCTGTCGCTGGTAGTGGGAATTTCGATTAAGGCGATTGGGGTATTACTGGTGAGTGCGTTTGTGGTGATTCCGGCTTGTGCTGCCCGGTTGCTGAGTCGTACCTTTGCCAACTACGTGGTGCTATCGGCGGGTCTAGGGGCGTTGAGTGCGGTGATTGGAATCCTCGTTTCTGCGGCGTTCAATTTGCCATCAGGTCCCAGTATTGTGGTAACCCAGTTGGCGATTTTTCTAACATCAATGGCATTGCCTCGATTGCGTGTTGTACCACTTAAATCGGGGGAAAGGACAGTACGTTGAGGCTGTTAATGAGGTGGAGCAACATACTCAAGAGCTCCCCAGGAGCGCTTCGCGCCCCCAATTGCAATTGAGAAACAATTCTCTTCCATTAGCTATTAGCCATTGGTAACAAGTTAAGGCAAAAATGTCGTTGTCAAGGGAGCAGGGAGTAGGGAGTAGGGAAGAAGAAAAATGGATGTTTCTGACCCTTTGGGTCTTCCATATATAGAGTTTTTTGATTTACAAAGCGCTATATATAGTACTTGACACAATGTACTACCCTTTAACTTGTCACCATTAGCCATTAGCTATTAGCCATTAGCCATTAGCCATTAGCCATTAGCCATTAGCCATTAGCTTTGAGCGTGTTTCTGAAGAGTTATTTCAAAGTTAACTAACATAGGCAGTAGTAAAAATCTTGCCTCAACCCCCCTTCTACAAATCTACACAACTTAAGAATGTCCATAACGAGGGAAACTGGGTAAATCAATTGCTGCTAATGACTTAAGTTTTTTGGGGCGACGTAGGGGATATAGTACTGGTGAAGGCCAACTGGATTGGGGTAAGAGTACTTCATCTAGAGGATCTGATTCCATGTTCTCAGTATCTTCCCTTGATTCCTCACTCGGAATTTGAGCCTCATTATCTAACTCCCCAGTATCTTCCGACAAAGGAAACTCCTCTGTGTCAATTAAGTATAAATCTAACTCATCAGCCTCATCTTGGTTAGTTTCTGATTTTGGACTCAAATCCCCTTCAGGCTCAGCTAAATGAGAGAGAGGCTCCGACAAACCAAATGCTTCCGCTAAAGAGTTCATCTGCTCGAGTATTTCCTTCTCCACTTGCAGCTCTTGGGCTACACTTTCTTCAACACCAGCAAATGTGGCGTCAACTGAGTCGGAAGGATCCGTTAATGAGAATTGCTCAGTTTCTGTAATCGATATAACATCAGTTAATTCTGCTTTTGCAGCATCCATTTTCAAAGGAAGAGCAAACCGTATTGGTTGTTGCCATAGGGGCTCGACATTGGATGGAGCTTCTTGGATTAAGTCTTCGCTTGACCAAGGTTGAATCGGTTGTGTTTTGGGAAGAGAATATGGATCAGCAGTCTTCCTTCTCAAAGGAGGTTGTGACCCTTCAACCGTCATTGGTGGGGTCATTTCTAGAGACTTTTCTAAAGCTGCTTTGAACTGCAAGGTTTGGCGTTGCTGTCGGTAAAGACGTGCTCTGAGTTCTCGACAGGTATTTGCCGCTTGTAACAACTGGTGGGACTGTTCATTGTAGCGCTGCTGGGTAAGAGCACATTCCCTCTCTAGTTGAGCTACTCGTTGTTGAGAAGATTCTAACTGCTCTGATAAGGTTTCAATTAAAATTTGCTGGCGCTGGGCAGCTTGATGAGAGGATTCGAGGGTATGGAACAAACGGGTTAATTGTTCTTTGACTGTATTGAGTTCGTCAGTTTTTTGAGTTAGTAAATTTTCGTGCTCGTAGTCTTGCTGTCGTTGAGAGAATAACTCTTCCTGCTTCTCCCTTAGTGCTTGCTGGAGCTGATTCACTTGCTCAAGTAAACGACGGTTGCGCTGACGCATTTTTTGAGCTAGCACAAACAAATCAGAGTCGTTAGTTTGTTCTTGCTGTGCTTCAGGTAGTTCGCTGACACTGTCGTTTGTTTCTAAGACAGCTAATGATTCCGTCGTCTCAGGTTCTGAGTCTTCTAAGTCTATTATCTGCTGGCGGCTCGATTCTGGGATAATATCCTGCGACTCAGGCAAAGCAGAGATGTTGACTATCTGAGAATTTTCTAGAGCTTCTGTCTCATCTAGCACATCAGCTTCACTGCTATCAATTGATGCAGTTGATTCAAAGGGAGTTTGGTTATTCTGGGTGTCAGCTTCACTCATGGATCTTCTTCGAGAAGGTCACAAATTGACGACTTGGGTTAAATAGGGTTCAAGCCAATGTGCTACAAAAATCTGCAGTTAAAAACTTTGGGGCACATACTTGGTCGGATAGACTGTCCCTGTAGAAAATTCAACTAATATGCTTTGCTTGAGTCAAAGCAAGGATGCAGTTGTCGCCATTATCTCACCCCTGACCCATTATTGAGCAATACATAAAAATCGCTAGACTACAAATTTTAGACTATATCCCTCCCCACTCGCTAGAGCGTCGATTCAGTCACCATAAATTCTGGGCAGGGAGCAGGGCGGGGGGTGAACAAAATTTTGCGTGGGATTTCAATTCTCGGCGTCTCTGTGTCTGCTGACTCTTTTCCCCACACATTTTTTCCCACACTCCCTACACTCGTCTCAAGTAATTGGATAATTTATTTCTTGGAGTTCCCTCAGACAAAAGAGCTCATCTATGGATGAAAAAATGGTGGTTTTACTCAAAATTGTTCAATTGCTGGTAGCTGTAGCAATTTTGCTGGTAGCTAATTATTTGCGATCGCCTTTTTTAACTAATTTCAGGTTTTGGGTATTTTGGCTCTCGCTGGGACTCAGTTTGAGTTTGGTTATTTCAGAAGTAATCAGTATCAATAAACACAAGTCAATTCTCAAAATCCTTAGTTTCTTCGTCTTGATATTTTCCTTTGCCGGATTCTCTAACATCCTTGTCTCTGAAGCTAAATTTAACCTTATTCAACAAAATGTCTTCAATACAGATGCCAACAGATTAGAAAAACTAGGCAATCATTTTATTGTCGGTTACCGAGATTTTAAGAGATTAAAAAAATTAGTCGAACATCAAGCTATCGGTGGAGTATTTATCACTGCTAGAAACATTAAGCATAAAAGCAAAGCAGATATCCAACAAGAAATTAGTAAATTACAAGCCATTCGCCAGGATCAAGGTTTATCACCTTTGTGGATTGCTGTAGACCAAGAAGGGGGCATCGTCTCTCGCTTATCTCCTCCCTTAACTAAGTTACCTCCTTTATCAACCATTATTTCAGAAGAGCAACCAATAGAGCAGAGTAAGGATGCTGTAATCAAGTATGCCAGGATTCATGGTCAAGAATTATCAGAACTTGGCGTGAATCTTAACTTTGCTCCAGTAGTGGATTTGAAA
>JAAHGL010000037.1 GCA_010692635.1 Symploca sp. SIO2C1 | reverse complement strand
ACTAGCATCCACAATCTTGCATATCTCTACAACTCACAAGGGAGGTATGAAGAGGCAGAACCCCTACATCTACAAGCACTTGAATTAAGGAAAAAGCTCTTGGGTAATGAACATCCCGATATAGCTAGTAGCATCAACAATCTGGCATATCTCTACCATTCACAAGGGAGGTATGATGAAGCAGAACTTCTCTATCTCCAAGCACTTGCGTTGTTAAGAAAGCTCTTGGGTAATGAACATCCTGACATAGCTACTAGCATCCACAATCTTGCATATCTCTACAATTTACAAGGGAGGTGTGAGGAAGCAGAACCTCTCTTGCTCCAAACACTTGCATTGTGGAAAAAGCTCTTCGGTCATAAGCATCCCAATGTGGCTACTAGCATCAATAATCTGGCATATCTCTACAATTTACAAGGGAGGTATGAGGAAGCTGAACTTCTCTATCTCCAAGCACTTGAGTTGAGGAAAAAGTTTTTAGGTAATGAACATCCCGATGTGGCTAATAGCATCAATAATCTGGCATATCTCTACCATTCACAAGGGAGGTATGAGGAGGCAGAACTTCTCTATCTCCAAGCACTTGAGTTGAGGAAAAAGTTTTTAGGTAATGAACATCCCGATGTGGCTAATAGCATCAATAATCTGGCAGCACTCTACGATTCACAAGGGAGGTATGAGGAGGCGGAACCTCTCTATCAACAAGCACTTGAGTTGTGTGAAAAGCTCTTAGGGAATGAGCATCCCCACACTAAAATAGTTCGCAAAAACCTTGAACAGCTTCGACAGGATGCAAACGGCAGTTGAGAATTGAAAATTGAAAATTGATACTGTGGAACTTTGCTTTATCGCCTGCTAGTTTGTGCTTATGCCTTCAAGATATTAAGGGTTTTATCTTATCCACAGGCACACACATTTTCCATTATCCGTAATAGTAACAAAAAATCACAACAAAAACAACCAACCTATTGAGAAAAGTACAGCAGATCAAAGTCCCCCTTTTGAAGGGGGATTTAGGGGGATCAACAATGCACCCCATAGTAGAACAAATGTAAGCGATCGCACAGTAGCTCCCCGACTTCTTCTATCGGTTTATCGAGTTAATCACGGTTGCAACCAAGAAGTCGGGGAGCTTGAGAACCTGGGAAAGATGGAATTAAGGGATCAGCTTCGCTGGTGCTGTAAGCAATCGCATGGCTGCGGTAGGGCGAGTTTTGATTCCAATATTCGGGTTAAATAGCTTAAGTTATCGCATTTGGCGACAACTTTAATACAAAACCCGCCCTAACGATAACTTGGGAATCAAAAACTGGGAATTTGGGGAATTGGTTGTACTAACCGGGAAGATATTGGGCGGGTTTTGATATCAATATTTGGGTCAAATGGGATAGGTTATCCCTAAACCCGCCCCTACGATACTCTAAAGAATTTAGAATTTAGAATTTAGAATTTAGAATTGGAATACATTTAGAGAGGAATAGTAGATCCCCGACTTCTTCTAGATGTCCGGAGATTCTTCATATAAACTTCTACCTTTTATTTCAGTTCTCCAACCATCATTAGTTAAAGAATTTCGCAGCTTTTGAATTTGATATCTACCACTAAATGTTCCATATCCATTTAATCTAAAGTTGTCCCCCAACTTAATCAAGCCGTCCCCTTCTACTGTAAACTCTACCAGTCTACTAGATCCATTAGAACGTCTCCATAAAGCTCTAGCGCCCAATCTGGCTTGCTCATAGGTTTCATAGTTCAACGAACCCCTTAGCCTGTCAGTTGAAAACACAAAGTTGTCAATTAGAGCAGCTGTCTGATCTTCCGTACCATAAGGAGCATCAAAAGTCCGATAAGTCCCGCTATCACTTTGAGTAAACCTTAGCTTTGGCTTATCCAGAATATTCTCTTTGTCAAATGTTCTAACAGTATTGGCATTATCAATTGATTCCCAGGATTGAAAGAAGATTCTACCTTGAGAGTCAAAATTAAAGACGTGATCAAAGTCCTTTGCTAAGTCCATGAGGAATGTTAAATCACTTTTATCCTTTTGCTCCCAATTACTGAAATTAACAGTCTCTCTAATGCCACTCAGACCAAGATTGTGTTCTATCGCGATCGCTGATACTATTCCAGCCAGGTTAGTATTGCTAAAAGTTCTGGTCTTCTTTGTCCTCAAACTCTTATTGAGGGGTCTATTCACTGCTTGCAAATTGATCACGTCAGGAGGGGAAGACAGTTCTAACCTGTCCAGATAGAAACGACCTGGAGACAATTTCCGATCATTCTCACTGTTCTCATAAAACAGTTCAATGTCAATACTGTCACCAATGCCATTGAATGTAGGGTCTTGCTGAAACTTCATCTCATCATCTCTGATTTTGACAGCCAGTGATGTAGCTGAATCCGTCAACTTTTGAGTTATTGAAATATCAAGAACAAAACTCCTGATAAAACCAGAGATATCTAAATTAGTTGTATTATAAACGATTGATAAATAAGGACGTAAGGGCATTGTTGCTAAGGGTGAGGTGAAATTTACAGTGGCTTTCAGCAGGAGGCAGAACCCACCCCTAACCCCTCCAAGGAGGGGAACAGGAGGTAGAAGGAAAAAGGATTTGACCAAAGTTTCGACCCTCATTACTCATTACTCACTGTTGCTAACCAATATGATGCTCGACTAATTCAATCTTTGCCTCTGCCGACACTGTAGTAGAACCGTTCATCAAGACATAGGTAATATCTAGGGACTCAAAAACGAATGTTCCTATCAACTTTGTGTCTATTTTTAGATCAAACACACCAGCTTCCATATCATAAAGAAATTGCAACCCAGCTAGTTGATTGTCAGGGGATGTAGGAGGTGAAGAAAAGTCGTCACGATGAAACCTAGCCCTAATCGAAGCTTTTTTGAGATTGTATCCTAGTAGCTGCGATCGCGCTTTGCCTTTGATTGGTCTCAATTCTGCTACTGCCCTTTGTTGGCTAGTAGAAATGGCAAGAATTTGAGAATCTCTAAACCCAAAGGTATCTGTCCCGTTTGATAATGTAACCAGTATTGTCATCGTTGGTGTTCCGTTCCCATTATGGGACAATAAAATACTAAGTAAAACTTGTGCGCGATCGCCTACCAGTTACTCTTTCGATTAAGTCAAGGAATTGTTCATCTCTGGTCTCTAAGGCATTAATTATGGCTTGGGGGTCGGCTGATGAGTTAATGCTAATAGTGGGTTTATACTCAATAATGGTATCCCCTCCACTGCTATGGGCAAAATCAACATTACCAGTCCTACCAGAAGGCATAAGGGAAGCTTTTAAGCCTTTTAAATCTTCCATAATTTGCGATGTTGCCTGCTGTCTTGTTAGTCCCCCGCTATAAGGAACATTCCCACCAAATAAAGAAGGATCAATTTTGACTGTGTTTAGTCCTAAATCAGCAGCCTTAACGCCACCTATCTTGAAGCTGCCATCTTCAAATAAAGTAAGTTGACCAGCATTAAGGTTAGCGATTGCCTGATCAATCTTGCTGCCAATTCCTTCCATTGCTTGACCCGCTGCATTGATAGCCAGAGGAGCAGCTTGCCTTAGGGAACTGGCAATGGTGTCCATCATTCCGTATCCTACAGTATCAATATCACTTAATGCCCCCCATTTAGCAGGAGATGATGGCAACAAACCACGAATACGAGTAACCATATTTTGGACGGCTTCAATAGGGGCATTAGCAGCGGCAATAATGCCTTGAGAAAAGTTACTGACTAGCGATCGCCCAGCTGCCAGGGCTTGACTTGGTAGAGCTTGAACTGCTGCAATTACTTGAGACCCCATATTACGAGCCTGGGAAACAACTTCTCCTACTCGCGATCGCACGGTTTCTACTATCCCTCCAAAAGTAGAGGTGACAAACTGTTTAACTTGAACGAACCTAAATCTAGCTTCCGTTACCCAGCTGGTGATAGTAGCTTTCATCGCACCAAAAACAGCGGCAGTGGTATCTTTGAGCGCTTCCCAATTGGTAATTACCTGATAAGCTACTACCCCAATAGATGCCAAGGCAGCTACTCCCAAAGCAATCGGAGCTGAGATCGCCCCTATGGCTACTCCAGCACCGGCAACAACCGGAGCCAAGGCAGCAAAAGCTGTGATAGCACTACTAACTGCAATTGCTAAAGTTCCACCAACTACCAGTAACCCTCCTATTGCTCCAGTTAGACCTACAATCACAGTCCCTGCTAGTAGAACTGGTTGAGGTAGTTGAGATATCCACCTCACTGCTGAGGTAACAGCGGCAACACCTCTAGCTGCCAAATCCAGGATACCTGTATCAGCGATCGCCAATGCCAATCCCTCAAATGCAGAAGCCAGTCCCTTAAGTTCCGGTTGCAACCCAGAACTCATAATATCTGCCATTTGACTAGCAGCACCACCAGAGTTTATCAGCTTGCTTTCCAGATCCGCGATCGCGTCACTACCTTGACCTAATAAAGCTGCCATACCTGTCCCGGCTTCTCTACCAAAGATGGTTATTAAGTCCGCTGTTGTTGCACCTGCATTACCCAAGTCCCCGATAATGCTGGTCATTGATCTAAGCTGCCCATTACCGGCATCAGTTTGAACTCCCAACCTAGCCAATGCTCCCCTGGCATCAGCTGAAGGTTTGAGCAATGAGGAGATTGCGCCTCTTAAGCTAGTTCCTGCTTTCTCCCCTTGCAGTCCAGCATCTGACAACTTACCAATCAATGCAGCAGTTTCTTCAAAACCAATACCAGCTGTTTTAGCGATCGGGCCAGCGTAAGAAAAAGCAGTCCCCAGCTGGGAAATGTTGGTGTTTGCAGAGGAGGCAGTTTGAGCAAGGACATCATTGACTCTCCCTAGGTCTTTAGCTTCAAACTGGAAGCCAGTCAAAACATTAGAGGCAATATCAGCTGCCCCGGCTAATCCCGTCTGTCCAGCGATCGCCAAATCTAGAGTACTGGGGAGAGCCTGGAACACTTCATTGGTATTAAACCCTGCCATTGCTAAGAATCCTTGGGCTTGAGCCGCTTGCTTAGCACTAAATGCTGTAGTACTGCCAAGCTCCTTTGCTTGGTTGCGTAGCTTCTCAAATTCAGCACCAGTAGCCCCACTAACAGCCTTAACTTGGTTCATTTGAGACTCAAAGTCACTGGAGACTTTGAGGACTGCTCCAAAGCCAGCTGCAATCGGAGCCGCGATCGCAGTTCCTGCTCCTACAGCCGCACCACCAATACTGCTCAATCTTCCACTCAGAGCTTGTGCCCTATTTTGCAGCTTATCAAACCCGCCAATCGCGTTACCGATGTCAGCTAAGAATTTAATGGTTTCAGTGATTGCCACTCTGTCTTTGCTCCTCTTTCATTAACGCGATCGCCTGTTTAACCCAAAACTCAACATCCCTCATTTTCCCTATCCCCAACAACTCCCTTAGTCCCCAACCCATGTATTTGAGGATAAACATCAAATCTATAGGGTTTGGGAGAATATAAAATTTATCCAGTTCATCAGCGCTACAGCTCCCCCATACCCTATTCCCTCTGGCTCACTAAAATCCTTATCCTCTATCGCCCTGCCATCAATGAGAAACAGACTTTGAATTGCCTCTTTGTAGGCGATCGCTCCTTGATTGGATTGCTGGACAAACTTGGTGTAATAATCTCCACTGTTGGGCTTCTCTGTATACCTATGCCCCAAAACTGAGAAATCAGAGGACTCAGAAAATGGTAGATCATCATGACAAATTACCTCTGCCTCAATGGTTGTGAGCGCTGCTTGTAGCCTACCTTTCTCCCTGAACCTCAATCCCTGAAACTCTTCTTCCCCAATTCCATAGGCTTCATACATCAGCCAGAGGATAGCAATTTCTTGATTGTGAGTCGTCAGTCTACGTTGATAGCCAAAATAGGTATTAGCTGGCAATGGCTTCTTGACAAATGAGCGATTGCCTATTTGAATAGTAACTTCTTTCCTTTTAGGAGATTCATTAGGCGTCTGAATCGCTTCTCCTGCAACCATTCCATTCTCTTTTTTTGCCATAACTATCTCATTCCTCATTTCCAAAAATTTGCGTTCCCATTATGGACGGTTATCCCTTCCCCGCGTCCCCGCCATTTCCCCCACCCGCTACCCCCTTACCCATAGATTTGTCCCATTCACCTCCCACTTTTGAGCTTGAGGCTCGAAGTAGAAGCTATTGGCTCCTAATTGATGACCAAAGCCCCACACAGTCATCTGTAATTCCATCTCTGCCTTCTCGTTAGGAGCCAAGCTGGTATGGAAGGGATATTTTTTCACCTCTCCCTTCAGGGTATACTTGATAGCCGCCGTAGCTGTTGAGTAGCGATCGCGGGCTATGCCATCGATCTGTACTGTTATAGGATTAACAGCCCCATTGGGAGCCATTGTGTTTTTTAGCATCAAGTCGAGTTCTTCACTAATTCCCTTAAGGGTCATCGATGCTGACATTGCCTGAAAACCAAGCAATCTTTCCTGTGCCCCAGCTTCACCCAGTCTTGAATCAGAGTCAATCTCTCTCAAAATCTCCGGTAAGGTTAGTAGGGTGATCATTCCTTTCCCGTCCTGGGGATTACCGTCAAAGTCCAGAAAGCTAGCCACAAGAAGCTCATTAGGGACTAATTCGTATACTGGCATGTTTTAACCTCCTACCTTGATAGAGATTTTAACGGTAGCTGTGATCAACTCGATCGGTAACCAAGGAGCAAATTCTATGGAGTAGTCAAGCATTCCTTTACTCAAGTCGCTACTCGCTTCGTTAAAGGTTACCCTGTAATCACTTTTAATTGCCCCCTTAGCAGCTTCTGCACTCAAACAATTAACGTAAGATTCCCTCAGTAGATTTGCAGTAGCAATCACACTCTCACTGGAAAGGAACTTGAGCGATCGCTCCTCAATCATTTTTGTGATTTCATCCCTTGCCCTGACAGCATTGATCCATGTCAAAACATCGATGCTATCTTCCGTGTAGAGAGAGTTTCTGCCACCCCATAGGACAAGGCTGGTGTCCATCTTTTGATTAACAGTAACAATGCCTTGATCAAGTAATTTCTCTGTATCAGCATTCTGATCCGAAAAGCTGAAAGTCATTGAGGCATCATTAACGGCATCAGCACCTAAGATAGGCTTGTTAAGTGGACTAACTCCGTAATTATTCAATCCAGCTATCACTCCCATGAGGTGTAATGACAGCGGCTCTATTTGGGTTGGGTCATCTGAATTTTTGAGGCTAGGGAAAACATAGATAATGCGAGGATCAGCTTTGCCAAACTCTCCCCCAGCTGCACGTTTGGTGTAAACATCAGCAACGGCGTCAGTGGCATCAAAATCTACAATCGCGATCGCCTTGATGATGTCAGCTACTTCCTTCAGTTTGTCAACAATGGCTGTAGCATTTCCATCATCACCAGGAAAAGCGATCGCGGCAATCTCTGGCATGGTTGAGAATTCTTCTAACGCAGCTACTTCGTTACCAACTGAGGGTTTAATGACATAGATATTGCCCAAACCATATCTTTGTAGAACACTAAGAGCTAATGGCAGTGTTCCCCCATCAGCGATTGTCCCGAATAAAGATTCAGCCTCAGCACTAGACTTTACCTTGTACACAGAATCTGCCGTAGCCGATCCTGCTGTGGCTGTTCCTGCGATCGCAACTGACAGTTTTTTCGTAAGAACTGCACTCCCAGTTCCCACAGCTTGGGTGACAATAACTCCTGTGTTTGTTGCCATTTATCTTTCTTCCTTATTTCGGCTTGATTTAATGATGTCTAATGTGCTCATCTTGGACGTTTTACCCAGGTACGAAGTAATCTCAATAGTTTCTGTCTGTGCCTTTGAGGAACACGTTTACCAATTACAGGTCTAGCAACCATTTTCTTTGTCCCATCCTCATGGAATCTCAATATAGGGGAACTAGATTTAATGGTTATAGATCGCCTATCAATCACATAGGAAAATGAGTTTTCTAGACTTCCAGTTTTCACCAAAGGACTACTAGAGTAACCTTGTCGTCGTTTTTGTTCCAAGGTTGATGCCAAAAGGTTAGCCCATCTATTACCCTCAGGATCTGTAGATGTGCGAAATTGCTTTTTTATTTCACTCAAATAGTAGTTGCCAAAACCTTTTAGAGGATTATCTAAGCCCCTAACTCGCTTCTTGTAACCCGCGATCGCTCGTTCAATCTCTTTGGTTGTCACCTCTATTTTGACTACCATTTTACTCACAAAAGTGTTTACATCCCATGTCTTCTATGACTTGTTTTATTGTTGTCTTTTTCAACTAATATTAACTTTGCCAATGCTACCACTAGCCTTAATTACCTCAACCAAGGGAACTGGCTCAACTGGGGGAATTAGAGTTGCCATACAAGAGAACCTCGCATCAACCTCCCATCTACCAGCCTCAGGGGGATAGAGAGTGTGCCCCTCGAACCAATAAGCCTCAGCAAACGGGGGGCGATGACCAATAATTAGACCTACCAACCTGTCTAGTACCCACTCAATCGCAGCATTACTGACAGTGGGGTCATTGGTGTAGCGATCGCTTAAACTGACTCTAATCTCCAGCCTTAACTGAACCTCCTGTTCTTTTGTGGATAATCGACTATCTCCCAACCTTTCAGACTCTCTGAACACAATGGTTATATGTCCAGAGTCCTCATTGGCTTTGTATGCGTTAGCCTCCTTTGGTAGGACTGCTACAGGAATCTCAGCATCTTGTAACTCTTGCCTTAAGGGAGCCAACAAGTCGTAGATATCCTGATTAAAGGCAGTTAGATTGAATGTCATGACACTGTACTAACTCTCCTGATAAACTTAATCTTGATGCGATCGCCAAACACTCTCCTGGCTAACCCGATAGATGGTTGATCTACCGGTAGCAATCTAATCTCTCCTTCTTCCCCATTAACTACTCCAGTTCCCACAGCACCCGCTTTGATTTCTGGGGGAAGCGATCGCGGCTCAACGCAATGACCAACATAGGTTATATCAGTCTCATCGGTCTTGCCTGTGTCAGGGGAAGCAATGTACAAGGTTTTGGCAAAGCCAATTCCATCAAGTTGAGCCTTGATGACAATAGTAGAATCGTTAGCACTAATGGGGTTACCTAGTGAATCCAAGCTAGAGCTGTCCTTTATTTTGAAGGTTAGCTCTGATAGATTGAATAGCTTGTTCTGATAAATTGTCATGGCGTTCCCATTGTGGGACTCATTTTTTTGTCCAGTTGTGAACCGGTCTTAACATGGAGAAAGTGGGAAACTCGCGATCGCTAGTAACGGCTGGTGGGGTCACCCCTTCTACTGCATCCTCCTTGGTTTGTAGCTCCAAGAAGTAGTCAGCTAGGGCAATTGGATCTGCCAACTCAGTACGATCATGCTTTTTGATCATGAAGTCTGGGTGGGTTCGGATATAGGCAGCCGCGACTGCATATATCCGATACTTTTTGACCCCATCAACTGTGATAGAACAATCTTCTAACAATTTGGTGATGAAAGCCTCATGAGCTGAATCGTAAAGGCTGGCGATCGCTGGAATTGCTAGGAATGCAGTTTTAGCTTCATCTATAGTCGCGATAGCCATTACTGTTTCTTCTTAGTTGTTTTAGATGACTTGGCAGGGGGTTTGGTTGCAGCAGGAGGCTTAACCGGTGGTGGTTCCTCTGTTGTTTCTGGTTGTGTGGTTTCTGTTGGTGGTGAGGTAGTCTCTACTGTTGCAGCAGATGGGGAGGATTCCTCGGTAGGTGTTTCCTCTACCTTTGAGGGGGACATCAAGCCCATCTCAATCGCCATCTCATCAGGTATATCGGAACCTGGGGGGAATCGTTGCCCCTTTCTCCATATTATGGTTTGTCCAGTATTGTTAATCATGGCTACGGGGTTGGTTCAGGAATAGTTGCCTGAACGATTGCTTCATATTCTAATGGTACGGGGAAACTTTCTTGATAGGCTTCAGCATACCAGCCAACTGGTTTTAGATCCGATGCCTTGGTGGCGATCACCATTCCTGGAGATGATTGTCCAAGGGATGTGCCCACTCCATAATATCCCAAAGTGTTAGGCAACAATATGGATTTTAATTCACGCTCCTCTGTCCATTCAATGATTTCAGAGCGTCCCGTTGCCCCCAACATTACAAGTTTATCCTCTGGCCAGAACCGAATTTTAGATCCATTTTGGAGGGGATACCTGGAGTCGTAACGCATCAACGGAGGTAATCCGTTTTGCCTCAACATTGAATCGAGATAAGCAGCTGAGATATCGCGTTGCCCAGAGGCTAGTCCAGTATCAGTAATGATGATATTACCTGCCATTTTTCGGAGCTGTTCATTTTGCTCCATAGCCGTGGCTATCTTATTGGAGGTAATGATAACCATTGGCTCCATCCCAAGATCTCTTAGTCTATTCCTCATTGGGACTAAGAAATCAAGGATTGGATTGTAGTTAGCGCCGTAGAAACCAGCTGGTGCTGCAACTGTACCAGAGGGTACTGTAACAACATTGTCCGCTGGGATGGGAAAGGTAATGTCATAAGAAGTGCCATTCATTGGAGTAATCGTAACAGTCCCATTAGCGATCGCGTCACAACGCTGTTTTTCCTCTTTCAACGAGATCGCTTGTCTTGTTACTGTAGTTAACCAACGAATTACCCTAGAAATTGCTTGAGCACGTTCATTACGCTGAACAAGATAAGAAATTTCCCTGTGTTCTCGTGCTGACATTTGAGCAGCAGTATCAATATGCCCCAACACCACCGTAATGGGCATACCTTTGGTAATTGCCTTAATTTGTGGTGGTGACATTGGATCGCCGTCATCTGCTATGTGAGCAGTTACCAAAGTTAGATCCTCAGTAATCGTATTCACATCAGATAAACGTCTAGGCAGATAATTTGCCATCAGTAATCGCATTTGGGGAGTGCCAAACTGCAAGACAGGATCACGCGCGATCGCTGCAATAATTCCTTGAGCTGCAATTTCATCAAAGATCGGTTGCAGTACCGAAATTACATCTGTACTCATTAGTTTTTATTCAAATAATGAATGTTTCTTCAGAAACTAAAAATCATATATTTGGGGCTGAATCCCTTGATATAACTAATTTCTGACTTCTTTTTAGGTAGGTAAAACTCTTGTTCCTTCTGCCTTCTGCCTCCTGCCTCCTGCCTTCTGCCTCCTAACGCTTGTTACTTAAAGGCGTCCCCTAACACAATTGAAATTTTGAAACACCAAATCCTGAACTGCCGCCGCTAGGGTATCCCAGTCTGGCAAAAAGTTATAGTATACCGAGTTCCCTGAGGCAGGACGTAGCCCAGCACCGTAGGGATCTTCCAATGCATTTTTGAGGTCATGTATCAAAATGGTTATGAATTGATCGCCATCAGCTGCCAATCCTAGCAAGTCGCCATTTTGGTACTCTGCAAAGGTTTGCCCTAACACCGTCCCTGATGGGAGCATAATTTTCCCCTTGTCATCAGGAGTCATGCCGGTTGTATCAACTCCTATACCTCCTGGTATCGCTATATGCGTCTCAAAAAATCGCGTCCCCAGCCATACCGGGGAGGTACGGCCCACATCACCGATCATCACTTTTGGCTTGACCATTGTTGTGTCCTAATTTTGATTTTGAACTCTCCCTGGTGAAAACGCAGAGATTCTAAGCTGATGTCGTGGATTGCGTTGAAACCGCGATCCACGAAGCTTAACAATAATGACTAGAGAGTAATTCTAGCCTGTACTGTTGTGGCAGATTATATATTTTTGTTGTCCTACTTGTTTAATTTTTTGACCCTGTAAAACAGCAAGCTTGATTTATCAAGCCTTCGGCTTGCTTGTCACCCCTTGAGAGGCGACTGTCTTAAAAACTGCAGGTGAGTAGTTGATTCTCATTTCACGTCTAACCATTTTCCCTTGGCTTACCCAGCTCCCCCAGATACAGTTTTTGGCATAATTAGGATGCCCCCTTTGATGAGCGATCGCTGGACGTTGAGTTGTTATTTTAGCTACCATGTAGAAGATTTTAATCGGACTTTATGCAACAGTTACTGGATTTGTTGTGATTGTTGCCAATGACACCTAGCCCACTACCTGCTAACGCTGCTAAAGCTCTATGCTGAACTTTTTTAATAACCTATCTTCAAGAGGAAAAGTGCTTCTAGGATTTTTTCTTGCTGGATTGATGTTTGCTGGATTGCTGAGTGTAGATTATTTAACTCCTTTAATTACATCAAGTGATAGTTTAGTTAAAGTTGAGTTATTAGTTCAAACAGAAGATAATCAACCTATACAAGATGCCAAAATACAATTTATCAGCAGAGGATCACCGACAACTAAATACACTACAGTAAGTGGGTATGCAGAAATTAAAATACCTCTTAGAGAAAGTGTTGAAATTAATATAACAAAAGAAGGATATGAGACTTTTGTTGACAGAATTAATTTGGAAGTAGATACAGATACCAACAAAAAGTTTAAACTCAAAAGCTTAAATTCATCAAGCAAAACAATTAACTATCAGTACTACACTTCGCAAAATGATTTTTTCCCTTTAATCTTATCATCACTAAGACCAGACTTAAATATCCCAATTATTAAACGAGTTTTAGAACACATTCATATAGACAAAATTCCTCTGATAGCTCGGAATGATGTTTTTGAAAGCATTGAACGATTTAAAGTAGAGAGTGGCAATCAAAGAACAATACAAGAGGCAATTGATGGTAGGTATGGTTTTGAAGCTAGTGATCCTGAGCAGATAGACTCTTCTTCTTTTTTCATCCCTAACGAAACAAGAGTTCTTGAGGATTCATCAACAAACCAACTATCGGATAGATTAGGAGAAGATCAATTCTGTTACTTCAGTTATGCACCTTTATTGGGTTCATTTCAAACAGCTGATGACAATATTAAATATACAGCATTCATACAATATGATAATGCTGACGAATATGGCAGCATTATACAATACCCAAAATTGTCAGATCTAGCTAAATATGGGAAGGGCGATTTTAATTGTATAGATAATGTGAGGGATACTTGGATTAAAAAAATTATTAAAAACAATCAAGATATTCGTGGCTTTCTAGGTTTTGATTATGATTTTATTTTTGACTTGCAAAATCAACGCCCATACTGCCCGTTTTCTTGGGCACTTAAAAGAATTACTCCATCACCTTATGTGAAATTTATTGATGTCATAAACAATAATCAAGAAGCTATTAGGATAGAGTCTATAAATTACGAGTCAATTAACAAAGATCCTTACCAACTTACTGTTGCAGATCAAAGAAGTGTACTATTTAAGTCAAGTTTTGGTTTGACAAAAAAAATCAATATCCTGCTACAACCAGCAAATCACTTGTTGATACCAATAGAATTTGGATTTAATACTCAACCTGTCAAGGAAGTATATCAGCTTTACGATGATATGAAAAAAAGTAAGCTCCTCAAAGCTGAAGAAATTTACGTTAGAAAACCTTTATCAAAAGTGGAATTCGAGAAAGAAAATAAAGTCACTAATTTTAATCAGTTTAACAAAATAAATATGAGTCTAGTAAATATTTCTGAAGATTTTATAAATGGAGCTAGTTCTTTAACCGATTTGTTTAATTCTATTCCTAGAAGATTGGCTGTAGGTACTATTTTAAATGTTAAGTCATTAAAAATAAACGGTCAAACTATCAATATAGATCCTCCCAGTGATGAGCCAACTGTTTATATATCTACTCTGCTAGGAGGAGCTGGAAGCTGTCCCTATTTAGTAGTTTATGATGATCAACAGGAAAGTTGGTTAGAACTAGGCACAATTTTATCTGCCAGAAAAAATAAACCCTTACAACAGGAAGAGCTACATCACCTACGGAAGAGTGTATCGAAAATTAAGATAGAAGAAAGAGAACCAGAAATTACTTATATTGATGCTCTTTCAATTATTTACACTGAGCCAAACACAGAAGAAGTACAGGCAGTAGTTTATCCAACGCCTGAGTTACAAAAAGTAGATGAAGATTATTTTCTTTTGCATCAAGGAGAAGCTCTGGAGATTGACTTGGAAAAGTTTGTTCCCCCTAATGCTTCTGATGTAATGCTCAAGATTAATGGTTATTACAAGGCTCTACAAACATCGTTATCCTAATCACCTCACGGGGTGACAAGCGACTTGAAAAGTAGACTGGGTGTGGGGTGTAGGGAAGAATTGAACAAAAAAATGATTAACACCAAGGTCAACCCCTACCCTGTTCACACTATTAAGGGACTGCTTGATGTCAACATTGGAGCGTGAATTAGGTGTCTGTTGATAACCCTGGCATGGAATACCCCATCCCTTTAAAGGTTTGTCTGGCGATCGCCGCAATTGACTGCTCACCAGATGAGCCTTGCGTTCCACCCGTTGGGGCAGGAGGAGTAACGGGTGGATTGCCAGAAGTGGGAGTACTTTGATTGCCGCTACCCTCTTTCTGTTCAGTTATTGCCAATGCTTTGGTTACCCACTCCCCTTTACTAGCTGCATACTCAGCTAGTGGTTTCCCATCTACCTTTATTGTTTTTGCCGTCTCGTCAAATTCCAGCTTATCACGGGGAATTATACCCCCTTCAATTAAACCAAGAAAAGCATTACGATCAACTCCAGCTTTGATTGCTGCCTCAGACCAGGTTGTTTGGGCTTTGTAGTCCTCTAGACTCTTAACAGCAGCCTCCTTTTCTTGGGTAAGAGTCTCTTTCTCTTTGGTCAAAGTGGTTATTTTAGCTTGTAGCTTAGTTAGTGTTTTTTGTGCATCCTCACCATCTTTGCCTACTAGCTCATTGAGTCGATTTAAATCACCCTCTGCGGTTGTAAATTTTTTCTGCCACGATCGCGCTTCCCTACCCAAAGAACCAACCCTAGATTCAATAGCAGTGATCGCTTCTGTGTTTGGGTTTTCCATTGCCTTTAATGCCGCGATCGCTTCTGCATAATCCATTTCTTCCCTCCTTTTTTGTTCCCATTATGGGGCATGAATTACTCTACATTTGTCAACGATTCAGTTACCTCAATTGGCTGATTGGAACCGTTATTCCCGTTTCCATTACTATCACCACTACCATTATTTTCATTGTTTGAAGTATTATCTCTATCCTCCTTTTTCTCCATTGCTATCTTATCCACTTCCCCTTCAGCGTCCTCTGTATAGCTTTGATTGGCGATCGCAGTTTCCTTAGAAAGTAAACCAGCTGAATAACTTTCCCTGACTTCTTTCCTTTCCTCAGCAGAAGGCAAACCAACTCTAATGTTCATCTTTATTGATAAACTCAGATCTTGGTATTTATCTAGGTTTGTCCCCCGCTTACCAAGCAAAAAAGATGTCATAAAAAAGTTAGCCAGCATTGGTTCAACTATTCTGGTTGCATCTTTTTCCAAGGTGTTTTGAAAATCAGATCTAAGTTCTTCCCGCGATCGCTGACTCATAATCGTGTTAGTGGTTAGTCGATATTCTTGTCCCACTAACCGATAAATGGCTGCACTGAAGAGTTTAATTGAACTCTCAAAGCTATCCACTGGAACCGGTGGATCTGTGTGAACGGTTGGTTGAGTGTAGCCGGTAATATTCCCAGTGTTAGGATCTTTTGTTGCCAAGCCATTAACGAAGTTTATCACTCCTGGAGCAAGAACAAACGATTCTCTTTCTGGCACAAATGCTCTATTGCCTTGATCATCTGTTTCAAAACGTCCTGGTGGTCTAGCGTTGAGAAGCATTGTTGAGTAAAACCCACTCGATTCATTGTTATGTGGAATCAAAGTAGCAGCATGGTTGATTGCATCCTGTGCAGCTTTAACGCCTATGGTGATGACAGAACGTCGCCTTATTTCAGAAATAGTCAGCTGTCCGTTTAAATCAAGGCTGAATTCTTCGTCTACCTTATTTGCTCCGGTCTCCTTGTATGTAAAGTGAGTTAATCCAGTCCTAATATCAAGTTCCTGTACTTCTTCGATGGTTTTGCCATCTTGATCAAAGAAATACTTAATCTTCAATGGCTTACCCACACCATCCCGTTTCATCACATCAATACTACGACTCAATGGGGAATGAAACGCGATCGCGCCCCAAGGGTCTTTTGACTCCAAAGCTATATACTCTGGCAATCTTGTCATCCGAAGATATCCCACCCCTTCGACTAATGAAGCTGTTAAAGCTGCGTACAAAGGATCAGAAAAGTACTCATTAGTTGAAGCCTTAAATTTCTTCATCAACTTCTTGACTACCTTTGTTGTCTCCTCAGTTTCCTTATCCTGTACAACCTCACCTCCCCTCATAACAAACCAAGATGGATCTTTGGATAATAAACACTCAACATGATGATCAATAACCTCCCTAACAATATTGAGACATTGAAACATCCTTTGAATTGCAGAAGTTATCTGCTTTCCTTCTTCAGTGCTATTATCTGGTCTTGTTCCTATCCAGTTACGGAAGTGCCCCTCATCAAAATAGTATTCCCAATTTCGATAAGAGTTGACACCTAGTAACGAGCGATCGCGCCATTTTTGATCCCATTGATCGCCAATACCAAAGTAATAAAGGTAGTTCCTAAAATAATCATTTGTATTAGAGGAAGAAAAAGACATTGTTTTTTGATCTATTAAATAGATCCACAATTAAGTAACAGAACTGTCAGCTGAGGTTGAACCAGCAGTAAGGCTTGCTGGCAAACGAGTAATACCCTCGATGATCCCCAATCTAGTTGTGTAATGAGCTTTTCCTGTAATATTTCCTGCAAAAGAGGCTATGGAATTGACAAGAATATGAGAGTGACGACTAGAACTGAGAAAATTAGTCACGTTAACATTTCCTTGGAATTGAAAATTTGAATTAAGTGTTATTCTTCCGCCATATACAGCGTTAAAAAAAGTACCATGATTCCCAGTAACAAAAGTTTTGCCAGCAACTACAAATTGACTACCTGGATCTACACAATTAACTGTTACCTGGCTAAAATTACCTTTTATTGCAGAATCTTCAAAGGAAATAATAGAGCTTTTTTGAACTAAAAGCCCTAGTTTATTGGCAGATCCTGGCTCTATAGAGACTCCTATCAATCTTATTTCTGAATTTTCATCTGCTCTTATGATGTAGTCATCTATTTGACTAGACACTATTTTGTAGCTAAATGGATCAGCACGATCACCCTCAATTCTCAAAAGCTTCCAATCTGGGGGAATATTGAGCTTTCCATCATAAGTGCCAGGTTCAAGCGAGACAGTAACATTAAATCTGCCATTGTCTATATTTTCATCTAACCAATTCAATGAGCCAGTAATAGTCTTAAAGGGTAAAGTTTCAGTTCCATCAGCTGTATCATCATTGCCTATGGTTGGCTTGACATAAATTGTTAGGCTTTCATTAAGGATTTTTTTGGATTTCTTAAAAATCCAACTTCCATCAATCTGTCGATATGGTGAGCCTTCTTCTGGAGTCAACGAAGTGGCGATCGCCACTTCATCAAAGGTGGGAGCACTCTTTGCTTGAAATACCCAAGTCCCATCAGGGTTTCGATACAAAGCTCCAGCTGCCTTTTTCAAACCTGCTGAACTGGCGATCGCTTCAAATGTATATGGCTCGAATGTCCAGGTAGTTTCATCACTAAGACGACAAAGTACACCGTGCCCACTTGTTAGTCCTGTATTGTCAGCAATCGCTTGAAACTGCGAATTACTTGGGGCAAGTTCATTTTGGTACTGTTGCTTCTGAGCTGCATTCAAATAATTGAGGGCATGTGCCAGATCTAATGGAATTGATGTATCTTCTGGGCTGTAGATGGTTCCTCGCCACTCTACACGGAATGGAAGTTTGTCTACTGGTAAATCCGAAAAAGACACATGACTGTAGGGTTGTTGAGTGTCCTTTACTTGATCAATGATAGGTCTAGACTGAACCATTGAACGATACCTTTAAGAACATCAGGATCTTAAGAATCTTAACATGAGGTTATGAGTTGAACAAAATTACTTAATTACTTACAAGCGTTCCCATGATGGGACATTTTTCAAGAAAATCTGATCGTTCCTATTTCCTCTGCCTCTTGGTCGATAACTGCCCACCGATCAAGAAAATGTTTGATTAGCTGAGTTGAGGCATCAACCTGATCATCATTGGGTGATGCTGGAAACGCCTCTAACTCTTTCTTGTATTCTTCCAAGTAACCAGCTGCTTTTCTGAGTATGACATTGCCAGAGCGATAAGTTGGGGCGATCGCCTCAGCTCGTGCTTTCTTGCTCTCTCTAGGCAAAACTGGGATGATGCCAGTGTACTTCTCTCTCATCTTCTGAATAATTGCCTTACCGTTGGCTTTCTCCTCAATCAGTTTGGTGGAGACTGGTTTACCTAATTCTTTCTGCCATTGTGCGATCGCCTTATCAAGTTCATTCAAAGTATCTGGGAATGTCCACCTACCCCGTTTCTGATCCCACAACCAAAAATAAGGACGCCAAACCAACCAGCATTGAGCCACTACATAACTTGCCGTATCGTTGATTGAGCCAAAACTAGCATCAACTGAGATTGCCAGATGGAATTGAGTAGGAGGTTCGGAAAAGTAAGTTTTGTCCCAAGTGAATATTCCCCCACCAATAGCGTAAGGCTCTTGATCATGCCGCGCCGCGTACATTTGTGCTCCTAGAGTTCGCAATGCTTCGTTGTCCTCCTCTTCTCCGAAACGTTCAGGATGGACAAAGCTGCCAGCCTCTCGAAGTATCTCGCGATCGCGGTTCCTAGGAAATTTAACCAGTATCTGCACTGGAGCTTTGGTAGGTATCTTGATGTGCTCATAACCTCCCAGATCAGCAAGTATGTGCCCAGTTACATCTCTTACACCTACCCGCTGTTGAATAACGATCACCCGACTCTCCTTTGGGTTATTTCTCCTGCCAATTGAGTAGTCATCAAATTTCTTGTTTGTCGCTTCTAGCTGAATTAGAGATTCGGCTCCTGGCTTGGGATTGTTTGGATCATCGAAGATCAAACAATCAGCACCGACACCTGTGACTGAGCCATCCATACCCCTGGCAATCATTTCACCTTGAGCACTATTTCCATATTCGCTAATCCTATCCTTATCTAGCTTCAAGGATAGATTAGGATTTAAATTCTTGTACCACTGAGTTCTGATAAGATCCCGGCGAATTTGCGAATGATCATTTGCTAGTTGGCTGGAATAACTCAGACATAAAAACCTCCAATAGGGAGATTTAGACCAGCACCAAGCAGGAAAAGCAATAGATGTTGTAAAGCTCTTGAGCGATCGCGGTGCAATATTAATTAACAATTTCTTGATTTCGCCGTAATAGATTGCCTCTAAATACTCTGAAAGCAGTTCTAGATGCCAATTGCGAGACAAAGGAATGTTAGGATTTAAAACTTTCCAGGATTTTAATAAAAATTTATAAACTGATCTTTTCGGATCTTTGTCTTCCTCTGTCGAGGGACGCTTGCTGCTCGTCTTGACTTTTGCAACCTTCTTGGTGTAGGTAGCTAACATCCCTTTAGTCCATTTCATTTTCTTCACCCTCAAAGTTGTTGAAGGACTGCAACCTAGCTTCCAACGCTTCCATTTGAAGGGCAATTTTTCTCTCTTTCCAGCCAGAAGAATGAGCCAAAACTATTTTTACTGCCTCTAATCTGTCGCGATCGCGGGCACTGTCTTTCTTCATTATTTTGGATGCAACTTTCATTGCCCTTAAGCTTTCAGTGACAGCATCTTGCACTGATGCCCAATATATTTCCTGTACGGTCTCTATAACTGCCTTCTTAAAAGCAGGTTCTCTCATCCAACCGTAAACCGTTCTTACATCAACCCCAGACGCTTCAGCTGCTTGATTATACTTGGAGCCAGCTGCAATTTCTACAACTGCCTTGACTTGTTTTGGTGACAACTCCTGACAAAGTTTTTTTAATCCTGGATTGTCCCTAGCAATTGTTGTCCTACGAGCCATTAAACTATACCAATGATGCTGGAATCACTTGTTGAACGAGTGATCCCAGTTTAACTCGAAAGCTTTACAAATCTAATCCCTCATCTTCTCTGAATGACAGAACATCCCAGACGAAACTCTTATTGTCTCCGATGATGGCATAGTCTGAATCATCAAAATAAATGGACACTCCTAACAAAGAAAGGAACATCCCCAGTTGTTCTGTGTTAACCTGGCTAGTTCCAAACATACTCTGAAGACCATCTTTGAAATGCTCAGCTATTGCCGCAATCGGTACAAATTCTTGCTGTGCCCACTGCTGAACCATCTCATCATCAATAGTAGTTTCGGGAAGAAAATAACTTTCAATGCTTCCTTCTACAATTGCATCTATCTGCCTTAGACCAAGGTTCTCATCCTGATCGTCGTCAACCTGGACTTCTTTTTCGGTTTTTGCCTTTGGTTGTTCTTCCTCTACTTTCGCTTGTTCTGCTGCTTGACTGTCATTCTGCTCAGCTTTAAAAGCTGCAAGACGATTTCCTGCAACTTTTAGATTGGCAATTGATTCAGCCTTTTTGCTTCCCTTTTTTCTCAGTAGGTATCCACCACCTTGTTTCCTCTCAAAGCCGTAACCCACTTCTGCAAAATCATTTTTCAGAGTCTCTACGGTTGCTCGTCCCATGTTTGTTTCCTTTTGTAGCTGATACACAGTATACATTGTTATTCTTGAATGATCAGGATTATTCGTTCCCACAATGGGACACTTTTTCCTACAGTTCCCTTACAGGAACACTGAGAGTTACAGTTTTTGGCGATCGCGCTACCTTAACCAAGGTGTTGTGAATTTTTGTTGTAGTCTCAGCTGTACTTCCACTGAGCATAGATAAAACACGACCACCACCGGCGACCGCTCCGGAAAGATGATTTTTATAGGCAGTAACACTCTGTAATAGCCCATAAGCAGTCCTAAAGGCAGCAAGGGTGCTGCTCCCCAGATTGACTCCTTGTTCATTCATTTGCTCGTCAAAATGCCCTAGAAACAGCTCTAAGCAAGTTTTTACGATCTTTGGCTGATCACTCAATGGGATTCCTGGTTTTCCGAAATCTTTGATCAGGATTGCTAAAGCTTCTTCTGGAGTTAACAGAGTATCAGCCAGTAACTCCAAGTCTTGACTGTATTTGGTAAATTGACACCGCACCATTGATAAGCACTCCATGATCTTTTCATGACTGCCTACTTGACTTCTGATATGACTTATCAAGTTTCTAGCTTCTTTGACAGTTATTGTCATGCCGTTGGAGCATATTTGTCTACACGTCAACAAATAACCCCCAGCACCGTAGCCATATGTGTGATGATTAAAGAAAACCAACCGACTGTTAATTACCTCATCAGGGGAAAGGTGAAATACGCCCCCCATTGATTCAGGGATCTTGGCTGACACAAACGCCATGTTAGGGGCAAGATGAGACTTGCTATGATGCTTCCTGCAAATAAACCCGCCCCAATCAGGGATTAATCCAGTGCGATCGCAAAAGGTGTAAAAATCTGACATCAACTGGCTATTTTGATAGGGTTGCCAATTAGTACCGGTGACAGTCAATAAATGACCATTATCCGATCTGATAGCAGCCAAAGTGTTAGCTTGTAAGCTGCTTAACCTTTCCCCATCAAAATCATATTCAAATTCCTTGAGACAGGTTTCCCAGTTGAGTCCAGTAGCTTCTAATGCTTCTTGTTGGGACATATCAGAATTAATAGGGGAACCTACACCTCTGAACAAAATTGATTCTTCCGTTGTTACCATTGCTGTTTTAGTAGAGAGTATGCTTAGCGCCCCATTTGGAAACGCTAACCGTTAACAAAGTCACCAGACTCTAACTAAAAGGATCGTTGGAGGAATAGTTACTAATAGCTAAAGCGATCGCTGTAACTTCTGCCTCCTTTTTGTCCGACAATGAATCAATTTTGTGTTCACCAGCTTGGGCAACCCAGAGTGTATCCTCTGACTCATAGACACTTAATTCAATATGCCCAAATTTTGACTTGCCATCCTCCCAGTTTACCTTGACAGCATCAAAGGGATCTAATGACGATTGTGAGTGATGTAGATAGTAACCTACATCGTGGTAAATTTTGCCGAAGGGAGAGAACACTTCCTCAAATTGACGGTGATCAGCGGGATCTAGGGAGTAGAAAAGAATCACAGAGTTTATTCGTGATGCCCCTGTCCCTGTATTAGGAGAGTCATCGAGCAAGAATTCACCAGGAATGAAATCAATCCGTCCTTTCCAGTTGCAAATTGACATCTCATGCTTATCAATCAAAGTCTGAGTCTTCTTGTTGAATAAGACTCCTGATTCACAGAGATATAATCCTTTCTTGGTGTGACCATCCAATATCTCCTTAGATGCTTTCTTGAGACATTTGGCGGGATCAGAATATAGGATATTAGCAAATACACTACCAGTCCAATGATTTTTGTCAGCAAAGCCATCATCAAGGATTGTGTAATGATTATTGGCAGGTATCCTTTTTTGAAGATCTGAGAATGGATCTAAGTCGATCTCCCCCATAACCTCTAGAATTAATTCAATAATTTCAGTGGGAGTGTACCAGTTATCAGTAGGCTTATCTCCTAGTTCCTTATAGGTGTTTAACCGTGCTTGTTTTTCTCGTTCAGCTTGTTCATTATCGGGTGTAAGAACATCGGTAGTTTCGCCATCAACTCCAGCAGCATCGCGATCGCTGCTTTCAGTTGAGTTCCTTAGTTTTTCTGCCAACACAGCCTTATGAGCTTTGTCAACAGACACCTTTTTACTCAGTTTTCCTTTCTCGTAAAGCTTGTCGATTACAGCTTCCCGATCTTCCTCAGGGACACCCACAATGTCAAAAGACATCTTGTTTGTGCCTTCATTCAATAATTGAGTCCATTTTTGAGCTAATGAAGGATCAGAATCCTTAATCCTTTCAATCTCCTCGATTGCACCCAACCCTCGGTGTAAAGTGTTTCGACTAATTCCTGTGTCTGCTGCAACTCGATCAATTGAACGACCACGGGGTTTTTGGCTTTTTGGTTTTCCTAATGCGTCTTGTCGTTTTTTTGTCTCGATTTGAAGCTTGAGACGCATTTCGTTTAGCTCTTGAATCCGACTCTTTGTTCTGTAGCTGTTACGGAGTCTCAACTCCTCTAATCGTGCTAACCCTGAGGGGAAGCTTTTGATTTCAACGGGAATCCTCCGAAATTTTCTGTTTTCAGGATCACGAGCATTTAAGCGTTCAACCGCTGCATGACGACTATTACCATCGATGATTATCCCCCACTGATCGATGACCAAGCTCAACAATGATGGTTGCTCAATATCTAGCTCATCTATCAAACGTTGAATGTTGCTTTCATTGTCCAGATAAATTAGCTCGTTATACGGTAAACGCACTAATAGGTCTGGATCTACACTTGCTAATCCAACTTCTTTAAATAAACCAGTGTAACGATTACAGGCGATCGTCGCCATATTTGTTGCCTTTTTTACTGAGGGCACTGCTCCCCCCATCCAAACTAAGCCCTCTTCATCCCACAACGATGGGATAAAAACCTTTCCACGCCCTGAAGTTGCTTTAACCTTGGCTACTTGAATCCTTGTTGTGTTGAACTCCTTAAAATAGACGACTTCACATAAGTCATTGCTACTCTCAACAGGACTCTCAGAGACGATTACATCAGCCTCATCGGAGGTAATCGCGGTACTTCCTTTCTTCTTTGTCATTTCTTTCCACTAAGAACTTTGACTATGTACAACTTGTACTGTGTACTACTGTCTTCATTAGATTAGCACTATATCAGGAAAAAAAACACGTCCCACAATGGGTACTTAAACGCCAAGTTCTAGAGATAGTTGTTCGTAAACCCAATTCCTACCTAGACCGTTAGACTTTGCAACTTTTTGTAAATATTCCTTGTATTCAGACTGTTGTTCTATTGAACCACCAGTTAGAACAGAGTTCCTCCTCCAATCCAAGGGAGGTGTCCGATTAAATTTGAGATAGAACTGTTTGCCAGCCCATTCAGGAGGAAAACTCCTTTGGAAGGCAACTTTTAGCAGCTTCTGATAAGCAGCAAACTCCACCCTTTCTTCGTTGTTTGCCCAATATCGAACCATTTCGCCATCAGGTAAATATTTGATCTTGCCAACCACATCTAGAACAGACCCACAAATTGGACATATGCGATAAGATGCCAAGATCTGATTGAAGCAATGATGACAAGTTTTTATTGGGGCATCCCCTTTCGCTTCTTCCTCAAACTGATATAAAGAACTTTCATCAATTTTCAGATCTTCAAAACGACCAAATTTATCAGGATGGCTCAACCCTACTGCATCTAAAAGGATCGCATCATTCTTCCCGTCTGCTTTTCTTGCTAGTCTCCCTAGCATTTGAAAATACAATGCCCTAGATTCAGTGTCTCTAGCCGTAATACCACAACTAACCGGAGGACAATCAAAGCCCTCAGTTAACTTACCAACTGAACTGAGAATTTTGATTTTACCGTCTTCATAATCCTTATAGATGCGATCGCACTCTTTGGACTTCATTTTGGAGTGAACTGCTTCTGCTGTAACTCCAATCTCCTTAAACCCTTTTGCTAAACCTTTGGCAAATTCAATAGTTGGACAAAATGCTATTGTTAACCTGTTTTGAGCTAATTTTTTCCACTGCTGGATCAGGTAATCAATCGTTGCGTCCATCGACTTTCCCTGGCTGTCAGGGACGTGATAATAGGATATTGGACACAAGAAGTTGTGCTCGATCAATTCCCCTGGCATGGGAGCAAACACAGCATCCTGGTAGTAATCAAGGAGTGATTGGGTTTTGCTTAATCTCCAAGGGGTTGCAGTCAATCCGATCAGTATCCCTTCTTCCTCCCTTTTATTGAGCAACCGTTCTCCTCTTGTGAGTTTTGGGAAGCGTTGTTTCATCACATTCACAAAACTAGTTATGTGACACTCATCAGCAAAGGTTAAATCTGGTTGAAACCAAGAGATATCGCGATCGCCTGACATTGTTTGGAAAGATGCCACTTGAACCGTCGCACTCCTATCCTCCTCATATCTACCAGCAATCACACCAGATCTAATCCCCAGCTTCTTTAGAGTCTTTTGAGTCTGGGGAATTAGGCGATCGCGATGTACCACAAATAGTATCTTCTTCTGCCTTTTGACGGCATCCCTAGCAATAAAGGATGCTATTATGGTCTTCCCGCTCCCTGTTGGGGCAATAATCGCAATCCTATTGGCGGACTCAAGCTTTTGATAAGCCTCCTGTATTAATTTGGCTTGGTATGGGTAAGGACTGATGAACATGAAACAATCAATAAAACATAGTTAACCGTTTTCGTTCCCATTGTGGGAACGAAAAATTTTTTGGTTTTGTATAATAATTCAGGGAGACTTTATGCGTACAAAGACATCTGAATTCATCTGAAGACTTCTTCTTTTGCGCGATCGCTTCATAGGAATCACCTCACCTGTTGAGGTTTGTCTATTTATAATAGCTTCCCGGAGAAGATCTATAATCACCTGAGACAAGCTAACAGACTCACCTTTCCCACCTGTTTTTTCGGCTATCTGCTCGTTAATTCTCTTGTGTTCACCTCTTACAAGTTGCTCAACTTCTGGAGTAGGGTAAAAAGATATATTAGTCCTCGCCATACTTTTGATCCTTCTTTTGGATTCCATTATACCTTCTTCACAAAGTACAATGTAAATCAGGAGGATTACTCAGCAAGCTCAGACTCGGTAGTGGAGTAAGATGAAGCGTGAAAATAGCTGAGGCCAAAAGAAACAAATATAAGAGTAATCGCAATAAGAGTCAAGGTTACAGGGCTATTTAGTTTTTCTCTTACGCTTCTTGGGGGTTGACCGTTTCCTAGCAGTTGACCGCCTCCTAGCAGTAGTCTTACTGGTAGTTTTAATAACTTTGGAACTGGTAGCCTTAGAACCAGCTCTCCCTCTTTTAGGCTTTCTAACCACTTTTTTGAGCTACCCCTCTTAGGAAACCACTCGCGATCGCAGTTAACAAAAACAACTTTTATGCTTGAGGATTGTTCGATATAAGCAGCAGTTGTTTCTGCTGATTTTTTCTCCTCATCCCTGGTTGGTTTAAACCCAATAATCACCCCCTTTTTGTTTCCTTTGATATTCTTTTGGTAGCAAGCAACCTGTCCCATTGCCTGATAAAGATGGTCGCGGGTTAACCATTTCTTGACTTCATATATAGTTGATGGAGTAACAATATCAGCACGTCCACCTCTACATTTAACCTCTAGATAAATCTCCTTGTTTCCTAACTCATAAAGCCTTTGAGCAATATATTCTTGTAAATTGCTTTCTTGCCACTTTTCTGGCATTCCAGCTACCTCAATAAAGTCCTTGACCTTCATGTAATCTTTAGCCATTTCTTCTCAAGTCCTGAATAAAAATCTTTACTCAATCCGTTGTTGGTTGTTGGTCGTTTGTTTGTCAAGAAAAACAACAAATAACAAATAACTAAACACCTTATCCCTCACTACGTTTCCTCCTAGGCAAGCCAAGGGTATCCATAATTCGATGCAGTCTTGAACGTAGTGATTCACCCAACAATGATTCTTCATCAGTCCCTCTACCTGGAGATATCCCGTAAACCTCAAGCATCAGCTCATTCTGAGTGGTAATATTTGGCTTACCAGTGGCTTGCGATCGCCACTTGTAGAGCCATTCAACCCACTTAACTTCTAAATCCTCTAAGGCTAGGCTTGCTGGCTTGATTTTGTCAGCTGGGGGACGGAACATAAGCATGAACTGGATATGCTCTTTTTCTAGCTGTTCCTGCAACAGTTTCCTTGCCTCGACATCCCCCAGTGCATTGTTAGCGATCTCCTCTATATCTACTTCCTCATCTTGATTGAGGAAAGCAGTCCCAAACCGGTTAGCTTTTTCGGCATAAGGGTTAACAGGAGGCAAGCCGCCGTAGTGGAAATAGTGAGGGGTCATGCGTATTTCGTAACCCACCGGGGTCACCTCACAAGTAGGAGTTTGTGAGAGCTTGAAATGCACCATTAAGGCATTGAAGAACTTTTGGATATCTTTCTCTATCCCGCTGTCCTTTCTCCAAGGATTGACGCAAACGATAGTAGAACCATCTGAATCAGGTCTGGCTGAGACAAAATCCAGGTTTACCCCTTGACTTTCGTAATACTCAATAAGGTTTCGGGCAGTAGTGTTAAACAGATCAAACTCTGTAGGTTTCTTAACCTGTCTTTGAGCTTGGAGCTTTTCATAGAAAAGCATTGCCCGTTCCTTGAGCTGCTTATTATCTTCTTGTAGTTTTTTGATGGTCTCAATGGACTCTGCTACCTTAGCCCTTGCTCCTTCAATCGCCGCTTCTTGTATCTCCTTAATCTGTTGAGCGATCGCCTCATCGCATTCATCATAGTATTCCTGTTGAATTTGAGCCTTCAAAGCTTCCATCTGTTGAGCAACTTGAGACTGCCAAGTGCCATGCTCTGTCTTGATCTGACCTGTGATCGCCTCTGCCTCCAATTTGGCTTTATTCAACAACAATTCAGCTTCTTTTTCGGCAACAATTCTTATTTTGTTGGCTTCTTCCTCAGCTGTCTTTTTCAATAATTCAGCTTGTTTTTTAGTTTCTTCAGCTTCGGTTAGAATGCTTTTCTCCTCATCCCCCAAATTATTAAGTAGTTGATCAATTTCCTTCTGCTTTTTAGCTTGAATGGTTGCCGCCTTCTGCTCAGCTTCTTTCAATAGCTTTTCAATTTGTTGATGGCATTCAGCCATTAGATCAGATCTTTTTTCCTCAGCTTCTGCACTAAGTTGTTCAGCTAATTTTAATTCCTGTTGAGCTTTGAGTAGCTGTTGAGCGATCGCGCTTTCTTTTACATATAACTGTTGTCGGGACTTCTCCTCTGTCTCTTTAATCTTGTATTCTGTGTTTTCTGCCTCCTTTCTTAACTTTTCAACCTTGGCTTTTACTGTCTCTAATTCACCCTTTTTCTTCACATACTCTGGGTAACGTTTAGCACTTATGGCAAGGCTTGGAATTGCGATCGCCCAAGCTATAACCGTCTTCACTCGATAGGGCAATGGGGTCATCAACAGAAACAACCCTATGGTTGTAGTTAGTAGTTGATTCATCACCTCACCTCTTATTTGCCAGGATAACCAAGACACCGACAATGATTAGACAGACAAAAATAATTGATCCGGTTGGGGTAATGCTCCAAAGGGCTACTGCTGTTCCCGCGATCGCATACAGAACAAGCACTCCTGCTGAGTAGAGGTTTGCCCAGAAAAGTTTGTAGTTCATAATAGTAATTCCAGTAATTTGTGTGGAGGGAGTCTCACCCTCCACTGCTTTTCGTGTCCCTATGGGACGCTAATTTGTTGCCTATTGACTGATTTCTCGGAAGTCAGCATCCAAAGCTTCAGTCACTGCACTGGCTTTGGCGGCATTAGCTTTCCACTTCTGAGCACGACCCTTTAGCACAGTAACTTTAGAGTCACGAATACTGGCATTTAACTGGTTAGCCTGAGCTTGGTATTGTTGCCTGTTTTCCGCATCCTCTAACTTCAAAACTTTTGTGCCGTAATTTGTGGCAGCGATCGCTACATCAACTTCTTTGGTGGACTTTTTGATAGCTAGTTCTTGAACTGTTAACTCGTTAATGGCAACCTCTAAATTAGCTGCCGTCCTCTCCAATAAAGTAGAGCGCTTAGCGGCTTGAGAAACAGTTAATGCATTGTCACCACCATATTGAGCAATCAAAGTATCAGGAGAAACATCTCCCAACTCCCTTGGAACGTCTTTTAGTGCGATCGCTCCACTAGCTCCAACGTCAGTATTTAAGGTGATTGAGCTATTGCTTTGAACTGTTTGAACAGCTGGTTGAGCACTTTGCTCTTGCTGTGCTTGCTTTGCGGTAATAAAACGTCCATTTTTGTCTCTTGGCATAGGAATCTATCCTTATGTTTGTTTGTGTTTTTTGTTCGAGATCCCCGTTTGTTAGCCTTGCCGTCCTCGATCTCGTGGCTAACCCGCTGTTTCACCAGGACAAAGCGAAGTGGGAAGGGTAAGACTAAGGAGAGCGTACTACAAGTGTGTTTTTGGGAACTACGTTAAGTTCAACTAGATTCCTAAAATCTCTAAAACCCTTATTCTGTCGTTCGTGGGAACGGAATTTTATTTTTTTGGTTTTTGGAACTTATTGGGTTCCAGAGCTTGTGTTGTATGAAGGTAAAGGGTTGTGGTAGTTCCAAGAGGAAATTGTAGTTAAGTTCCAATTCCGTGTAGTATTTGTCACTTCGCTTTGTCCTACCTTTTGTCCTGCTCATCACAGCAACCTTTTCGGGTAAGGTGCAAAACCAATAGCTGATAGTGTTTTGAGTTCGTTTCGCTTTGTCCTACCCTTTGTCTTGCACTTTGTCCTAGAGAAACGAAGAGTCGTAATTTTTGCTATCTTGATGGGCTATGATCGCGGGAAAAATGATATTGGTGTGGAGAAATTCTTCCAAATCTATAAAGAAGTCTAATCCTGCCAATTGTCCGGCAACTTCACGCGCCAATACTGCTCGGATAAACCCGAATCCCTCTCCCCCAGCTCCCTCTGCTCCCCCAGCTCCCCCAGCTTGTCTCATGCCTCAGCTAGAGATCGCAGGTAAGAGTACATTTTTGTTTCTAGCAGGTTCCTGATTGACCACATAGGAGGAGAGTTGATGTCAAATGCAGGAGCTAATGCTAAAATTCCTTCTGCCAGGTTGATGGCTGTTTGGCGATCAATGCCAGTCATAATGATTGCCGTTGCCAAATGTGTCTTGCGGCAAGTTGGCTTAAACTGCTTAATCCAGAGGGAGTCCCAATATAGATGATGTGGTAGTTTATGCGTAGAGAACCACTCATGTATAGAAGTAGAGCTGGTCTCCTGTTGGTTGCACTGGTTAGTCAACCTTGCTATACCTTTGCGAAATGCCCTAACTGCTATTGATAGCATGTCGTCACCTTTTTTAGTTTGTTGTTCCTTGTCCGAGTCCCACAATGGGAACGCATTCCCGTATTTCGACACCTCTTGTTGCAGACTGGAAGAAAGCTTTGCGATCGCCTGCAACAGTTCCACAATCAAGCACTGATTACTGATGGCAGTCGATACTGATTGAGTGTAACGGTAAAAAAATCAGGAGCGATTACCTCCCCCTTCTCGTCAGTCAAAACCTCGCCTGTCTGAATAAGATGCTCAGCACTAGCGATCGCCTGATTGTGTTTTTGCTCATACTCAGAGAAAGCAGCGGCAGCGCGATTAACTAGCCCATCTAAATCAATGCCTAGCTCAGCTGCAACATCAGCAATGGGTTGATTGTTGAGATCCTTATTGGACTGCTCAAGTTTGGCTAACCTTTCTTCGTGGACAGCAAGGTGATAAGTAGCCTTGCCTAGGTTGACAACCGCTTCTTCACGTTGTGCAGTTTGGAAACCCTGCTTGAACAATAACTCTTGATGACGCTTTTGAAGATTAGTAGTCAGAGTGTAGATTGTCTCAATGCTTGCAGTAGTTGCTTCACTGATGGTTTTAGCATTGGCGATCGTTAAACTACTCACCTCTTCAATCGGAGGAACTTCAGCCTGACCAGATTTTACCTCCTTGACACTGGGTAGTTGTGGTGGCAAGCCTACCGCTTCAGAGATTTGCTTATGGGCCTTAAGTAGAGCCTTAGCTAATGCATCTGGAATCTCGGAGCTGCCATTCTTGATTGAAGTACAACCAGCTGACTTGGCAGCTTCAATAGTACCCTTGATAGTTAAGCCCATTTCTGTTGCTAGTTCTGATATTTTCATCTGTTTTCTCCTAACTTACTCGTTGTTGCTGATTAGCTGTTAAGACTTGTTCCACTTGGCGATCGCTCATTCTTTTTCCATTCATCTTGGACTTGTAAAGCTCAGCTATTTGCTTGAGAATATCGACTTCAATCTTGGTGAATGGTGGAGGATCTGGGTAGAGGGGTCTAACTGTTACACCAGATTCAATCCTTTCTCTTTCCACCTCCTTTTGTAGCTGATACGACGGAAATCTATTTGTGCAGGATTCTTGATATTCAGGAATAAATTTGTAGGCAAGAATCCGATACTTGGTTAGTGTCTTTTTGGACACTCCAATTAACTTGACTACCTCATCTAAACAATATTCAGATTGGAGTTCTTGTAGTAGGTCTAAATCAATGTAACGCTTAGGTGTTTCACTGGCTGATAACCGACTGACGCTCATTTCGCTTGTCGATTCACCTTCGACTAGCCTTTGCATTTCCTCTTGCTTTCTCGTTTCATCTCATACACTCTAGGATACTCTCAAGTATCCTGTCAAGGTCTTCTAGGTATCTGATAGGTATCTAGAGAGTGCCTTTAGTACTTTTACCTTACAATTTAATAGTGGAATGCACTAGTAGCAATTAATCTAAGAGAAGTGATTTAGTAGCAAAAAAAATCCAAAGAAAAGGAGTGCAATGGGTTTCTATAAAGATAGTGAGTTAGAGGGAAAATCGTTCAAAGTGATAACAAGGGGTTCTACAGGGGGACAGTTAGCAGCTATCTGGTCATGGGGAAACGGACAACCAATCTCTCAGTTCATCTGGAATATCATTGCCAATGAAGCTTTCAAAAACCAAAGTGAGATAGACCGAATTATCGATATCGAACTAAATCGTCGATTGAACGAAGGAGAAGAAGTTACACGTCACCAGGTTTGCCGGGACATTATCATGGATAGCAACTTTTTTGAGGTAGCAGATAAGGCAAAGGGTCAACAGGAAGAACTTCTTATCGATCATCAGACGAAAGAGCAGCTTGAGGAGACAGCAAAGAAGCTGGGCAAGACACCCAGCCAGTTAATCGAGGAATTGTTAAAGAAGGTTTGAGCTATAAGGGCAAAAACTAATATAACAGTCTAACTCAGCTCAATTAGTTTCCCCATTGTTTGCTCAACAACTGTTTCAGCAAATGCTCAAAGTGGGGTAAACTTTTCCCATGAAACGCGATCGCTACGGCAAGGCAAAAGTACTAACCCAGGCTGAGATTGAGGTGCTATTCAGCGATGGGTTACAAAATAGTCGAGATCGCGCCTTATTCGGCTTCTGTCTCTACACCGCTTGTCGGGTTAATGAAGCCTGTACCCAACTTAGTGAGGATGTGTACAATCCACTGGGTAGGGTCAGACCAGAGATGATCATCCGTAAGTGCCATGCTAAGGGTCAGCTTAGCAGCCGAGTCATACCCACATCAACTGATTTACAGGTACTCCTGAAACAGTACTTTAGTGAAGCCGGAGATTACTATCTATTCCCCGGACGTTGGGGACGCGGGCATATTCACCCCGACTCAGCAGCGTTGATTTTCCGAGAAGCCTGCAAACGAGTCAAAATTGAGGGGGCCAGTACCCACAGCTTCAGAAGGACTGCCCTTACCCAAATGTCAGACAACGGTGTACCACTGCGGATCATCCAAGAGATATCTGGACATCGGAACCTAGAGCAGCTGCAAAAATACCTTGAGGTTAGGGATGCTCAAGTCAAAGGTGCGATCGCTAGTCTCTCTCATCTTTCCTATGCTGGCAATCCAAAGTTCCCAGAAGAAACCGAAGCTGAGAGCATTAGCGACAAGTTAAGATAACCCTTTCCCTCACTTGAGGTAACCCCATAGGGAAATACATCGACAAAATTGCTTTTCCCGATTCATTACCCCGACCAAACTCAAACAGCATGGACATTTCGACAAGATTAATCCCGATGTAAAAACCCTCAACTTTACGTTTCTTTACTTGGGCTGCTGACTGGATATTGGCTATGAATTTAATGCTTTACAATTTATTAGGAATATTTATTCATCAGGGCTACAGCACAGACATATGAAACATTACCGGATGAACCTGCTTATATCTATCTTGGCTATCATCAGTACTTTTTCAGTTTCTGCTTTTGGACAAGAACTCCCAAATCAAGAATATATAAATGATAAAGACTATCAAGAATCACTGATACGAGCAAACATCATTAGAGAAAATTACCCTAGTTTATTTTCAAATCTTCAACCTTGTCCTTGTACAATTGATGAAGCAGAAGCTGATGAACACTTTGAAGAGGGGTCATCTCTGTTTTTAGATGGTTATCATCCGGGTGCTGTTACAGAGTACAGAACAAGAGCTCAGGACGTTGGAGTTGTTGAACCCATAGGAGCAGGAGCTGGCAACCTTCCTCCCTTAAGACCCGGACAGCAATGTACTTATAGTGAAGATGGTTATCTTATTACTCACGGGCCTGGAGCAGGAACTCCTGATGCCTATTCTCCATCAGTTACCGATAATTTTGATGGAGTACACCCAGATATTGAAATACGATTAAGATCTCATACTTTTTGGGATGTAGATACTTTTGATCCTAACGGACATTCAACTCCTTTTACGACACGCCGACTTGCACTTGAACCTAAATATAACCGAATAGAAGGACTCCCTTGGTATATTTATTTTCAAACTTGGACTCCCAACAATGGGAATAATTGTTATCCAAATCCAACAGGCCTCTCAATTTATGTACAGGTTGACTTACAAGATACTAATGGGTCTAATTGGGATACTTGGATAACGGAGGCTCCTGAACCTGAAATAATTGTGTGTATTGAAGATAAGAAGAATTGTTACAAAGGGGATTCTGATCAGTATACTTTCTATAGGAATTGTCCTATAGAAAACCTAGATTATATATTAAATAAAAAAATAATATATTTCTGGATAAACGATTACGATCAACACGTTCCATTTAGACCGTTTGAACTCATTGGTGAGGGAAAGTGCGAAGAGGAGCGATTTTGTAGAGTTGGCAAATCTTGGGTTCTATTTAGATACGATGGAAGACCCTACGAATTTTAACGGACATCAGGAGTCATCCTCCTCCAAAAGCACCCGCCATGCTATCTGAGAGCCTATCCTTTTCTCTGTTTTGATAAAAATCCAACTACCACGTTGATAAGCTGTATCCTCGTTGTGGCAGAAAGGCTTAACCCCAATCAGCGCCTCAATCTCAGCAGTAGATAACAATATCCCTGCCTCCATCGCTCTAGTTAATTCCCAATGATGCCAGAGTGGCGATCGCGCAGCTACCGTAGGTAATCGCGGGGCTTGAACAGCGGCTAGTGCTTCCGGCAACTGAGCCATTGCTGCTTCTACTGAGGCTTTAACACAGGTTTCTACTAGAACTGCTAGTTGAGTAGTATCAGGTTGTCCAGTGGACATTTCTATTTGTCCACTAGGCATATCATCCTCTCTGTCTAACTGACTGAGGGGAAAATCATTCATCTTGCCACCGTCTTGAATGTGACCATGCAGTTCATCTAGCGATCGCAGATCAGCTGCATTCACATAACTGTTTTTACCCTCCCTAGACGGCTTAATCCCTAATGCCTCCAAGCGATTGTAGACTGCTTGCTTGCCAATTTCGTAGCGACTCTGTAATTCGGTTACAGGGTAGTTGTCAACTTCAATATCCATCATCTAGACCAGTTCTATGGATATGTCCAGTGTACATTAGAACTTGTCCAGTGGACATATAAATACTGATCAGAGAAAGCGTCCCACGATGAGAACGCTTTTTCTGGTTGGGTGCGATCGCTTTCAGTTAAGTAGATTCAACCTTTTTTCGTCATGTCTAAACATGTACCTTTTTGCACCAAGAGGCAGTTCATCTTCAATCGCCGAAGGGTCTAACTCGATCAAGCCAACCTCAGAGCAGAACTGCCAGACATAAACACGCCGAGTACCACGGGAAGAGACTTTTTCACCCTCGTTTAAGACTTGTTTATTGACTAACTCCCTCACGTTATTCTGTAGCTGATGGAAGCGTTGCTTGTCCTTGACAAACTTTTCCTTCATCACCACTTTTTCAGACTTGATTTGCTCGTCTAATTCTTCTAGTTCCTTCTGGAGATCTGCACGTTTCTCTTGGAGCAATTGATGCTTCTCATAAAGCATTTCATCACCCATCTTCATCTCAATTAGTTCTTTCGTGATTCCCCTTTCTATGCTCATGACAATGATCTCCTTTTTCCCGCTGATTCAGAACTACTCGGTTGATTATGAGTGTTCTGATTTGTCTCATTTGTTGTGTCCTTTGTGCTTGGAAGTTTCCTTACTACTACACCATGCAGGAACAATGTGTGCTGTCAGGACTATTTTGTAGTATCACGATTACTTGTGCTTTGAATCTATTTTTTGCTGTGACAGCCATCACTGTTTCTATCTTGGCAATGTCCTGATACCACTTCACTTTGCAGCTTTCTCTAGAACAGAATAGGCGATCGCTTCAAAGCAAAATCTCAGCAACAAACTGTGTCCCACAATGGGACGCAAACTCGAATATACAGATGGCAACGCCGTCTAGTCTGATAGGAAATGTGACGGGGATCACGGTTAAGAGCCGTGATCCCCGTCACATTTCTGTTGCAATTTGAGAAGCAATTACACTAATGCCATTGCAGCTGATAACCCCACTACTACGTTACTTCAGCACTATTTCCCCCTAAAGCAACCCTAATATATTATTTAGAACTAAGTATTTTTACTTATCTTGTTTAATTTTGGTTTTTTTAATTTTTTCGAGAAAGAATTTTTTAGAAATTAATTTAGATTTTTTATATAAAAATAATGTGATAACAATTCTAAATTATCTTTTGTTAAAAAATCTCCTTGTTAAAAAATAAAAAAGTAACAACTCAAGAAAAAGCTGAAAAGCCTGCTATTACTATAATAAGTATTAGTATTGCTTTAGGGGGACAAGCACAATTGGGAGGAGATGATGATGAGAAGTAGGCTAATTACCGTAACGTTGCCAGCGGATCATCTCTAAGTTACAATGTACGGATTGAGGGGCGGGAATTGAGCCTCCCACCCCTCAAGAAAAACAATGTTAATCTTAGAGTCCAATTTTAACATGGAAAAATTTCCAGGTGCAAACCTTTCAGAAATAGATGAGCTACAAATTGAGTACAGCATCATCTTGGACTGCTGGAAACCAAAGAGATTGCTGACAGCACAGGCATTAATCAACAAACTAATATGGGCGATCGCGACTGAGTATGATTGTCTGGTCAGGAAAAGACGGCGGGGGTTCAATCCTTATAGTGGTAAAGAGTACAAAGGCTTTCATGTAGTCAATCGCAAAAACCTAAAGGGACTACTGAAGCGATCGCAGGAAGGGACACTAGACTGGCAACTCCCCATCAAAGGATTTATCGAGTACTGCAAAAGGTGGTGGCAGGGAGCCAGCGAGGAGAAGAAGACATTCAGAAGTATTCGTAATCAGTTGGGCGATTTATTTGGTGTCTGTGAGATAGATCGGAGTAACCAGGAATGGCAGACGGGCAAGGATGGCAATCCTTATACTCGTGAGATACCAATTCTGAAAGGAGTCAACTTTGAGAAACTGCTACTCCTCTATGAATGCATTGAGATAGCCCTCAGGTACAAGTGTGGAATTGTTAAAGAGGAGTTCTTCGATATGATGCCAGATCATCGTGGCTACTGTGCTGTGATGATTTTTGAGAAGGTTTTTCCCGATAGGATGTTTCACCGCTCTCCTGATGGAATGCCAGGGACAATGGAAACCTCTTCTGGGGAAACCTCTTCTGGGGAGGATGAGGAGGCAGAAGTCCCTATCCCACCTTTAGAAGCCGTTAATAGCACCTTAGAGATTGAGAAGTGTGATCCAGAAGTCAGGGCAATTAAATTAGGCGATGGCACTTTCTGGAGTCAGTGTGTTTTAGCTAAGCTTGCCAAGAAGGGACAACAGTTTGTGCAACAGTTGAGGTTAGAGTTATGAATTAGGTGATAGCGAGGGTTGCATTCTCCATCATTATTTGCTACTATTATATTTATAATTGGGTAAGTGTGCGCCCATATATAAAGTACGATCGCCGATGCCGATCTTGTAGGGTGCGTTAGCAGAGGAGCAATCTATCAACAAGTGAATAATCGCCGCTTCTGCGTAACGCACCAAACTGCTTGGCGCACATAGAATCAATCAACTCATCCTTCGATTCATACTCCCCACCAACCTTGTTTTAGCTGTGCCACACCACTACAGGGCTAACGAAGGATGATTAGTAACAAATGACGATTCCCAAAATTTTTCTCCTCTAAATGTGATCCACTTACTCAAAAACTCTTCTAGAGAATCTGCTGCAACATACCACTCTTCCCGCTGTTCCAAGGGTAAAGCAATCATAACTTTGCCAAAGTCTGTCTCTTGCTCATTACACCGAATCAGCAAAAGTTCAGAATCTCCCAAAAACTCTCCAATAATTAAATCTGAGCTTCGGAAATCTTCTTGCCTTTGAGCCATCCTTGTTTCTTGCTCTTGAATAACTTGATTAGGAGACCAAAAAACCAGTCCCCACTGACCATAGGTCAGATCTTCAAATAATCGTAACTCTGATACTTGATACCAAAGTTGTTTCAAGCCCTCAGGCAAGGTAATTTTTAGAGATTCTTTAAAAATATCTGGTCTCCAAGGTTGAGCGGGGAAAGTCTGACAAGTTAAAGCTAAAGGAATTGATAGTTCCGTTAGATTAACAACACCTAAAGATTGCACGCTCTCAATCAGAGTTTCTATATTCGGCTTTTCCATAATACACTCCTACCAATCTCGCCAGAAAGCATTAAACTGCTCTTGATGAACTTTTCTCAATACAGGGACAAGATTTTCAAATTCATTACTTCCACCAAATTCTCTAGGTTTGATGTGATGGATATCATATTCTTTCCATCCCTCTGGTGGATCTGGATAACCCTGGCGATACCATTGAGCAATATACTGTCCCCGCTCTTTCAGTCCCCATGACACCCTTTTGCTTCTCGGAATTTTCACTAAATTACCCTTAGGAAAGGGTATTAGTTGCATTGTCCTGGGATCAACTACTGAAGGATAAGCCTTACCAATCCGGTTAACTATTTGGCTCACCTAATTGAGTTCATAATATCAAACGATTACAGTATATTATTTTAGTATAATTTGAACGAGTAGGAGCTCTAGCGGTCTAAATTGGTGTTGATTGAACCACATTGATAACCATAGTTGGTTTTACTAAGCTTGGGATAAAAGCGTAATTATATCTTGGATTATGACAGATACTTTAGACAGTGAAGATTATAAAACAGAAATTAACCGCCGCTTTATGCCTCTTTCTCGAAAGTATGTTGCCATTTTTTTAACTATGGCAGCTCTTATGGTTGCATGTAGTGGTGGCGGTAATAATTCGTCTACAACCAATAGTGATAGTGATGTTCCTGAAGATTCTGCTATTTTCCACCTTGCTGACGGGACAATGTATCACCCTGGGCATGAGTTTTGTGATAGTAAACAACATAAATGCAGTGAATGGGATGTCTCAAAATTCGTCAAGCAGGGTTCTAAGAAGGAGCTAACTGATCACTTAGACAAGTATTTCAGAACTATTGATGGGAGCGGTAGCCTATTTAAGGTTCATGTTCACGCCACTTGGCCTAACGGTGATACCAGAGGAGTTACTGCTGTCAGGGAGGATGGCAAGCAGGAGCGGAAGTTTATGATATGTGACTTGCCCGAAATTCCAAAAGAGGAAGCGGCTATGGAGGAGGCTGCTAAAAAATGCTTGGATTCCAAATAATAAAACATCCCACAAAGAGAATAATAATCATTGTCAGGGGTGAGAGGAAGGGGCAGCCAATGGCTACCCCTCCCTCTCCTTTGGGGGGTGACTTTTCGCCCCAAAGCTCCCCTTTTTATAGTAAATTTGATGCTATTGAAGCAATCACCTACGATCGCGCTTCTAGTCGAATTTCCTTAACACAAACAAATCTGCCAAAATTAGCGATCGCGCTTGTTGGGGATTGTTGAGAAAGCAATCAATTAGACTTCGGATTTTAATAGGGGATTGACATTGCTCAGGAATCCAACCCGTCTTATCCTGAATAAAGGATTCTGCACCGATACGTGCAAAGCTACGGAATGCCCTAATTGCTTCTGTTGTTGTTTTTCTTGACTCGAAGGCATAGTACTCTGCCAAACAAGCCCAAAAATCAGAGGTATAAATCTTGGGGTAGTATTGTGCGCAAAGGTTGGAGTTTTTGCCTATTAAAGGCTCTAAGCTTCTTGGTATATCCTTGCGTAAAGCTTGGGGTGACAATTTTTTGTGCCATAGACTTACAGCACTTGGATAGATCCCTAACGTCCTTGCTATCCCTGTTTCCGATATCCCACTCCTTCCAGTTGCTGTAACCGTGAAATACTCAATGCCATTTTCCTCAACGCACATAATGGAGCTATCATTACTGCTAGCCATAGTTCAAATCATCCTTGAATTGTGGTCAGCGTCCTTACTCAAGGGACGCGGTAGGTGCTAAAAGCAGTGTTCGCGCACTGCTTGCTTACTTTTTGATTATTATACACATTACAATGTGTCAATTCAAGAAAGAGTGAAAGTTGGTTCCCATTATGGGACATTTTTTTCACTTAGTAAGGTAGGGGTGGATAAAAGTTCAGCGATCGCCCGCTGTTGTTGAACAGCTTCCATTCTTATTCTTGACTGCCACTCCTTGATGTCTCTCACTTCCTCTTGCAGTCCCATCAACAGCTCTACTTGTCCTTCTAATCTTGCTACCTTCTCCCTTAGGACAGATGATGTCTCTCCTTCCCCTTCATTTCCTTCCAAGTATCTGTCGATGAAGTCCAACAGTACCCAGGATGCGTTCTTTTCTTCCTGAGTCGCTTTCTTTTTGAACGCCTCCCACTTCTCTGGGGAAATATTGAATGATGCTGTACGCGATCGCTTGGTGTCTGCCATTACCTTATCCTCTTATACATCCTCAATATAACAGAATATATATAGTATGTATATGAGTATCCGTTATTTTGCAGATATTTATCGCAATGTGTATAAATATTACAATTTAACCTCAACTACCTTGATATAATATATATTATTGCTATATTATATATATAAGCCGGTGGGACAAGGAGCCACAGCCAAACTGCTAAAGGTGCAGCCGCCGGGGAAGAACCTGATGTCCACCAAGACTGAAAACTGTGAAGCTCATCCCACGTACTTTAGTCGTTATTGGTCATTAGTACAAAGGACGAATGACCAATGACAAATGACAGATGATGTGTGTACTCCATTGGGGTACACAAAAAAAGTTCTTAGCTGTTGTCGAGAGACGGCGGCTAAGAAACGACAAATAAAAAAGGTAATCTTATTATGACACAATCAAATAGGACAGTCGATCTTGGCGATCGCCATGTTCTCACCTATCTTGTAGGACGCGCTGCCTACATTACTCAGCTCCTAAAACGTCCTGGCAAAGGCGGCAGGATGTCGAAAATAAAGAGCATTTATCTAGCGTTCGATTGTAGCAAGCAAGCCAGTCGATTCTCTCAGTTGATGATGAAGAAGTTTGGCAAGTTTCGAGTAGAAATGAGGAAAGCCAAGCGAGTCCTGGATTGGGCATGGGAAGTCAAGATCCAGGGAGATTTTGTGTTGGCAGAAATTGAAGAGATGGCGCGATCGCTTGACATCTTTTATCCTGAAGATCTGGCAACAAAGTCAGTTAAAAATGTCAGCACTGCAACTTATCTGCCATTTGTCCCTGTTGCTCTTGAGCCTAGTAATTTAGAGTGGTTTTCTCGATTGCCGAAGCGATATAGGAGGAGTGTAGCTCTATTCTGTTAGCCAGGATGAGGACTGCGCGGAAACACCCGCGCAGTTTAGCCTTATGTATCGAATTAGGAAACAAACAATCGCACAAGGCTTATTCAATGTTAGCAACAAAGAGCAATCTAAGGGTTTTAGCAAGCAGCCACTCTAGTATAGAGTTTCAAAAATGGGCTATGAGGTATGGCAATGCAGGTAATCTCTATGCTGATCAAAGAACACCAGCCTTGCCCTATTACGCAATAGATAACGGTAAGTTTATTGCCTGGAAAGATAACAGGAGATGGAACTCAGATAGATTCCTGATGACCTGTGACTATTATTGCGATCGCGAGATTAAACCACAATGGATTGTAGTGCCTGATGAGGTAGCAGATAGGGCTTGGACTATAACCAATTGGTATCTATGGGAAACCAAGCTTAGAGATAGATACCCTGGCATTCCTCTAGCTTTTGCTGTTCAAAATGACATGGGCATAGAATGTGTTCCCAAAACCGCTGATGTGATTTTCGTTGGGGGGACATTTGATTGGAAATGGAAAACCATGCCTATGTGGTGCAAGAACTTTCCCCGTGTTCATATAGCGCGGGTCAACTCCTGGCAACGATTATGGTATTGCCAGGAGTTGGGAGCTGAGTCCTGTGATGGGACTGGTTGGTTTAAGGGAGTAGAGGAACGCCACGACTTGCACTTGTTTCTGGCTATCCAAGCTGGCATGATACATGGCTTGGATGGATTGGATTTAGGTGGTTTAAGTTATCAATCGCGATTGCAAATATTGGCAAGGTTTACCGAGTGCCGTAAGCCTTGGACTTATTACGAAGAACCGCTGTTTAGGAGTTTGAGAAGATAATGGATGCAGTTAAGCTGAGGGATCTATACCCCAAGCTCAAGTCTTGGTTCCGTCCTGAGGATCATAAATTAAGGAAGTTGCCAGGAGGGGGAAAGTGGTACTATGTCCCCTGGCAGACAATGAGGGACAGACTTGATGATATCTATCCCGACTGGGAGATTGATTACAGTGACCCTGTTCAAAGAGGAGAGCAGGTTGTTGTCAAATGTCATCTGAAGATCGCTGGGGTCACTCGTGTTGGGTTTGGCAACTCCCATGCGGAATTCGACGACTGGGAGGAAGAGAAGAAACAGCGGGGAACACCAGAGGAACGAGCGATCGCCTGTGCTTTTAAACGGGCATACTCCTGACTTCATTATCAAATGGTGTGGGCATTATAAGGTAGATATGCCATCCAAACTGCCTTTGGAGGAATTTGATCAGTTAGTTGGGATTATGGCTTCAGAGTGGCTTACCAAGACTAAGAGAGTGTCCAATTTTGATGAAGCACGAGCTTTTTGGGGGAGTAAGCTGCGATCGCTGATATCTCAAGGCACTCCACAATCTGAGGTGTACTTTGTTGCTTTGGATGAATTATCTCAGATAAAGATGAAACTAACAGTAGTTGATTCTTAATCCACATTCTGCATATCACATTGTCGTATGTAAAGTAGTGCGCAAATCCTGGGTAAGTTGGCGGGCTACTAACTTAAGGCGGGATGCCTTATCTAGCAAGAGCTTCAGCCTTTGGACAATTGAGCTATTCTTGATCATAATTTTGTCTCGGTTTACGCTGCTGGTAGCCACTTGGCGAACTTTTTACGTATAAATACGTATATATTAGTGCATAGGGGTTAACATAGGAACGTTCCTTTTTTGTGCTATAGACTCATGAACAAGGATGTTGTTCAGAGGAGATTATGAGAAAGCTAGCCAGGAGTCTGTCTGAAGGGGATAAGGTATCCAAGTGTGTCCTTGAGTACAACCAGATAGAACAACATCACCCAGAGCTAAAACTTCTAATTGACAGTCTTTTAGAAGAAGAAGACATGACCCTGATTATCAACCACAAAGTAGAGGGTCATGTTGTCCAAATTAGATTTGACTATTACTCCGATGATGAAGATGAATCAATGGAGGAATTCACTATTAAAACCGCTTCAATGAAAGGTGGAATCAAGTCAGAGTTGGGATGGACTGATTTTAGAATTGACAAAAAGTCTCCACTGGGTAACCCATTTGAGATAACCACAAAATATCCAGAACTTGCGGCGATCGCTGCTCGGTCTAAAGTTATTGCTGCTTACAAGCGATGGTTGTGGGATAACCTGAAACTAGCACAAAAGCAACCTAGCGCTTCCGTCCCCGTAGAGACAGGAGCGCTTGCCAATATCACTGTCTCTTACAATTTCAAGCACCCCAGCTCTGGCAAGGTAGTATCTGAACTCAAGAGGCTTTATGAGCTGTCAAAGACCAGAAAGGTTAGGCTTCTGTGTTGGTGCTCTCCCAAGTCCTGCCACGGCGATGTGATTATCAGCTGTCTTCAGTCTATGAGGACAAATCGTGAGCTGCGATCGCTTCTAAACCCAAGCTCACCTAACTAACCACAACCGCTTGGTTATTTGATTTCTTGACAAACAACTAACAACAAATAACCAATCCGTTCCCATAATGGGACGGAAAAAATCTTATTCTTTCCGGAGGTGACACATTGCACTGTGTAGATAGTAGTAGGAAACAAAACAATACATCGCACAAAACAATGTTCAACCAACAAGCCAACGCAATCCTCAGAAACATCAAGACCTACAACACACTGTAGAAGATAGTAATAGGAACGGTTGGCAACCCACTACAGCCATCCCAACCACCGACCACATCAGAACAAAGGAAAAAGCAATGTTACTAGTAGAATTAACCAACAGACTACAAAATCAGTACAATCAGGTGCAGATTCAGATCGAAGAACTACAAGAGCAGCAACGCTTCCTGCAAGCGCAATTACAGAGGGTTGGCTCGGTAGAAAGCAAAATGGAGAGTGCAGCCGCACTAGTTCAAGAAGCGATCGCGGAAATACGAGATGTATGTCCTGAAGAACTGCTGGACTATCAAGCTACAATCAATGGCTTATTTGGAGATGAGGCAATCGCTTACCTGCCTCAGCAACAAGATGATCTCGACGAGTATCTGGAGCAGTTGGAAGATTACTTGCTATCCCAGTCAGGGCAAATGATTACCAAGCTAGCTGTTCAATTTGACATTGACGGGGCTTACGATCGCAAGTCTATGGACTTGGTATCAGAAATCAAAAATTATCTTCTTAATCTTTACAGCCCTGTTCAAGCCCTTGATTTTCTTGCCGGTGTAATTGGGCGTCTCATTGGTGAAAACAGCAATGGCAATAGTAATGGTCATTCTCACAAAGCTGACATTGAGCAGATGGATGTTATTGCTCAGGTTGAGGCAGAGGAGGATGATGTTACTAACTTTGGTCTGTCAGTAGAACACTACAATTACTTAGAGTCCCTCAAGTGGCAGGACTTATTGAATGTTGCGGCACGTCATGGGATCAACCCCAAGGGGCTGAAGAAAGACGCCCTCTTGGAGCAGCTGGACATGAAGATGACTGATGATGAGGTTGAAGCCTTGATTAACCTTTAATTGCTAAGTGATGATTTGATTCAGTGTTCAAGAAAAAGCGCTCCCATCATGGGAACGCTTTCCCCTTTTCTCTTAGTTTCCCCAGCGAGTGGGGAGTATATTAGGGACTATACGAGAAATGAAAAGGCTAAAGGTTTCCATTCAATTAGTTTCCCCAGCGAGTGGGGAGGGCGGGTTTTGAAACCCTCTCCCAGTATAGCTTCTGGAAGCGGTTTGCGAGGTTCGGTGTTTTTTTAGTACAAAGTACTTAACACACTCCTTGGAAAATAGCTGAAACCATTATGGGGCAAGGATGCGAGGTTCAGAACGAAAGAATGGGCGTTTTAGCTATTTTGTCTGAACCTCACAAAGCATCGAAACAGTCAATATTTCCCTAACCCTGAATAGACTTCCCAGTTCTAGCAAGGATAAAAATCGTTGTTTGTAGACATATTCAGCGTCCATGACAGAAGCTGAATATTTGTTCCCTTCCTGATATCACACATTACACTGTGTATAATATAACAAGGAAACAAACAACAATCGCACAACCAATGAAACCAACAGTCATCGAAAACTATGCAAGTCTTTCCACTAAGCAATTGAAGATTCTCACCAAGTAGCATAACCTCACAATCAAGGGAGACAAAAGGAAGCGTAGCAGCTATATAGGAGCGATTACCTGCGATCGCTTGCGCTACCGCAGCTCACAACAGAAACAGCATAACCTTTGCCCTCAGGGATCATGTGGCAGGTGCTATCAGCTATATTGAGGTCAACGGAGGCGATCTGGTCTCCTCCTGGAATAAATATGCAGCTAGCGTAAGCTACTAAGTTTGCGCCGATTCCTTGGTGGCTTGTCCTGGGCAAGCCACTGGTTGCTCTATTTAAAATCAATGAGAAAACCAAAATTGAAGAAAGATGCCCCGATCGCAGTCACCTTATTTTCAGCAGGGGGAGGGATAGAAGGTGGGCTGGTTGGGGCTGGCATTAGACCAGTTGCAAGTGTGGATTGTGATCCCAATAACAAGATTTTCAGTAGACAGATGAAGTTCTGTAGGGACGCAAATTACCAATGCTATGGCGGTGAATCCTATCTAGCAACAGTAGAGGAGATGGCAAGTAAAGATTTCCCTGGAATCCCTCGTAATCCCTTCCTTCTCCATGCTTCCCCTGTTTGCTCCAGTTTTAGCAGCTTATCTCACCTCACTAGGAGGAGAGAAGGAGACACAGATATTAGTGCGGCAAAAGCAACGGCGACGGCGATCGCGACTTTGCAACCACAATGGTTTACCTTAGAGAATGCCGTTAAATATTACCCATCTAAGAGTTGTAGAATCATCATTGATGCACTGATTGAGCATAACTACGACTTTGTTACTCGCGATATAGATATGGCTGACTGGGGAGTTCCTCAGAACAGAGAAAGATTAATCCTGGTGGCAAGGAAGAATGCTCCGGTTCTTGGCAAGGTGTTTTTGCCAAGGAAAGAACGTAGGGGCTGGGATAGCTGCATAGAGGGGTTTGCAATGCCGCGATCGCGATTAACCAATTTACTGAAGGCTCAAAAGAAGTCTGTTTTATCGAAGTCTCTAGAGACTGACTTCAAAATGGCAATTATTCAGAGGGGAGGGGTTTGTACAGGGAGTGGTCACCCCAAAAGCAAGAACAAGTCTATTCTAAGAATGGAGGGTGAGCCATCCTTTACTATTACCAGATCCATGTTTATTGACAGTAAAGGAGGTAGTCGTAGTGGGGCGATTACCTATTGGGACAATCTTTCCCAGGAAGCCTATCAACTCCCTATGAGGGTAATTGCTCGTATTGGTGGGTTTCCTGAATGGTATCGACTACCAGATAGAGACGCGATCGCTGGCAGTATTATTGGGCTATCCGTTCCCCCTTATTTTGCTAAACAATTGTTCCTTAACTTGCTTGCCCAAAATTAGCGTCCCATGATGAGACGCTGTTTGCTGTATGACTTGTAGATAAATACGCTAACGTGTTATTGGTTGTTAGTTGTTAGTTGTTAGTTGTTAGTCAAAAAACAAAGAACAAAAAACAAACAACCAAGCAAAATGGATATATCACAGGAAATTGAGGCAAATATACAGGCAATATTGCTTGATCCATCCAAAGTCAATGTGAATCAATATATAGGGTTGCCTTTGTTCGTTCAAAAAGTTCAAGTTAGGTCTGATATTGAAAGAGCGATCGCGAAATATGAGCCAAGGGCGGCAATTACTGATATCAGGTTTGTTGATCAAGCCACTGGGCAATTAAACATGATGGTGGAATGGCAGCTGAAACAAAGGTTTCCGGTTGGCATAACATCAGCAATCGATCAGCCACCAGATGTGTCAGGACTGCCCAATGATGCAGCTATTAAAAGTCTAGTAGATTGGGCGATCGCGGTATATATAGGAGAGACTAAAGCGATTAAGGAAACGGTACAGGAGCGATTGAAAGCTGCCTTTGAGAGTGATCAGCGATTCAAGCTGTTGACATGCATGGTTGCTCCAGTTAAGGACACTACATTTGCCCTGACTATCTCAATGGAAACCTACAGCCTGCCTCAGTTAAAGTACGATGGCATCAGTAGATATGATATAACATTTGAATATGGTTGACCTTCCAGAAAGCAACGCAGCCTATCCCCCAGCTATTCGACAGATAGGTCATGGTGAGCTGGCTTATGGTGGAGATAACACAAAACCTCCTAATGAGCAGTTGCTAGCACTAGCAAGTAGGACTTCTTACTTAAAGGGATTGGTGGATGGTCATGATGCTGCGATCGCTAATTTGAACACTGCCTTAAATGGCAAACAGGATTTAAATAAGGTATTAACCTTACTTGGAGCGATCGCCAGTCAGTTGGATGATAATGGGAAGTTACCACCGGATAAGGTATTAGCAACCGATGCTAACGGTAATTTTGAGCTGATTGACAAGCCAGTGGATGGGTTTGCTAGGATAATACACTCCTTGCCTGTTGGTAATATTGCCGGTGGACTTGGTGCTGAGAATACCTGGACTGTTGTTCCCCTTAACACCATCGTCAGGAATATTGGCAATATAATCACTCTTGCCAACAGTACGGTAACCATTCAGCCTGGAGAGTATTTGGTTGAAGGTAAAGCCTTTTGTTGTGGGGTTATTCGTGCTCAGAGTCGGTTGAGGGATATTACTAATGGTGTGACTTTGGTACAGGGGGACAGCATTGGTAGCACCCAGGATACTTTTACCGCTGGTGCTGGTACATTAACACTAACCCAAGTAAGTACTTTTTGCGATCGCTTGACATTTAATGCTCAAACTGATATGCGTATGGATTTGATCATTACTCACGAACATCAGTATAGTGCTAGCCTTGGGGTTAATGTTTTTGGGACTAATGGAAGTTTGCAAGTTCCAACTGCTCAAGGATTAAATGAGAATTATAGTAGTTTGGTTTTTGAGAGAATTGGGTAATGAAACTACCCAAGCAATATCCGTCGGTATCGCTCCCTTATAAAGAGAATTTCTATAATGGCTGATATGGAGCTTCACTGATGCTGTTGGCGAAACATATCTTAACATTGGAAGCCCTGATTCTCTCCATAGGCTGATGAATTTTAAATTAATGCCAACTACTACAAGGTTGAAGCTCAACTATCATGGAACCTCTGGAAATTGCTGTTGCTGCCTTGGTTGTACAGTTTCTGACTAAAGCTGGGGAAAAGACTGGAGAAACATTCGGAGAAAAGCTATTTGATCAAGGAACAACTTTATTCCAACGTCTCAAAGGTAAATCACCTCAGACAGTTGCAGCTATTGAGCAAGCAAAGGAAGCACCGTTGAATTTTGGTCAAGCTGTGCTGGAAGTAAAGGCAGTAGCTGAGGCTGAGTCAGATATTGCTGAGGTGGTGCAGCAGATAGAGGCAACGGTTACGGAAGATTCGCAGTTAGCGGAAGTCATGCAGAAGGTTATCGAGGAGATGAAGTCTCAGCAGTCAAATACACAAACTTTCATCAACCATATTGAAAAAGTTGTTAATTTGGCTCAGGGAGAAAACGCTTCAGTAAAGATCGAAAATCAGAATATTAGCATTTGACTGGACTCGTCCGACAGGGAACGGACAAAGTTAAATCCCCCTACTGGAATACCCCACAATCTGCCCTACAGCGGTGTAATTAAATTTGTGGGACGTAGCGAAACCCTTTCAACCTTACACCAGAAGTTGCAGGAAAGGGAGAGAGTGGCTATTTGTGCGATCGCGGGAATGGGAGGAATTGGAAAAACAGAATTAGCACTGCAATATTCCCTGTATCATCAACAGCAGTCAACTTATCCTGGTGGTATTTGTTGGTTGCAGGCAGGGAAAATTGATCTGGGAACTCAGATTGTCAACTTTGCTAGAATAAAATTAGACTTGCAGCCACCAGATGACTGGGATTTAGAGAAACAGGTGAGTTACTGCTGGCGGCATTGGCGAGAAGGGGAAGTGCTGGTAATACTAGATGATGTTGGGGATTATCAAGCCATAGAATCTTACTTACCTCCTGCTGAATTACGCTTCAAGGTACTGGTTACTACCAGGCGGCAATCGTTAGGTGAGTTTGAGCAACTGAACTTAGAGGTGCTTTCGGAAGAAGAATCCTTAGAGTTGTTGGTGTCGTTTGTGAAAGAAAAGCGTATCGAAAGGGAAATCAATGAGGCACAACAGCTTTGTAGAGATTTGGGATATTTGCCCTTGGGATTGGAGTTAGTTGGGCGCTATTTGAAACGGAAACAAGATTTGTCTTTGGCTCAAATGCGGCAAAGATTGGGATTGGAACATCGCTCATTACAAAAACGCTCTCCTGATATGACGGCAAAAAGGGGAGTAGCTGCGGCTTTTGAGCTGAGTTGGCAAGAATTGGATGAGTCAGCACAGGAGTTGGGATGTTTACTGAGTATCTTTGCTTTAGCACCTATTCCTTGGGGATTAGTGGAGCAATGCTTATCGGAGGTAGATGAGGAAGATTTGGAGGATGTCAGAGATGAGGCTTTGTTAGATTTAAGTTTATTGGAAAGGCTGGGGGAAGGTAGCTATCAGTTACATCAGCTAATTCGAGAGTTTTTTAGCGGTAAGTTGGAACAGTTGGTAGAAGCTAATCAGCTGAAGGGAAGGTTTTGTCAAGTGATGGTGGTAGAGGCGCAAAACATTCCTGATGAACCAACTCAGCGAGATATTGCCGAAGCTACTCCTATTATTCCTCACCTGGCAGAAGCAGCAACAGTTCACAAGAATTGGTTAGAAGATGAGGATTTAATCAAACCTTTTGTGGGTTTAGGTCGTTTTTATGAGGGGCAAGGAGCTTATCTTCCAGCAGTTGAGTGGCGTGAAGAATGTTGCTTGGAGGCAAGAACTCGTCTAGGTAATGAGCATCCCGATGTGGCTACTAGCATCAACTATCTGGCATATCTCTACAAGTTACAAGGAAGGTATGATGAAGCAGAACCTCTCTATCTACAAGCACTTGCATTGTTGAAAAAGCTCTTCGGTCATAAGCATCCCAATGTGGCTATTAGTATCAGCTATCTGGCTGGACTCTACTGCTCACAAGGAAGGTATGATGAAGCAGAACTTCTCTATCTCCAAGCACTTGCGTTGTTAAGAAAGCTCTTGGGTAATGAACATCCTGACATAGCTACTAGCATCCACAATCTTGCATATCTCTACAACTCACAAGGGAGGTATGAAGAGGCAGAACCCCTACATCTACAAGCACTTGAATTAAGGAAAAAGCTCTTGGGTAATGAACATCCCGATA
>JAAHGL010000369.1 GCA_010692635.1 Symploca sp. SIO2C1 | reverse complement strand
AATTTCGGGAGAGATTAACCCCACTAAGTGATATCACCGCCACTTCTGAGCTTGGTGTGGAATTCAACGGGGAGGTACAAATTGATATTCAAGGAATTGATCCAGTACAAGGATTAGCCGAGTTACCTGAAACTTTCGCTGATTCTAGCAATCAAATTGCTCAAACTTGCTCCTCTCAACCAAGGGAAAATAGTTTTGTAGTGACTGGCAGAGGGGGATTACCACCTACTCCTGATGAGGCGTTGAATCCTACTCCAGGTTGGATTGATTGGCGAATCTCCGGAAGTAGAGGAGATGGGGAAATAAGGGAGTCAGAAAAAATTACTAATCATCAATTGCCACTTCAAGATTCTAACTCTAACATCCAAAATCCTTTCGTTGAAGCGACGGGTTGGGTAAAGGATACAAACGGCATAGTGAGACTAGTGGCTGCTCCTTCTCTTGCAGTATCCTCTAATAAGTACTTCCCACAGAATTGTCGAGCCAACTCATTCCCTGTAAAGGAATAACCTGTTTGTTTGAGGAGGTAAGCGAAAAAAAGCGTGGGGAAACGAGTCAGCAGCCACGGAGACGCGGAGACGCGGAGAATGAAAATCCCACGAAAATTTCGTTCACCCTGTTTGATGTGAATCTACTGATTCCTTCTACTTAACTAATAAACACAGCATGAGCATTCGCGCAACACCAAGCTTTTATTGCACTATCGCATCCATCACTTCTTGTTTGTTTGCATCAATCCTACCAGTGCAAGCTCAAATTGTACCGGATGCTACCTTGCCTATTAACTCTGCCGTTACCCCCAATGCCAATACTCTTACCATTACTGGTGGTACAGCAGCAGATACTAATTTATTTCACAGTTTTGAGCAGTTTTCGATACTTACTGGACAAACTGCTTATTTTAACAATGCACTGAATATACAGAATATCCTCACGCGAGTCACTGGGGGAAACATTTCGACCATTGATGGCTTAATCCAAACTAACGGTACGGCTAACTTATTTTTAATCAATCCCAATGGCATTATCTTTGAGCCGAATGCACAATTAAATATCGGCGGTTCCTTTACCGCTAGTACTGCTGATGGCATCAAGTTGGGAGATAATGCTTTTTATAGTGCTACAGATACAGCCAATAGTAGTTTATTGACGATTCAACCAGGAGTACTATTTACGAATGCTTCGCGTAATCATACTGCACAAATCACCAATGAAGGTAACTTAGGTGTTGCTCCAGGACAAGATTTAACTCTGCAAGGGGATGAGATAACGATAACAGGTTCATTAACTGCACAAGGAGGAAACCTGCTCCTCAATAGTAATGGGAATATTTCTCTGACTGATAGTACGGTAACGAATACTACTAATGTTGGGGTAACAGGGAATGGTAGTATCCAGGTACAAGGAAAGAATATTAGCTTAGAGCGATCGCAAATTATTTCGAGAACTAGCAGTAACCAAACTGGACCAGATGTTACTGTCAATGCCACTGAAGCCATTGCTGTTATAGGCTTTACTCCCCTAATACCCAATCAAGACCACCTCACTCTCAATAGTCGTATTGCTAGCGAAACTTATAGTGCAGGAACAGGAGGAGATGTTAGTGTCAATGCAACCCAACTTAACTTAGAAGACGGGGGACAAATTAACACGTTAGTAGGGTCACAGGCAACAGGTAATGGTGGTAAAGTTACGGTGAATGCCACTGACTCGATCATAGCAACTGGTGCTTATCCTTTTAATCCTTTTTTACTTAGTGGGATTGTTAGCAATACCTTGGGTGCAGGAGAAGGGGGAGCTCTAGATGTATCTGCCTCTAGAATCAATCTAATTGATGGAGCAAGAGTCTTTTCTTTAGTTCAGGGAACTGGAAGAGGAGGAGATATCCAAGTAAAGGTTGCTGAGTCGGTAGAAGCAACTAGAGTCAATCCCTTAGCGCCTATTTTTTCTAGCGGTATTGTTGCTGTAACTTTAGCAAAAGGTGATAGCGGAACCATTAACCTGTTCACCAGGCAATTAAGACTTTTGGAGGGAGCAACAGTAGGTTCAACGACTATCAGCCAAGCGATTGGCAATCCGTTGATTGGTGCAGGAGAAGGCAATGCAGGAGATGTTACTCTCAATGCTCAACAGGTGGAAGTGCTAGGAACTAATCCCTTAGCTCCTGAAATTATTACTGCAATTATCAGTAGTACTTCTGGCTCTGGAAACGCCGGTAATCTGACTTTAATAATCGACACCTTAAGCATCAGAGATGGCGGAGGGGTAATATCAGGGGTTATTCAGGCTAGTACCACTTTAGGACAACCTTTACCTAATTCTGGAACAGGCAATGGTGGTAATCTTACTATCAAGGCGTCTCAATCAATTGAAGTTATTGGTAGCAATCCCTTACTTCTTGGTCGCAGTACACTAGGAACATCAACCTCGGGTCAGGGAAATGCTGGCGATACCTTCGTTAAAACTCCTCAACTCCGGTTAATCGATGGAGGACTCATCGATTCAGCTACATTCGCTAGTGGTGATACTGGTAAGATGACCATCAACGCTGCTGAAATTTTCCTTAGTGGTACTGCTCCTAATCAATTTCCATCTGCAATAGAGGGGAGTGCTATCTTCCTTAACAAAGCATTACAACAGGCTTTCCTCGTATCTACAGAACTCACAGGAAATACAGGAGAAGTGACGATTAATACAGACCAATTGACTATACAGGATGGGGGTCAAATTGGGGTTAGACATCAGGGAATTGGTGATGCTGGAAGGTTAACCATTAATGCTGAGTCAATATTGCTCAATCAGGAAGGACAAATAAATGCCACTACTGCTTTCGGATTGGGTGGTGACATTTTTCTCAATGTGGATTCTTTATTGTTACTCCGAAATGGCAGTTCCATTTCTGCAACCGCATTAGGCGGAATCGGTGATGGTGGCAACTTGAATATCGATACTCCCTTAATTGTGGCTGTTCCTGAAGAAAATAGCGATATTACTGCCAATGCTCAAGCCGGTTCTGGAGGAAGAGTCACTATTACTGCTCAAGGTGTTTTCGGTGCTCAATTTCGGGAGAGATTAACCCCACTAAGTGATATCACCGCCACTTCTGAGCTTGGTGTGGAATTCAACGGGGAGGTACAAATTGATATTCAAGGAATTGATCCAGTACAAGGATTAGCCGAGTTACCCGAAACTTTCGCTGATTCTAGCAGTCAAATTGCTCAAACTTGCTCCTCTCAAGCAAGGGACAATAGCTTTGTGGTAACTGGCAGAGGCGGATTACCACCTACTCCTAGTGAGGCGTTGAATCCTACGCCAGGTTGGATTGATTGGCGAGTTTCTGGAAGTAGGAGAGATGGGACAATAAGGGAGACAGAAGAAATTACTAATCATCAATCGCCAATTCAAGATTCTCACTCTCAAATCCTAGATCCTTTCATTGAGGCGACAGGCTGGATAATTGAGCCAGATGGGACTGTGCGACTGGTGGCTGAGCCTTCTCTTGCAGTATCCTCTAGTAAGTACTTCCAACAGAATTGTCGAGCCAATTCATTTCCTACCCTGTAAAACAATGATCTGTTTGTTTGAGGTGAATCTACGGACTCCTTAGACTTAACCAATAAACACAGTATGAGCATTCGCGCAACACCAAGCTTTTATTGCACTATTGCATCCATCACTTCTGGTTTTTTTGTGTCAATCCTACCAGTGCAAGCTCAAATTGTGCCGGATGATACCTTACCTAATAATTCTGTCGTTACCCCCAATGCTAATACTCTTACCATTACTGGCGGTACAGCAGCAGGCACTAATTTATTTCACAGTTTTGAGCAGTTTTCGGTACTTACTGGACAAACTGCTTATTTTAACAATGCACTGAATATACAGAATATCCTCACGCGAGTTACCGGAGGGGATATTTCTACTATTGATGGCTTAATTCAAACCAACGGTACAGCTAACTTATTTTTAATCAATCCTAATGGCATTATCTTTGAGCCGAATGCTCAGTTAAATATCGGCGGTTCCTTTACTGCTAGCACTGCTGATGGCATTAAGTTAGGAGATAATGCTTTTTATAGCGTCACAGATACAGCCAATAGTAGTTTATTGACGATTCAACCAGGAGTATTATTTACTAAT
>JAAHGL010000368.1 GCA_010692635.1 Symploca sp. SIO2C1 | reverse complement strand
TATCGCTTGCTGCACAACTCTTTGAGGCAATTAATTGAAGTGAAAGTAGCTCTTAAAAATATGCTTACTTTTACCTCATATTCGGAATTTAAGCGGGTGTTTCCCTACGATGGTACAAGGAAATTGTATCGATGGGCTCAAAAACCTTGGACTTTTTGGGGCAAATAAATGATTGAAAGTCTTGTCTGGCATGGCTTCCACACTTATGCAGCAAGCCCTAGCTAATAGCTAATAGCTATTAGCCATTAGCCATTAGCGTGTTTCTGAAGAGTAATGAGTGAATTACCCCTCGATTAGCTTCCAGATTTTTTCCATTGTGCAAGGGTTTGATACCACATTTGGTATTTCACACTGTAATACGTGATAATGACGATTATTGGGTAGCTCAGTGAACAGAAACGCTAAAGTATGCAAGTATTTATACGTAAAAAATTCGCCAAGCTACCCAGAATCTGCATACTACTTTTTACTACATTTTGAAGTGCGGAATGTAGATATGAGACCCATTAAAAGAGCCAATGTGCCAAATTGGGATGCTCCCGCGGGGTGAGGTGAAATTTACAGTGGCTCTCAAGAAACATGAGGCAGGAGGCTCCGAGGCAGGAGGTAAAAGGAAAGAGGATTTGACAAAAGTTTCTTCACTCATTACTCATTACTCATTACTCATTACTCAAAAAAGCTCTCCCACACCTTTTTTCACCTCACCCGCTCCCGCGAATCTTTCCTCTATGGTAGCGATCGCCTTTTCGATTTAAATTTTCCATTGCTGATTTACCGATGTATTCCAATGAGAACAAGAGCAACTAGCTTAACAACTCAAACTTTTACTGCCATCGGTACTAGTGATTCAGCTGTTCTGGAGTTGACAAAGGTAATCAAAGCTTCCCAAGCTTTCTTTGAGGAAATTTACCTGGCTCCTTTGCTCTCCACTGTGCTCCAAGTAATGATGGAAAATGCCGGAGCAGACAAAGGTGCTCTGCTGTTACTCGAAGCTGATAACCTGGTTATTGCTGCTCAATGTATTAGTGGTCAACAGTGCAACCTTCAACCAATCCCCATTGAGTCTAGCTCTAAGCTTCCTATCACTGCCATTAACTATGTCTGGCACACTCAACAAACTTTGGTAAGTAACGAGGTAACAGCAGAAACTTTCTTGGCAACTGATTCTTACATCATCGGTACACAACCCCAATCTTGGTTGTGCCTACCCATGATCCACCAAAGCAAACTCATTGGCATCCTTTACCTGGAAAATCAGCTGAGAGCAGGTATTTTTACCAGCAATCGCCTCAAAATTCTCAAACTCCTCTGTGCTCAAGCTGCCATTGCTCTGAAAAATGCCCGACTTTACCAACAGCTAGAAGCATATTCTGAAACCCTAGAACAGAAAGTCCAAGAGCGCACTCACCAATTACAACAGGAAATTAGAGAGCGCGAGGAAGTAGATTCAGCACTCTGTCTCTCAGAGGAAAAGTTTGCTAAAGCCTTTCTTTGTAGTCCTAATGCCATTACAATTACTTCTCTGAGTGATGGCAAACACCTTGAGGTCAACGATAGTTTCTGTAGTTTTACTGGTTACTCTCCTGAAGAAATCCTTGGTAATACAGCAAAGGAGCTGAATCTGTGGGTCAATGCAGAAGACCGCGATCGCTTGTTCAATGCTATACAAGATACAAAGGTTATTCGCAACTATGAGTTCGATTTCCGCACCAAATCAGGAGCTGTGAGAACCGCACTCTTATCGGCAGAAATTATCACTCTTCACGGACAACAATGCCTACTTTCCCTTTCTAATGACATCACTGAGCGCCAGCAAGCATCCAAATCATTGGCCCAATTGAATCTAGCTCTGGCAAACGCGATGCCAGGAATTGCTAAACTCAGTACCGAAGGTCGTTATGTGGAAGTCAATGACTCCTATGCCAAAATTGCAGGTTACGAACCCGAGGAAATGATTGGGGTGCAATGGCACGAAAGCATTTATCCTGAAGATCTACCCATTGCGATCGCTGCCTATGAGAGGATGTTAGTAGAAGGCAAAGCTGAATTTGAAGCTAGAGGAGTTCGCCAAGATGGCTCTATTTTCTACAAACAAGTCCTAGTAGTCAAAGCTGATCTTAACCGTGCAGGCTTTGAAGGTCACTACTGCTTTTACAAAGATATTAGCGATACCTATCAGCGAGCGGAACAACGCAGACAAACAGAAGCCGCTCTAGAGCGTCAAAATCAACAACTCCAACAAGAAATCTCAGAGCGTCAACGAATAGAGGCAATGCTTGATGGACAAAATCGCATCCTCGAACTAATTGCTAAAGGGAACCCTCTCTCACAGATCTTGGATAACCTAGCGCATTTTATTGAACAGCTCTCAGGTGAAGCTTTATGTTCTTTTCTTCTGCTAGAGAGCAATACAGGAAAACTTCGACATGGTGCTGCTCCTAGTCTACCAGATAGCTATAATCAAGCAGTTGATGGGATAGTTATAGGTCCCAAGGTGGGGTCTTGCGGTACTGCTGCTTACTTGAAAAAAACGGTGATTGTCTCAGACATTGCTACTAATTACCTCTGGGAAGATTTTAAAAATTTACCATTACAGTACGGTCTTCGTGCCTGTTGGTCTACACCAGTTATTTCTGGAGAAGAAGTGCTAGGTACTTTTGCTATGTATTACCATCAGCCAAAAACCCCTAGTCCTGAAACTCAAAAGTTGATTGACAAAGCGACTCATTTAGCCAGAATAGCAATTGAACACGACAGAACTACGCAAGCTTTGCAACAGGCAAAAGAAGCTGCTGATGCTGCTAACCGAGCCAAAAGCCAATTTTTGACCAATATGAGCCACGAATTGCGCACTCCCCTCAACGGCATTCTCGGCTATACTCAACTTTTCCAACGTTCTGCTGAACTCACACCCCAGCAACAAAAAGGCATCAACACCATTCACACTTGCGGCACTCACCTGCTTACCTTAATTAACGATATTTTAGACCTCTCCAAAATCGAAGTAGAGAAAATGGAACTCTACCCCCACGACTTTCATTTTCCTAACTTCTTATGGGGAGTGACACAAATGTGTCAGATTCGTGCCCAACAAAAAGGAATTACTTTTGCCTACGAACCCAGTAATCAACTACCCACTGCTGTTCATACTGATGAAAAACGGCTGCGACAAGTGTTGATTAACCTGCTGGGTAATGCCATTAAATTTACGGATAGTGGTGGTGTAACTTTTAAGGTCAGTGTTATTAGTTATTCGTCATTAGTTATTGGTGAAGAGCAAAGGACAAATAACCAACAACCAACAACCAACCACAAAATCAGGTTTGAGGTTGAAGATACTGGTATTGGTATAGCCACAGAGGAACTAGAAAAAATCTTTGAGCCTTTTGAGCAGATGGGAGACAATCAGCATAAATCAGAAGGCACCGGACTGGGATTAGCCATCACTAAGAAAATTGTCTCCCTGATGGGAAGCCAACTCCAAGTCGAAACTACTTTGGGAGATGGTAGCAGCTTTTGGTTCGAGCTAGAATTACCCCAAGCCTCAGAAGCGATAGAGTTAAGAACTCTCAGTTCTTTTAGGGAAATAATTGGTTATCAAGGAGATAGGAAGAAAATTATTGTGGTAGATGACTACGATGAAAATCGTTTAGTTTTCGTCAAGTTACTCGAACCCCTTGGCTTTGAAATTAGGGAAGCATCCAACGCAGAGGAAGCTTTAGAACAAGGGATTAAGTTTCGACCAGATTTGATGATCATTGATTTGGTGATGCCAGGGATGGATGGCTTTGAATTGACTCAATATCTACGCCAGTTACCTGAGTTTCAACGGACGATTTTGATCGCTTCTTCAGCCAGTGTCTCTGAGTTTTATCAAATTCAGAGTAAAGAAGTTGGTTGCAATGATTTTCTCGCTAAACCGATACAAGCGGAAGATTTGCTCTTCAAAATTAGAGATTATTTAGAGTTGACATGGGTCTATAAATATGATGATAAATTACCAATTCAACCAACTGTAGCTCTAACTAATTCCTCCCCGCCGTAGCCGAGCAAGTTGGCGGGAGAAAACGGACTGCGCGTCACTTCATCGCGCTGCCCTTGCCAATGCGACATGGCTTCTCTGGCTTGCTTGGCGCTGTCGAACTCCGCTTCGACTG
>JAAHGL010000367.1 GCA_010692635.1 Symploca sp. SIO2C1 | reverse complement strand
CCCTTTATTCTTCTTGCTAGTAGACTAGGAACAACAACCTCGGCAAGGGGAGATGCTGGCGATACTTTAGTGACCACTCCTCAACTCAGGTTACTTGATGGGGGTATCATCAGTTCAGGTATATCAGCCAGTGGAGATGCTGGTAAGATTACCATCAATTCTTCTGAGATTTTTATTAGTGGGACTACTCCTGATAATTTTCCGGCTGGAGTAAATGGCAGCGCTTTAGTCTTTAATTCGGCATTACAACAAGCTTTCTTCCTCTCTACAGAACTCACAGGAAATACGGGAGAGGTGACAATTAATACAGATGAGTTAACTATACAAGATGGAGGTCAAATTCAAGTTATACATCAAGGCATTGGTAATGCTGGCAAGTTAACCATTAATGCTGATTCAGTATTCCTCAGTCAGGGAGGACAAATTAGTGCCACTACTGCTTCTGGATTAGGTGGTGACATATCTCTCAATGTGGACTCTTTATTACTACTGCGTCACGGTAGTTCAATCACTGCCGAAGCTTTAGGAGGAACAGATGATGGCGGTAACATTGAAATTAATAGTCAACAAGTTGTTGCTATCCCGACAGAAAATAGCGATATCATTGCTAATGCTGTTGGTGGGGATGGAGGGAATATCAATATTACCAGTAACGGTATCTTCGGCTTACAAGTGCGGGAAGAACTGACATCTCTTAGCGATATCACTGCTAGTTCTCAATTAGGTATTGACGGTCCGATTAATATCAATACCCTTAGTCCTGACCCCTCTCAAGGATTAGTAGAGTTACCTTCCAGTTTAGCAGATGCTTCTAATCAAATTACCGCAGACTGTTCAGCGAATAAGGGCAATCGCTTTGTGGTTACTGGCAGAGGTGGCATTCCGGATAATCCCACCGAATATTTGCGGGGAAATGCTGTCTGGCGAGATACCCGCACTTTATCTACTGTTAATCAGTCAGTAGAACCAACTACTAACAATCAACAATCCATAACTAACCACCAACAACAATTAGTAGAAGCTCAAGGTTGGATTATCAAGGAGGATGGTACCGTGATTCTGACAGCTGAACCTTTTCCGGGAGAGTTACCCAGTGGTTGGGTTTCTGCCTCTTCTTGTATTGAGAATTGAGAATTGCTAATTGCTAATTGCTAATTGCTAATTGCTAATTGCTAATTGAGAATTGCTAATTGCTAATTGCTAATTGAGAATTGCTAATTGCTAATTGCTAATTGAGAATTGCTAATTGTCTTCCCTAACCCACCATCTGGAAGCTTTAAGAAAGGACAGTAGGATACTAGTTATGAAATGGTTGGTAAAAGTCTATAATAAATGTCGATTTTTTCTGGGATTGGTTTTACTATCATTTTTAGTAGTAACCCAGGTTGTTCCCGTTGCGGCACAACAGTTTACTTTTAGCTCAATTTCCAATAGTTACCAGGTAAGCCAGATAGTTAAAGAGAACTATCAAAATCTTCCATCAACTGAGGCATCAAACCTGCTAATTCAAGGCAAGACTAACTATGAAGCCGGACGTTTTACCGAAGCTGCGATCGCATGGGAACAAGCGGCACAAGCTTACCAAAAAGCAGGGGATCACAGTAACCAAGCCCTCAGCTTAAACTATCTTTGTTTAGCGTATCAGGATTTGGGACAATGGGAACAGGCTCGAGCAGCAATTAATCAAAGTCTTAACTTACTCCAAACTAAACCTAATCTCGGTATCCTTGCCCAAGCGTTGAATACTCAAGGTAGCCTCCAACTAGCAACAGGAAAAACTCAAAGAGCACTCAAAACTTGGCAAGAGGCCCAAATAACTTATGCTCAAGCTAGTGATGATATGGGAATGTTAGGGAGTCAAATTAATCAGGCACAAGCCTTCCAAAGCTTGGGTATGTTCCAGCGAGCTCAGAAAACTTTAGAACAGGTGCAACAACAACTCAAAACCCAACCAGATTCCCTGGTAAAAGCTACAGGTTGGCACAGTCTAGGACTTGTCTGGCAAACTATCGGTGATCTCCAACAATCTCAGCAAGTCTTAGAAGAAAGTTTAGCAGTTGCCCAACAGCTCAACTCTAAACGAGACATTAGTAGCACCCTTTTTAGCCTAGGCAATACAGCACGAGGCTTGGGAGAAACTACAGCAGCTTTGCAGTATTATCAACAAGCAACTGAAACTGCAACTACTCCCCTAAGCCAAGTAGAAGCGCAACTCAATCACCTCAAGCTGCTGATTCATCTAGAAGAATTTACCAAGGCTCAAGCACTAATTCCTGCTATTCAAGCAAACTTCACTAACTTACCGATTAGCCGAGACGCCATCTATGCTCAAGTTAACTTCGCTGCAAGCTTAATCAAGTTGTCATCTATTAACAAGCAACCAACAACCAACAACCAACAACCAACAACCAACACCATTGCCCAACTATTAGCACAAACTGTTCAACAGGCAAAAACTTTAAAAGATCAAAGAGCAGAATCTTTAGCTTTGGGCAACTTAGGAAAATTATACGAACAAACTGAGCAATGGTCAGAAGCACAAAAGTTAACTGAACAAGCATTGGTACTCACACAAAGTATCAATGCTGGTGATCTTGCCTATCAATGGGAATGGCAACTAGCACGAGTGCTAACCAACAAAGGAGAGATTGAAAATGCGATCGCAGCTAATCAAGAAGCCTTTAATATCCTCCAATCCCTCCGCAGCGATCTAGTTGCCATGAATCCTGAAGTGCGTTTTTCCTTCCAAGAGAAAATCGAACCAATCTACCGTAACCTCGTCAGTCTCTTATTACAGGAATACGAGGAGACAAGGAGACGCGGGGATAGGGAGATGGGGAGATGGGGAGATGGGGAAGCTGGGGAAGCTGGGGGAGCTAGGGAAGCTGGGGGAGCTGAGGGAGCTAGGGAAGCTGGGGGAGCTGGGGAGCTGGGGAGACAAAAAAACAAAGAAACAATTCCCAATTCCCAATTCCCAATTCCCAATTCCCAATTCCCAATTCCCAATTCCCAATTCCCAATTCCCAATTCCCAATTCCCAATTCCCAATTCCCAATTCCCAAACAACAACCTCCAAAGAGCACGTAAAGTTATCGAATCCCTACAATTAGCTGAACTAGAGAACTTCTTCCGTACCCCTTGCTTAGATGCCAAAGCTGAGCAAATTGATACTGTAATTGAAAAAAGCGATCGCACTGCTGCTGTTATTTATCCTATTATTCTGCCAGACCGTTTAGCAGTAATTCTTTCTTTACCAGGACAACCCCTCAGCCAGTACAGTATCAATTTGCCCGAAGTAGAAGTGGAAGAAACCGTCAGTCGTCTGCGGCAAGCGATGAACCTTGCCATATCCAACCGACAGCGTCTTAAACTCTCTCAAAAAGTTTATGACTGGCTAATTCGACCTACACACAAGCAGTTAACGGAAGGTGGTATCAAAACCTTAGTATTTGTCTTAGATGGAGTGTTTCGCAATGTACCTATGGGTGCACTGCACGATGGTGAACAATATCTGATTGAAAACTACAGTATCGCCTTAACTCCCAGTTTACAATTATTAGAACCGCGATCGCTCCAACAACTGCAACTCGAATCTCTCACAGGAGGCTTAACAGAATCCCGTTCAGGTTTTTCTGCTTTACCTGCTGTAGCGGAGGAAGTCCAACAGATTAGTAATAATATTCCCTCAGAAGTTCTTCTCAATGCCGAGTTTACCCGTACCAACCTAGAAAGCCAAATTCAATCCCGTTCTGTTCCGATCGTTCACCTCGCTACCCACGGACAATTTAGTTCTAAACCAGAAGAAACCTTTCTCCTAACCTGGGATGAACGCCTCAATGTTAATACCTTATCTCAATTACTCAAAAGCAGAGAAGAAAGCGGTGCTGAACCGATTGAACTTCTGGTTTTGAGTGCTTGCCAAACCGCCTCTGGAGACAAGCGAGCTGCGTTAGGATTAGCAGGGTTAGCCGTGCGTTCTGGTGCTCGTAGTACTGTAGCCACGTTATGGACTGTCGATGACCAATCAACAGCCAAAACCATGGTTGAATTTTACCGCAATCTCGGTCAAGGTAATGGCAACCGAGCCGAAGCACTCCGTCAAGCGCAGTTATCCCTGCTCAAGCAACAAAAATACCAGCATCCCTATTACTGGGCACCTTTCATTTTAGTCGGCAATTGGCTTTAGGGACTTGCAGGGGTGAGCGAAAAAAAGGGTGGGGAGCTGGGGGAACTGGGGGAACTGGGGGAGCTGGGGGAGCTGAGGGAGCA
>JAAHGL010000366.1 GCA_010692635.1 Symploca sp. SIO2C1 | reverse complement strand
TGGCAGAGTATGAACTAGCGATTGATTTATATAAGCAATCTTTAGCTATTTCTAGGGAAATAGGATATCGCCAACAAGAAGCTTGTTCTCTCAATAATCTGGGCAATGTTTATCGTAATTTGGCAGAGTATGAACAAGCCATTGATTTCTTTGAGCAATCCTTAGCTATTTCTAGGGAAATAGGATATCACCAAGTAGAAGCTCTTTCTCTCAAGAATCTGGGAAATGTTTATGAAAGTTTGGCAGAGTATGAGCAAGCCATTGATTTCTTTGAGCAATCTTTAGCTATATTTATGGAAATAGGCGCTCGCGGAGGAGAAGCTTCTTCTCTGCGTAATCTGGGAAATGTTTATCGTAATTTGGCAGAGTATGAGCAAGCCATTGATTTCTTTGAGCAATCTTTAGCTATATTTAGAGAAATAGGCGCTCGCCAGGGAGAAGCTTCTTCTCTGGGTAATCTTGGTAGTGCTTATGATAGTTTGGCAGAGTATGAGCAAGCCATTGATTTCTTTGAGCAATCTTTAGCTATTTCTAGGGAAATAGGATATCATCAAGGAGAAGCTTCTTCTCTCAATAGTCTGGGGACTGTTTATGGTCATTTTGCAGAGTATGAAAAAGCCATGAATTTAGCTCAGCAATCTTTAGATATATTTAGGAAAATAGGCGATCGATCAGGAGAAGCTTGTTCTCTATGTAATCTGGGGACTACTTATAATCGCTTATTAGAGTATGAGCAAGCAATTGATTTATATAAGCAATCTTTAGCTCTTGCTAGGGAAATAGGCAGTCCTGACTTAGAAGCCCTTTCTTTAGCTAATCTAGGAGCAGCCCTCAAAGACTCTGGCAATTTCACCGAAGCAGAATCTTACCTCTACGATTCTATCAAGCTCTACGAGACAATCCGCGCCAAAATAAGTTTAAACAATGATGCTTGGAGAATCTCCATCTTTGAAAAACAGACTAATCCCTATATCTCACTCCAACAAGTACTTATTGCCCTAAACAAACCTCAACAGGCACTAGAAATCTCTGAACGGGGAAGAGCTCAGGCTTTGGTCAATTTATTGTTGAGCAAGCAATCCTTAACTCCTCAACCCCCCAACCTGCAAGAAATCAAAAAAATCGCTCAAGAACAAAATGCTACCTTAGTGCAATATTCTGTTATCTACAACAACGAACTCTACATCTGGGTGATTTCACCTAATGGGGAGATTCAACTCCGTACCGTTAACCTACCCCAAGATATTTCCCTACAACAACTAGTCAAAGTCAGCCGGGAACAAATTGGTGTTAAGGGTCGTGGTAACAATAATGCCACTCCCCAAACTAATGATGCTACCAACCATTTACAACAACTCCATCAACTCCTGATTGCACCCATCGCCGACTTGCTACCGACAGAAACACAAGAACGCATCATCTTTATTCCCCACCAAGAACTGTTTCTGGTTCCCTTTGCTGCTCTCCAAGACAAGAACAAAACCTATCTTATCGAAAAACATACCATCCTGACAGCTCCTTCGATTCAATCCCTGAGCTTAACCCGTCAACACCGAGAAAGAGTTAAAAACCTGCCGGGAGAAGCCTTAGTAGTAGGCAATCCCATTATGCCCCAATTAAAAAAATTATCACCCCTCCCAGGTGCAGAGACGGAAGCTAAGCAAATTGCCCAGATGCTGGACACTGAGCCTCTTCTAGGCGCTCAAGCTACAGAAACAACCATTGTACAGAAGCTGCCAAAAGCTAAAATTATCCACCTTGCTACTCATGGATTACTAGATGACATTAGTGGTGTCGGTTCCCCAGGAGCCATTGTTCTTGCTGATTCTGATCAAGATAACGGTTTCCTTACCAGTAGGGAAATTATGGAACAGTATGGACTACCGAATACTACTCCCCTCCGAGCAGAATTAGTAGTCTTAAGTGCTTGCGATACCGGTAGAGGGGATATCAAAGGAGAAGGAGTCGTCGGTTTATCTCGCTCCTTAATTGCTGCCGGGGTTCCCAGTTTAGTGGTTTCCCTGTGGAAGGTTCCTGATGATGCCACCCAAGAGTTAATGGTGGAATTTTACACCAATCTCTACGAGAGGAAACTGGATAAAGCTCAGGCACTGCGTCAGGCGATGTTGATTATGCTTAAAGATGAAGCAGGAAATCCAGATCCTCTCGACTGGGCAGCTTTCACGATTATTGGTGAAGCTGAATAGCTTAGCCTAGTGCAGCGCGGCGGAAATAACCCACTGGTGGTGAAATTTTTTCATCGGGACTGCCTCCTGCCTTCTGCCTCCTGCCTTCTGCCTTCTGCCTCCTGCCTTCTGCCTCCTGCCTCCTGTCTTTTGCATAGGTTCAGGACATTTGTGGATATGGAAGTTTAGCAAAGATACTTGGCTCCGAATTTTTATGAAACTGAAAAAATTTTTCTTCATCGCTCTAGCATCTATTACTTTGCAGTTTTGTCCAATCAGTTTCCTCGCATTTTTAACCAGTTCCCCCGCCATAGCCGACTCTATAGCTCCTGGGCAAAAGACGGAAGCAGATAAATTGATGGAGCAGGGAAAAGAACTTTATGATTCAGGACAGCGTACAGAAGCATTGAAGAAATGGGAGTTGGCATTAGGTCTTTATCGACAAATCGGAGATATCCAAGGTGTAGCTGTGGCTTTTGGCAATATGGGTCACTCCTACCGAGAATTGGGCAACTACGCTAAAGCCATAGATGCTTATAATTCATCCCTTGCTATGTTTGAAAGAATAGCAGAAAGTGGCTGGGAAACTAATGCTAATGGCTCAGTTTATTACAAAACCACTATTACCGGTCAAGAGAACTTAATTGTAGCGAGTAACGGTTCAGGACTGACTATAAAAATTGCTTCGACTCCTAATGGTCAGAGTATCGCCGTCTCTAATATCGGAGGTGGTTCTTCTCGTCAGAATTTATCCGTTGGCATAGTCAGCAACAGTTCAGCCCAAGCCGACATCTTAGCCAATCTAGGTATTGTTTATGGAAAGTTGGGAAACACCAGAGCCGCTATTGATTCTTTTTCACGCTCCTTGTCTATTGCTAAAAACAGTAACAATCCCATTGATGTAGCTAATATTCTTGGCTACACGAGCATTGTTTATAACAACCTAGGAGATTACCAAGAAGTCATCAAATTACAGGATCGTCAGCTAGATATCGTCAAAGGAAAGAATAATCGCCGTGGAGAAGCTGAGGTTCTGGTAGGGAAAGGCGACACTTACACTAAATTAGGCGATTATCAGAAAGCCATCGAGGATTACCAACAATCTTCCAGAATTTATGAGCAACTAAAAGACGATGCAGGCAAAGCTGAAACCCTCGGTAAACTGGGTCGTGCTTATCATCTGTTAGGGAAAATTTCTCAAGCCAGAGACTACTACCACCAGCAGCTGAATATTGCCCAAGAAATTAAGCGTCCCCGGTTATTGGCTAATGCTTTAGGTGGTAATGGTGATATTTCTTTCAGTTCTGGAGAATACCAAACTGCCTTTAATTACTACAGCCAACAGCTAGAGATTGCTAAGGTAATCAACGAGGTTAAAGAAATTACCAATTCTTTGATAAATTTGGGTAAAGTTTCCCATAAAATGAAAAAAACTGAGGAGGCCATTGAATACTACCAAACAGCTTTGAATTATCTCCAAAATAGAGAATATCCCTATGAAGAAGCAACTGCTCTGAGTAATCTTGGCAAAGCTTTATTAGCTCAGGGCAACTTACTAGAAGCCGAAGCAAGTCTTAGAGACGCTATAGGCATATGGGAGGATTTTAGAAAGTTACTTGGTAGTAAAGATAACTGGAAAATTTCCCTCTTTGAGAAGCAAGTTGATACCTATAATGTACTGCAAGAAGTATTAGTCGATCAGAACAAGCCTTTTGAAGCCCTAGAAATTGCTGAACGAGGACGTACTCGTGCCTTGATAGAACTACTGCTGAAGGGTCTATCACCAGCACAACAAGAATCCGCGATCGCAGATTACTCCAAGCTCTCAGAAATTAAACAAATCGCAGCACAACAAAAGGCCACTTTAGTCGAATATTCCCTAATTTCAGAAAATTTACTCTACATCTGGGTTATCCAACCTACAGGTAAGATGGAATTTCGCTCCGTTGACATACCCCAGAATGCATCTATATCAGAACTAGTCACTGCCAGCCGTCAGTTCATTAGCGCCAGAAGCCGCAATGACAATAACCCAACCTCAGATGCAACAACGGAACCAAGTCACCGTTTGCAGCAACTCCATCAACTACTGATTGAACCTATTGCTGAACTTTTACCCAGTGATGAACAGGAACGGGTTGTTTTCATTCCCCATCATGAACTATTTTTAGTCCCCTTCGCTGCCTTACAAGATACCAACTACAACTATTTAATCGAAAAACACAA
>JAAHGL010000365.1 GCA_010692635.1 Symploca sp. SIO2C1 | reverse complement strand
TCCCAGTGTTCTTGTGGATGCAGTGTCATACCTTGAAGATTTCGATTACTCTACTCAAAAGTATCTTCAAGGTTGTGTACGGCATTTGTTATGGGGGGTCATACCCCCCATTCGCCAGCAGTATCCTGGGAGGGGCGGGGGTGGGTTGGGTTAGGGGTGGGTTCTGCCTTCTGCCTGATTTATTGAAAGCCACTGTAAATTTGACCTCACCCGTGCTTTGGTAAGCTTCTTGCATTTAAACTTGATATTCGTAAAATTAAATCAACAGGATAGTTTCCATTCCCATTTTGCCTGTTGCTTATTATCTGTTACGTTGCTAAAACGCATTTTAAATGCATTTTAGCTTAGCTGTTATAAGATACTATTAAGGTATCCACTTCTATTCTCAAATATATGGTTGTATCCGCCTGAAGTGTTCAAAGCGTAGAGTAAGGTAACACTATGGGTGTTTTGGAGCAACAACAAGGTTGTCACCCTCTGGAAAGTAAAAAGAAAAACTGTCTACTTCTGGAAAGGGTAGCAGGGCTTTGGTCGCCTATAGACATAGCACTTGGTCTATTGCAGGTAGGACCAGGGATAATTGTAGCGATCGCGTTTTGCCTATTGCCGAATCTTACTCGAGCACAACCAATTACAACCGATGGGACAACCAATACTCAGGTTAACCTCAATGGCAACACTTTTGTGATTGAACAAGGTACAAAAGCCGGAGAGAACTTGTTTCATAGCTTCTCTGAGTTTTCCTTACTCAACGGCAACGAAGCTTTCTTCAACAATGCAACAGATGTTACCAATATCCTGACTAGGGTGACAGGGGGTAATGTTTCCCAGCTTGATGGTTTAATTAGTGCCAATGGTACAGCTAACCTGTTTTTGCTCAATCCTAGTGGGATTATTTTTGGTTCCAATGCACAACTGAATATAGGTGGGTCCTTTATCAGCTCTACAGCCGATAGCATCAAGTTAGCAGATGGGAGTGAATTCAGTGCCATTAATCTCCAAGCACCGCCCTTACTAACTATAAATGTACCCATTGGCTTGCAGTATGGCTCAAATCCGGCTCCCATTATTAATCAATCTCAAGTTGGTCTGCAAGTAGCACCAGGTAGAACCTTAGCACTGCTAGGTGGTGATCTAATTTTAGATGGTGGCAATCTGACAGCTTTCCAAGGGCAAATTGAACTAGGTAGTGTAGCCAGTACTGGACTAGTGAGCCTCACTACTACCCTGACTAGCATTGATTTCGGATATCAAGGTATCCAGAATTTTGGCAACATTGAGTTATCAGGTGCAGCAGCAGTCAATGCCAGTGGCTTCGGTGGTGGTACTATCGGAGTACAGGGAGGGCAAGTGAGCCTAACCGAGGGTTCAAGACTGGTTGCTGAAACTTTTGACAATGTTGACGGTAGGGATATCGAGATCCAAGCTAATCAGTTTAGACTGCACGACAGATCATTTGTCTCTACTTCCACCTTTGGTTCTGGTGCAGGGGGAAATCTGAAGGTTCGTGCTGATACAGTAGAAATAACTGGAAGTACCCCTTTTGCCGCAGCACAACAGCTCTTACTCGGAACTTTTGACATCTTTAACCTCAGCGACGGCTTGTATAGCTTCAGTGCTGGTATTGGTGCAGCGGGACACTTAACCATTGAAACTGATAGGTTAATTGTCAAAGATGGTGCTAATCTATTTACCCCAACTTTTTTCCGAAGCCCTGGAGGAGACATGACTTTAAACGTCTCTGAGTTGGCAGAACTCAGTAATGGCTCTCTGTTGTTTACAGGAAGTGCAGGAATGGGAGATGCAGGCACTTTAACGATTGATGCTAAACAATTACGGGTATTAGATGGTACATCCCTCGCCACCACTCCTAATATGAATAGTACGGGGAGGGGAGGAGATTTAAAGGTAACTGCTGAATTGATTGAATTGAGAGGCACTCCACCCGGAGCATCAGTTCCTGGTGGCTTATTCACCGTCACTCTTGGTACCAACGCTGCTGGTGACTTAACGGTAAACGCTGGTGAGCTGATAGTTGCTGATGGAGCTCAAATATCAGCTACTACTTCTGGTAGGGGAGCAGGAGGTGATCTTACTGTGAATGCCGATGTGATAGAAATAAGTGGTATCTCATCCGATGGTCAGTTTCTCAGTGGTTTGATCACTTCTGCCTCTCTGCTGATAGTTTCGGGACTGACAGGTAATGCTCCAGCGGGGGACTTAACCGTTAATACTAGGCAATTGAGCGTGCGGGATGGTGCTCAAATCTCAGCAGCAACAGGTAGTGGGGGGATGGCGGGAAATTTGACGGTGAATGCTTCTGAGTCAGTGGAAGTAATCGGCTTTGCTACTGGTGTCGTGCCGGCAGTGGAACTAGTTTCCTTTGGCATTGTTGGCGATGGTATTGTACCCAGCGCTATCGAATCTAATACTAGGGGTGCAGGAGATGCTGGGGATTTGACGATTCAAACTGAAAGTTTAATGGTTCGAGATGGAGCAGAAGTGGGAGTCAGGAGTACAGGAGATGGAGTAGCAGGTGATGCAGGAAAAGCAGGTGAACTAAAAGTAATAGCTAACTCAATCCTGTTGGATGAGCAGGGAACGCTCAGCACTGCGACTATTGCTGGTGAAGGTGGAAATATCAGACTCACAGCATCAGACATCCAGTTGCGGCGCAATAGCCTGATAACAACTAATGTTGGTAATCGTGATAGCGGTAATATCACGATTAATGCCGACGTCTTAGTAGCTCTAGAAAATAGCGACATTACTGCTAATGCACAACAAGGCACAGGGGGTAGGGTAACTATCAATGCTCAAGCAATTTTTGGTACCCAGTTCCGCGAACAACTAACCCCAGAAAGTGACATCACTGCTACCTCTGAACTTGGTGCTGAGTTTAGCGGTATGGTGGAAATTAACGAACTAGCTATTGATCCCAGCACTGGGTTAGTAGACTTGCCAATTGAAGTGATAGATACCAACGAACTAGTAGTAGCTAGCTGTGCAAGTTCGGCAGATAGTACTTTTGTTGTTACGGGACGAGGTGGCTTGCCTCCTAATCCCAATGAAGTAGTCAACTCAACAGCAGGTTGGATAGATTGGCGCGGTGGGGAATCGGAAATTAGCAATCGCGAATTGCAAGAGCCATCACCAGTTGCTAATGAGCAATTTCCAGTAGTCAATAATCACTCTGAAGAAACAAGGCAGGAGGCAGAACCCACCCCTAACCCCTCCCAGGAGGGGAACAGGAGGCAGGAGGGAAGAGAGTTTAGCTTGTTTGTTCCCTTCATCAGGGGTGGCGCACCGCCCGTCGGGCGCTCTCGAGAAAGAAGAGAGGGTTCCCAATCTTGGAAGCAGAATAATCCTCAATTACCAATTCCCCAGATGATCGAAGCTCAAGGATGGGTAGTTCATCCCGATGGTCAAGTAGAACTCGTAGCTTATCCTACCAATGGTACAGCCCACAGTGGTTGGCATCAACCTGCGAACTGTCAAGCTCAGACAAAATCAGGTTAACGGGGGAAATGACACAGAGACGCGGGGACACGGGGAAACGGAGACGCGGAGAATGGAAATTACACCGAAATTTGGTTGAGATTTGCGAAGATTACTTGAGAGTTGACATCCTCCCTCCGCTAACCTCTAACGAGGTATAGCGGGGGATTCCCAAGAGTTCTTGGTTCGCAGTTCATCGAGCCGACTTAGAACAAGAGCGTCTCCGTTCTTGAGCCAGAGGCCAGTTTCTCCCTGCGCTTTCGAGCTTTTGGCTCCAGATTCTGTATGCCCTACAGTACTGTTTACATATTCAGCTAATAGCTTAAATCCTTTTGCCAAGATGTTTTTTGCCGCATTATGGTCCCGGTCTAATACCGCCTTACAACTACTACATTTATGCGTTCTGGTGCTCAGTGTTTTCTTCACCTTTGCCCCACAACATGAACAATCAACAGTTGTATTGTGAGGCGGCACACAAATCACTATCACACCATACACTTTGGCAAAGTATTGAAGCCATTGGGTGAATCTATACCAAGATGCATCGCTGATCGATTTAGCTAGCTGGTTATTTTTCACCATGTTTTGTATCTTCAAGTCCTCGTAGACAATTACATCTTTCGACTTAACTAGCGCCAAAGCATCTTTACGAGCTTTGTCTTCACGCTGTCTACTTACCTTGAGATGCTCTTTCGCTAAAGATGAACGACATTTATGGTATCTCTTAGACTGCTTCTTCCCCAAAACTTGTTTTTTTGAAACCCGACGTTGAAGCATTTTTAATCTTCGTTCGGATTTCCTCAAATATCGAGGGTTGTCCACAGTATTTCCATCGGAATCGGTATAGAACTCTTTTAGTCCTAAATCAATTCCCGTCATTTTCCCTTGAAAATCATGCTCCTCTCGTCTGTTCCAATCCACTAAGAATTGAGCATAG
>JAAHGL010000364.1 GCA_010692635.1 Symploca sp. SIO2C1 | reverse complement strand
CTGGAGTCTAGATATCTAGACTCCAGTTCTGTTGCAAGCACTGCAAAGGGAGCCCGAGAAGATGACAGCCCAGACCTGCATTTAGAATCTAGATCTTCCAGAATATCTATATGGCAATTATTTTTAACGATAAGTTACTCCTTTTGTACGAAAGAAATATAGACAATGCTAAATTTGTCGGCAATTTATCTCGTGCTTATTGGCAGGGTCTTAAAGTAATACATATAACTGAAGAAAAAATGCTTGCTAATATTGAGAGTTTTATTGAGCCAATTTTTCAAAAAATTTCCTTAAATTATGCTGGGGCTGATATAGTTATGGATAAGCATGGCAAACTTTGGTTGCTTGAACTGAATTCTATGCCACATTACGATAGTTTTGTTAGGGATAATGGGGAAAAAATCATGGTAGAAATGGTAAAAAAAATTCTAAAAAGTTTAATAGCAGTAGGTTAGGATATTTCCCTTAACCAATAGTACTAGTTAGCTTATCCATCGCTTTTTGGGATACTCCTAAATTCTTTCCCAATCTTCTCGACAAATACCGTAAATTAACACCTCTCTTGAGAAAATTTTCGTCGTTCCTTCTAGCTTTTCCCTTAACTTCTGGGCAACTCGAATTGAAGCAGTATTCTCTGGACAAATCAAACTGAGCACATGGGATTGCTGCAATTCCCTAAAAGTATAATCCATCGCTGCGGTGGCTCCTTCAGTTGCCAAACCACATCCCCAATGAGTTCGCTGTAACATCCAGCCAACCTCAAATCCTGGCCAACCTTCCGGTTGCCAGCAGCCAATCCTACCAATCATTTCACCACTTTGGCGCTCCACCACAGCCCACATGCCATAGCCTCGCAATTGCCAGTGCCCAAGCATGAGCGCCATATTTCGCCAAGATTGCTGACGGGATAAAGTTGTCCCATCACCGATATAGCGCATGACTTCGGGATCAGCGCACATTTGAGCGTAGGCATCAAAGTCTTGTTGGCGAAATCCCCGGAGGATAAGACGTTGGGTTTCGAGTTGAGGGATCAGCATTGTAGCTGTTCAAGACTTATTTATGTCATTACTAAGAATTCTACAAGAATTGAATTGTCCTTGGATCTTCCCCCTGAAGAGCCTGTATAAATTCAGCTGACAAAAATAAACCTCCAGCAACAAGCACCTTCATCTGATAACGTATTGCAAGATCTTTCGCCATTATAACTGCTTGTTCTATAGTGTCTGCTATATCTATTGGCAGCTCTGGACATAAATCTGCTAGGCAATTGGCAATGATATTAGTCTGGCTTCCTTTGTGCCAAGCTCGGGTACAAATCGCACGATTGGGGATTGAGGCTAATCCTTTCAAAATGCCTTGAATATCCTTGTTGTATGAAACACCAGTTACTAATAACACTGGTTCAGAATTCCATAATTGTTGAACCGAATCTACCAGCTGTTTCATCGCATCAGGTGAATGTCCTAGATCTACATAAATCTCTGGTTGTTCCCACACCTTTTGTAGTCTTCCTGAAACAGAAACCTTGGTAAGAGCACATCTAACTATTGACTCAAGTTCAGAATTACTCAAATTAGGTTGCTTAAGTCTTAGCCAATGTTCCGCGAGGACAATGGCAACTGTAGCATTATTCACTTGGTGAGAACCGAGGAGTTTCAGGTGAATATCTTTCCAGTTAAGATCTCGATATTCAAAATCAAAGACCGATTGATTGTCAAGATATCTCGGCTTAGAGAATGTACAACAGTTTTTAATACTGAGCAAATTTACTTTTCTGAGAGCGCAATAAACCTCAAGCTTGCGCAATACCTCAGAATCAATAGCTCCGACAACTAATGTCCCCCCACTCGGACAAAGTTCTGCTTTATCATGGGCGATTAACTCAAGAGTTGAGCCAAGAATCTCTGTATGTTCTAAATCAAGGGAGGTAATAGCTGTAGTGCTGCCAGGAATCATGCGGGTAGAGTCGAATCTACCACCAATTCCGGCTTCAGTAACGACTGCATCCACTTGACAAGTTGCAAAATAGTGTAATGCCATGGCAGTAAATGCCTCAAAGGCTCCACACTTGTCCTCTGGGTAGCATTGTTCATATTTATCTATAGTTTTTAAGATCCATTCACCAACAACTTGCAGCTCATGGTTACTGATATTGATACTATTTATACGAATACGTTCATTGAAACAAAATAAGTGGGGAGATGTATAAAGTCCCACTCGCAAGCCAGCTTCTTGAAGTATGGCAGCAACTATATTGCAGACACTGCCTTTACCATTGGAACCAGTAACCTTAATCGCATCTACTTGAGATATCCAAGGAAATATTGGCTGTTGATTAAGGAAGTAATGCATCCTGTGCAGTCCAATTCCCTTCCCGAACTTCGGTATATTCAGCAGTTGTGCAATTAATTCCGAAGTTACTTGAGAATGCTGCATCGTATTTTATACCAATTGTTGCCTATTTTATAGTAGTGTCGTGACACGACTAAAACTGTAGGTTGGGTGGAACGAAGTGAAACCCAACATAATGTACTCCGGCGTTGGGTTACGCTACCGTTAACCCAACCTACTTAATACTGAAAAATATCAATTAGACTTTCCGAAACGAGCCAACAACTCCTCACGGGATAATTGCAACAGCATGGGGGTAAATTCCTCTGGCGGTAGTGCCAATAAGGGCTCAATAATTGCTGCTAGTTCCTCATCCACATCACCAAAGCGCACTTGCAGCAATTTATTCACAATTAAACGCTCTCCCTGTTGAATTCCCTGTTGAACTCCCTGTTGAATTCCCTGTTGAACTCCCTGTTGAATTCCCTGTTGAATTCCCTGTTGAACTCCCTGTTGAATTCCCTGTTGGAGTACTTGTTCTCTTTCCTGTTGATAAAGTGGTGCTAAATGCATAATTAACTTCCTATCTCCTTTATTTAGATCTTGCCTAAATTCTAAATTTTTCCGCAAGTTGTACAGCAACCTTAGAGTCTGAGAACGCAAAGGATTATTTTCTGGCAGTTCCTCTAGCTCATCGATTGCCTGCCGTTGCACTTTTCCCCTACCCAGAACTCTTAACCAGAGAGTTTCTTGGCTACGGGGTAACTGATGGATAACAACAATAACTGTTCTGAGATTCTTTGCCAGAAAATACACTCCCGGCAACCACTGCTTATCTACTTTGGCATCAAAGTCCCCTAATAGGGTTGCCGAGGCAGTTGGTGTGAGTATCCACAACTTGGGTAATTTTGCTCGAGGGAGTTTGAGCTGATTGCGATTAGCTTGGCGCTGCAACTCTCCCCGAACTTCGAGTAACTTTAACAGACAGTCGCAGATTTCGTCAGGATTGGCGGCATTGCGGAAAGGTTCTATCAGCGCAGTAGTTTGAGCCATGCGTCCCAATAATCCGAGGCTGCGAAGATTGCTCGGTGTATCAAAGTTGGGGTCAAACCAGATATCGATTTCTCGTACTTCTCCTGAAACTCGTCGTGGTGCTTTGACTTCACCGTAAGGTTCTAGCAGTTCTTCTAAATAATCTTTAGCAAATTGATCATGGATAAATCGAGTCAATCACGTCGCTCCCATTCCAAATTTTTCCGCAAATTATACAGCAACTTGAGGGTGTGCGAGTGCAAGTGCGATAATTAGCCATTAGCCATTAGCCATTAACAATTAGCCATTAGCCATTAGCCATTAGCAATATATAATCACGAGCTGCACCAACTAAAAAAAGTGAGCCAGTTACAAAAATGAGAGCATTTTCCTTACTATGATAAATACTTACAAGCTTGTCGATCGCAGATTTATAGTTACCTAAAGTTATTACTTTTGAGGATTCATTTTTGAAGATTGATATATACTCACAAGGTTCTATACTCCTGTAAAAACCAGAAGTTAGATAAATTGAACAAGGGGTAGCTTCTCCCAGTTTATTTAAATAGGGTGCTAAGTCAGCTAGATCATTATGATCGGATAAACCCAACAGGATAGCAACTTCCTTATCTTTAGCTAATTTAGGGAGATCGGCAGTAATTTTTGCGATCGCATGAGTATTGTGAGCGGCATCTAGTAGCCAATTAGGATTTCCTGGAATTAGTTCCATACGCCCTTGCCAGCGCACTTGAGATACGCCGAAAAAGCTTTGTTGGTTATCAATTATATGTTTTGATATTAATAGATCAAATGCTGCTTTAGCTGTTGCCAAATTCTCTAGTTGAAATGAACCCACAAGCGGCAGTATAAAGGTATTGTCGTTAGCTTTACTACCAGTAGTCACTTGATGTCCTTGGATACCGAGAGATTGCACCTGAAAATTTTTTGATCTAGGGGAGACGATCTCAATACTACGACGTTGTGCATCTTCTAAAATAGCTTTTAGGGCAGATTCAGGAATATCTGAACCTAAAACCAAAGTAGAATTAGGTGAAGCAATACCCGCCTTATCGGTAGCTATCTCTGAGAATGTTGTTCCCAGATCTTCAGA
>JAAHGL010000363.1 GCA_010692635.1 Symploca sp. SIO2C1 | reverse complement strand
ATGGCTAATGGGTAATGGGTAATGGCTAATGGTTAATGGTTAATGGGTAATGGCTAATGGCTAATGGTTAATGGCTAATGGCTAATGGGTAATGGCTAATGGCTAATGGGTAATGGCTAATGGCTAATGGGTAATGGCTAATGGATAATATGCCAAGTGTAGGTTGGAACTCCTCTAGCTCAAATGAGTCATCCTAACAAAGGAAGCGCATTGACGTTGGAGGTAGCAAAATGAATCGAGCAATGCTCAGTCGAGTGGGTACTATTGTGGCAGCAGGTATTGTGGTTGCAGGTTTACTAGGAGCATTCATGACTAATAAGATGGACGCTCTTAACTCCCTCTCAAATTCCCAAGCTTCCGAAGAACCACCTTTAGCTGCTCAACTAGGCAATCTAACATTAGAGCAAAAATTGGTTGATGCCAATACCAAGTTTGGTTTCAAGCTATTCTCCGAGATTCTCAAGCAGGAGGAAAACAAAAATATTTTTGTGTCTCCTACTAGTATAGCGATCGCACTGGCGATGACTTACAACGGTGCTAGTGGCGAAACTCAACAGGCGATGGCGGAGGTTCTGGAACTACAACAGTTGAGGCTCGTAGATATCAACCAAGCTAATCATCTTTTGCAAACCTCCTTAGAAAAAGCTGATCCTGAGGTACAGCTATCCATTGCTAACTCTCTATGGGCAAAACAAGGTGTACCCTTCAACAGTGAATTTATTCAAGCCAACCAGCAGTTTTATAGTGGAAAGGTAACAGAACTAGATTTTGTTAGTCCGGAAGCTCCCCAGGTAATTAATAGTTGGGTTAAAGAGAATACCAACGGTAAAATTGAGCAAATTGTTGAGCAACTTCAACCAGATGATGTTCTGTTTTTAATCAATGCTATTTACTTCAAAGGCAATTGGTCAGAGAAGTTCGACAAAAGTGCAACTAAGGAACGTCCTTTCTATCTAACTGATGGTACTACCAAACAGCACCCAATGATGTCTCAGTTTGGGAACTATCAGTATACCGAAAATGACAGTTTCCAAGGAATTAGTCTGCCTTACGGTGAAGGAAGACTAAGTTTGTATGTTTTTCTACCCCGTGAAAGTACTAACCTTGAGGAGTTTCAACAGCAACTAAATCAAGAAAATTGGCAACAATGGATGAACCAGTTCCGGAGACGAGATGGGGAAATTCAGTTACCTCGCTTCCAATTTGACTACGATATTCAACTCAACGATGCTCTTCAAGCTTTGGGTATGGAAGCAGCTTTCGATGCTAGCCAAGCAGATTTTTCTAATATGACTTCCCTACCAGTTAGCATTGATGAAGTCAAGCATAAAACATTTGTTGAAGTCAACGAAGAAGGCACTGAGGCTGCTGCTGTAACTTCTGTCGGCATTTCTGTTACTTCTGCCATCATACCAGAGTCTCCCTTTCAAATGATTGTCGATCGTCCTTTCTTCTGTGCTATTAGGGATAATCAAACGGGAACGTTACTATTTATGGGTTCAGTGGTGGAGCCACAGTAGGGAGCTAGTACCGCTGCGCGGAATTTAGAATTTAGAATTTAGAATTTAGAATGCTTAGAGAGTAAAGATTATATCGATCTCAAAGAATTCGGTGTGAGACGAATCGCGGTTCAAGGTAAAATAATAAAAAAAGAGCTCTCCCACACCTTTTTCCACTTCATTACTGATCAAGTAGGTACTAGTTCACCAGGACGCAACTTAGACCACTTTCCCATTTCTTCCTTAAAACTAAGACAACCAACAACATCCCATTCCATCTCCACGAAATCTCCGTTGGGGCGGATATTGACATTGATCGTTGGTTCAGTGGCATCAAAATCAGGGTTTTCTGTAAGATGAAGCTCCTGATGCTGGGTTTCCACAGCGTGGTAGGTGGTGCAGCGGTCTACGTAGTGGCAGTTAACGCAAATACACATGACTAGAAACTCCAAGTCCTTTGTTGTTAATCTAGCTCAAGTTTTATAGTTTGTTCACAAGTTATTGACTGCTCCTGTTCCCAATTCCCAATTCTTAATTTCATAATGATCAATAACCTAAGTGCCCTTTCTCCTGAAACTTGGCCTTTTCGCCTAGAATTGCTGCCATCAGAAGCTTGCTTGGTAGGTGGAGCAGTAAGGGATGCTTTACTAGGAAGAACTGCTGAGTATCTAGACTTGGATTTTGTCTTACCAGCAGAGGCAGTGCAGACAGCACGCAAGCTGGCTAGCTATTACAACGCTGGATTTGTAATCTTGGATGCTCAACGGCAGATTGCCAGAGTGGTATTTGAGCAAGCAACAGTTGATATTGCTCAGCAAGAAGGGGAAAGCTTAGAGATTGACTTAAGTCGGCGAGACTTTACCATTAATGCGATCGCATTTAATCCTTACACTAAACAACTTATGGACCCGCTTCAAGGGGTGGTTGATGTGCAAGCAGGAGTCATCCGTATGGTGTCAGCAGCCAATCTACAAGATGATCCCCTACGATTACTGCGAGCTTACCGACAAGCTGCTCAGCTGGACTTTACCATAGAAGCAGCAACCCAATCCGTGATTCGCCAGCTAGCACCCTTATTAGGGCAGGTAGCAGTTGAAAGAGTACAGGTAGAGTTGGGTTACTTGCTGAAATCTTCCCGAGGCACTGTCTGGCTCAAAGCTGCCTGGGAAGATAATTTACTTCACAGTTGGTTGCCTGATGCTACTGCTGTAGGTTTAGCACAAGTGGCAGCAGTTGATACATCAGCTCTCTTACTAGCAAAAACCTTCCCTGAACTTGGGATAGAACTGCAAGCCTCAGTTACTGGTAAATCAGTAAGTTTACTAAGTCTGGCGAAGTTGGCGAATTTGTTGCCCTCGATGCCAGAAGCAGCAGAGGCGCAACTGTTGGGTTTAAAGTATAGTCGGGCTGAAATACGGGCTGTGGTTACTCTCCTCAAACATCTGCCCCAACTACAGTCTCATGCTAGCCAACCGATGACTCTACGGGAGCAGTATTTTTTCTTCTTGGAAGTCGATCATGTCTTTAGTGCTTTGACAGTCTTGGCAGTAGCAGAGGGAATATCTGTAGAGGTGCTTGCTCCTTTGATTGACTGTTATCTGAATCCTGACAACCAAATTGCCCATCCCACCCCCCTGATTACTGGCAATGATTTGATGCAAGTTTTAAACTTGCCACCTAGTCCCCAAGTTGGCAGGCTACTGACTGAAATTCAGATTGCGCGAATTGAGGGAAAAATCACCACCAGTGAGGATGCCTTGAAATTCGCTTGGCAGCTAAGGGATGAAGAGTAAAGGTTAAGCTTATTCGACGACTGGGATTATACCAAACTAGTTAATCATCCCTATTGGTAGAATTTAAAGTTTCAGTAAAGTACATGAATATACCTAGACATTTTCTTGGTATTGATGCCAAGCTAGATCAGGTAAATGACTCAAAAAATTATTTGACAGTAATGAGCAGGTTATTTTGTGTGCTTGGTGATACAAAAAAACAATAAATATAAATAATTAATTATAAATTTTATTAAGCTAAACTATGAATATTGCAATTTTATTAAAAAAATTATCAATGGCTGGAGCAGCTCTCATTGCTCTAGGGACAGGAGGAGTCGCACAAGCAACAACCACTCTAACCTTTGATGAGTTACCCTTTCAATCTGTGGATGATTTGAATTTTGAGGGAGTAACCTTCGATTTCAAGATAGGTGGTATAGATTCACCAGATGCTCGTTATAACTTCTTCGGTCCAGGTTCAATCAATTTTGTGGATGACCCTAGCTTGGAAGGTAATGCAGCAGGTACTCTAACCTTAGACTTCGACCTCTTCGTTTCCGAACTGCAGTTTGGTGTAGCATTAAGTACATTGGATCTTGAGCTCATACCCGGTTTCACTGTGGAACTTTTCGACCTGGGGTTCAATTCTTTGGGAGTAACTCCAGTAGATACCAATCCTTTGGTTAGCTTCAGTGAAGGCTTATTCTCTTACACTGGAGCGCCGGTGAAGCGAGCTGTTGTGAATTTTAATGAGACGTTTGCAGATCGATTTGCTTTCGACAACCTAACTTTCACCAGTCCCATTGCTAAGGCAGCACAACCTATTCCTGAGCCAGTTTCTGGGTTAAGTTTGATCTTAATGGGTGCTTTGGGTGCTGGTTCTGCTCTAAAGCACAAACTTCAAGCAAAAGATTAGCATTCTAACTGGAAGTTATATCAAGGAAAGGATAAACAGTTATAATTCTCTTCTACCTTGCAACCTTCTTTCTTCCCTCCTACCTCCTGCCTTATTGCCACCGAAGTGTAAGTAGGGCTTGCTGCATAAGTGTGGAAGCTATGCCAGAGGAGGCTTTCAATCATTTCTTTGCCCCAAAAAGTCCAAGGTTTTTGAGCCCATCGATACAATTTCCTTGCACCATCGTAGGGAAACACCCGCTTAAATTCCGAATATGAGCTAAAAGTAAGCAGATTTTTAAGAGCT
>JAAHGL010000362.1 GCA_010692635.1 Symploca sp. SIO2C1 | reverse complement strand
GAGTGAAGAAACTTTTGTCAAATCCTCTTTCCTTCTACCTCCTACCTCCTCCGGAGCCTCGGAGCCTCCTGCCTCGGAGCCTCCTGCCTCATGTTTCTTGAGAGCCACTGTAAATTTCACCTCACCCGATGCTGGGTTTTGTTCTTGTGCTATGGCTATAATTGGTTGTAATTGGACATAATTGGTTTTTCTTGGTCAAATAATTGGCTAAAATGACAATTATGGACATCAGCAGTTTGGAAATAACTCCCCAGATACTTAGGGTTTGCTGCATAAGTGTGGTGGTAGGGAGAGGAAACAGGGAATTGGGAATTGGGAATTGGGAATTGGGAAAGATATTGTTTCTCTTATTCAATTGGGGGCGCGAAGCACTCCTGGAGAGCTCATTACTCATTACTTTTCTTTGGGGGATGTTGCTGCAATACCTGCTGCAAATACTGTCCTGTATAAGACTTCTGATTCTGTGCTACTTCCTCCGGTGTTCCCTTGGCAATTATCTCTCCTCCTTTATCACCACCTTCTGGCCCCAAATCAATTACCCAATCAGCACAGCGAATTACATCTAAATTGTGTTCAATCACCAAAACTGAATTTCCCTTATCTACTAAACGTTGTAGAACATTCAACAAATGATGGACATCATAAAAAGATAAACCAGTAGTTGGTTCATCAATTAAATAGATAGTCTTACCCGTCGCACGGCGGGAGAGTTCGGAAGCTAACTTGACTCGCTGTGCTTCCCCACCAGAAAGAGTTGGTGCCGGTTGTCCTAAGTGAATGTAACCCAATCCCACATCAACTAAAGTTTGTAGTTTGTTGGCGACTTTGGGGATATTGGTAAACGCTGCTAATCCTTCTTCCACTGTCATATTGAGAACATCAGCAATAGAATATCCCTTATATTTCACCTGCAAAGTTTCCCGATTATATCTTGCACCCTTACAAACATCGCATTGTACATAAACATCCGGTAGGAAATTCATCTCAATAACATTTACCCCTTGCCCACTACAAGCTTCACACCTTCCTCCTTTGACATTAAAAGAAAACTGCCCTTGTTTGTAACCCCTAGCTTTGGCTTCAATAGTTTGGGCAAAGATCTCCCGAATGCCATTAAATACTCCAGTGTAAGTAGCGGGGTTAGAACGAGGGGTACGACCAATAGGAGATTGATCAATAACGATCGCTTTATCAATGGCATTGAATCCTTTGGTCTCTCCTAGTTGTTTGGGGAAAGGCACTTTTCGACTGAGGTGATGTTGCAGAGCTGGGTAAAGGAGTTCATTGACTAAGGTGGATTTGCCGGAACCAGAAACACCAGTAACACAAACCAGTTTACCTAAAGGAATTTCTACGTCCAGGTGTTTAAGGTTATTACGATGGGCATCTTTAAGAACCAACGAGCGCCCATTGCCTTTTCTCCTTGCAGCAGGAGTTTCAATTACTTGCCGTCCTGATAGGTAAGCACTAGTTAGGGAATCAGTTGCCTCTAGCAACTTGGCTAAATCCCCCTGAACAACAATTTCTCCCCCATGAATTCCAGCAGCCGGACCGATATCTACAATATGATCAGCTGCCCTAATTGTCTCTTCATCATGTTCTACCACAATTAAACTATTACCCAAGTCCCGCAATTGGGTGAGGGTTTTGAGGAGCCGTCCATTATCCCGTTGGTGCAAACCAATACTAGGTTCATCTAAGACATAGAGGACGCCAGTTAGTCCCGCCCCAATTTGGGTTGCCAGTCGAATCCGCTGGGCTTCCCCACCAGAAAGACTCATTGCTGGTCGATCGAGGGTCAGGTAATCTAAGCCCACATTGAGGAGAAATTGGAGCCTACTTTTAATTTCTTTAAGGGCAAGTTCGCCAATTTGGGCTTGGCGGGGGGAAAGTTGTAGTTGGTTAATCCGGTGGAGACATTCCTGAATGGAAACTTCGGTTAAATCAGTAATTCGGTACTGTCCTAACTTTACAGAGAGAGCTTCCGGCTTGAGGCGTTTGCCGTGACAGACGGAGCAGGGTTGATCAACCAGATATGGCTCTAGCTTTTGTTTGTGGGTTTCTGAAGTAGTTTCCTGGTACTGACGTTCTAGGGTAGGGATAATGCCATTGTAGCGCCGGTGGTAACCTTGTTCATTGCTATAAGCGGATTCGGCATTGATGAAGATTTTTTCTGGACTGCCGTAGAGGAGAATCTCTTGTTGTTCAGGGGTCAGTTGGTTCCAAGGAGTTTTGATTTCAAACCCATAAACTTGACCCACACTATAGAGCAGGGAAAGGTAGTAGGAGTTATCCCGCTCAGACCAAGGTGCGATCGCGGCATATAGAGGTTGACTAGGGTCAGGTATGACCAATTCTGGGGAAAAAGTACGCAAATTACCCAAACCATGGCAACTAGGACAGGCACCATAGGGAGAATTAAAGGAAAACAAACGAGGAGATAATTCTTCCATTACTGCTCCATGTTCTGGGCAAGCAAAGTTTTCTGAAAAGATAATTTCTGGGTGGGTTTGTTGCTTGGAATTACTAGCATTTTTTGCCGAAGTACGTATATAATTATTATCACCTAGGACTCCTCCTGAGTCAGCTGATGTATCATTTATCACCTCAACAACCGCAATTCCACTGGCACGACGCAGGCAAGTAGTAACAGAATCCGTCAGACGCTCTTCTATACCTGGCTTTTTGATCAGGCGGTCAACAACCACTTCAATATTGTGGGTATAATTTTTAACAAGTTCAATGGAATCTGAGAGCTCTCTTACCTCCCCATTTACCCTCACGCGCACAAATCCTTCAGAGGCAAGACTGGATAGCAGCTTTTTGTGAGTTCCCTTTTTTCCCCGAACTACCGGTGCAAGTAGGTGAAATTTAGTACGGTCAGGAAGTTCCATCAAGCGATCGCACATTTGGTCGATGGTTTGGGGAGCAATATTGCGATCACAAACAGGACAGTGGGGTTCGCCTGCTCTACCAAAGAGTAATCGCAGGTAGTCATAAATTTCAGTAACTGTACCGACGGTAGAACGGGGGTTATGGGAAGTAGATTTCTGATCAATGGAAATCGCCGGACTTAAACCTTCAATGGCATCCACATCCGGTTTATCCAGTTGTCCCAAAAATTGACGGGCGTAAGCACTCAGAGACTCAATGTAGCGGCGCTGTCCTTCAGCAAAGATAGTATCGAAGGCAAGGGAAGATTTACCAGAACCAGAGACACCGGTGAAAACAATCAAGCGATCGCGGGGTAGTTCTAGGTCGATATTTTTCAGGTTATGTTGTCTGGCTCCCCGAATGCGAATGCTGTTGGAGTTAGTGGAGTAATGTCCGTTAAGGTTATCGGTTGGGGAGGTTTGGGCTGATTTAGGCATGAAGGACAGCGTTATATTCCTTAACAATCTTAGCGCTACTGATTGCTGAGGTAGAACAGGACTTACGCAGCAACACCACATATAGAGGAATAAATTATAACCGCCCACAAGCTTTGTGGGCGGTTACATTGCCGACGCTCAATTAATCTCGCTGCGGAAGTATCAACAATCCTACTTTGAATAGATTCCAGGGTTTGATAGCTACAATTTCTCCAACAGACTGAGTAAGCACGACGTTAAACATTATTGAGAAAATCTAAAGCCATCCAGCCAAATTGGTTTTGGTTTGCACCTTGGGTAGCATGACCAAAAAGCCATCCTTTACTAGAACCAGGACCACTCTCAGCTTGCCCCCAAACCTCAATCGGAGTTCCGTTGGGGAGTTCAGCAAGTCTTTCTGACTGGTTGCTTGGTTCAAACCTTATAGAGAGGGGACTTCCGTTGGTTGCGACAAAACCAGGTCGTGCATATTTTTTTAACCGAATAAACTGTCTACCCATCCAGCCACGTTCTTGTTCCGGAGCCCCTGGTTCGCCACCATAACACCAGTCTTCTCCATCTTTAGTTACGATCTGGGACTCGTCAATCTCAACTATAGTGCCTGGAGACAGATTTTTCTTGATAGGTTCTTGTTTACCTGGATTGGAACGCAGGGGGAGATCGCTTTTCCTAGTAGCAATGTAGCCTACACTGTATTTCCCCTCTAATTGGGCATGACCCTCGTACACATACCAAGAATTATAATTGCCTAGTTTTCCGAGCAAATTCAAATAGTAATGTTCGTTATCTATTTGATATGAAGTTACTTCAAAAGTACTACCAGACGGAACATTAAGTAACTGAGATGCTGGCAAAGAACCTGAATCTGCTGTGCTTTGTTTAAATATTGTGTTCTGAATGATTTTTATACTAACCATGATGCCTCCTTGAATTGAAATCAGTTAAGTATAGCACGGTGAGCATTGATTAGACCTCCGTAAAAACAACGTAGCAGCAAGCTCTTGTGTATTTAAATTGTGAATTAGTATTAACTTATAGCCTAGCTTAAAGACTATCCTATTTTTATTAAAATAAGAAAATATATTTGCGATTATAGCTGACAAATTTAAATCCTCCCTCTTCTGAGGAATTAAAGTAATTTATGCC
>JAAHGL010000361.1 GCA_010692635.1 Symploca sp. SIO2C1 | reverse complement strand
TGAGCACTTGTATTCCCCAAGGTTACCCAGGGATTTCCCATGAAAGTGCAAGGTTTCTGGAGCCCATCGATACAATTTCCTTGCACTTATTTAGCACAAAAATGCTTGAAAGCATTCTCTGGTATAGCTTCCACACTTATGCAGCAAGCCCTAGGTAGGTTGGGTGGAACGAAGTGAAACCCAACGCAGGGTGAGGTGAAAAAAGGTGTGGGAGAGCTTTTTTGAGTAATGAGCGTCTGACGATGCAGGGAGCAGGGAGCAGGGTAAAATTCCACGTCGAAAAAGAGAATAAGAAACAAGTCAGTTTCCCTTAGAGCCTTCTGCCTTCTGCCCTCTGCCTCCTGCCTTCTTTCTGGAGAGTAATGAGGGTCGAAACTTTTGTCAAATCCTCTTTCCTTCTACCTCCTACCTCCTCCGGAGCCTCGGAGCCTCCTGCCTCAGAGCCTCCTGCCTCATGTTTCTTGAGAGCCACTGTAAATTTCACCTCACCCCCCAACGCAGTGTCAAGGGAGTGTTGGGTTACGCTATCGCTACACCCAACCTACAGTTTTAGTCGTGTCACTAGACAAAGGAAAAAATAGGCATCATCCTTGACCTGAAGCAATATTACCAAAGTTGATCTCTCCAGCTGTGCCTATGCTGATTTTAGTACTGCGATCGCCAACAGTAATCTTATTGTTGTTACCTGCTACGCTGATATTACTAATCTTCTCTTGTGCTTCTGATTTAACACTATCCCATCCCTGTTGAGGTAAACCCTTTCCTCCCTGAAGTAGTGCTACAGGGAAATCTTCCGTGGCAAAGTCGAAGAAGGGGGTTTGCTCAGCTTGGCAGTGTTGTTGTGCGCTGCCAGGAACAGTTTTCCCGACATAGTTCATTAAATGAGAAACTGTCACCACTTTATCTCCTGGTTGGTTGCCTCCACCTTGCAGAGCTTCCAGGAAATGGTAGGTGTAGATGCTCATTTTCTTATCAGGGCGAATCCAGGATTGTTGTTTTCCGGTGGAGGAGGTAAATACTGCTCTGCCTGTACCTTGTTTGAGTTCATCAATTAAATCTTTGGGTAAGGCGGTTGGGATAAAATCACCAGGTAATTTTAGTAGAGATGCACCATTGTGTGTCTCTACTTGTCCATTTTTTGCTGTAGCCATACCGGCAGCATGACAACTATCGATAATTACTAGTAATCTTTTGGCGGGAATTTGTCGTAGTGCTTGTTTAAATGTGTCGGCAGCTAGAGCAGAGTTGGGAATATCAAAGGGTTCGACATCGTGGGGAATCAGGTAGTATTTTCCTGTAGAATCATCTAACCAACCATGACCAGAATAGTAAACCAAAACTGTAGCTTCTGAGTCGGCGGTTGCTTGTTGTTTGAGCCAGTCTAAGCTAGATAATATGGATTGACTTGTTGCGATCGCATTTTGGAGTAGGCGTAGATGTTGTTCATCATCGATGTAGCCACATAAATTTGGATCAGTGAGGAGAGATTTGAGGGCTTGAGTATCTTTAACTGTAACAGGAAGTGACCATTGAGGGTAAGCAGATTCGCCTACACCAATAAGTAAGGCATAGTTGTGGTAAAGAGGGTTAGACATGGTAAGTTTTGGAGGTGGTTGGTAATATTGACAGCGTTCTTGGATGGTTTTTAGTGTTGTGAGGATTTGATTGAGGTTATATTCACTATTTGCTGTAACAAAGCTATTATCTTGCAGTACTTTAACTAGTAGTAGAATAGCTGCATCTGAGCCAATTTTACCCAGAGATTCTGCTGCTCTCCTACGCATAAAATAGTCGAGGCTTTCTAAGGCTTTTATTAGGGCAGTAACAGCTGTATCTGAGCTAATTTTACCTAGAGCTTCTGCTGCATTACTACGCACATAAGAGTTGAAGTCTTGTAAGGTTTTTATTAGCTTATGGATAGCAGCATCAGAACCAATCTTACCTAGAGCATATGCTGCACTACTACGCACAAAAGAGTCGGAGTCTTCTAGGGCTTTTATTAGGACAGGAACAGCTGCATCCGAGCCAATCTTACCCAAAGCATCTGCCGCTCTCCTACGCACATTAGAGTTGGAGTCTTCTAGGGCTTTTATTAGGACAGGAACGGCTGCATCCGAGCCAATTTTTCCTAGAGCATCTGCTGTTATCCTACACACAAAAGAGTCGGAGTCTTCTAGGGCTTTTATTAGGATAGGAACGGCAACATCCGAGCCAATCTTACCCAGAGCATCTGCCGCTCTCCTACGCACAAAAGAGTCGGAGTCTTCTATGGCTTTTATTAGGACAGGAACCGCTGCATCTGAGCCAATCTTACCTAGAGCATATGCTGCACTACTACGCACAAAAGAGTCGGAGTCTTCTAGGGCTTTTATTAGGGAAGGAACCGCAGTATCAGAGTTTGTTGCCCCCGCTAGAATAACTTTAAGCAACTGAGGCAGTGGTAATTCAGCTACCAAACCTACAGTTTCCTCCTGAAACTCCGACTTAACTTCTCCTGCCAACCTTGCTCCTAACTGCCAATCTACCTCCAAAGCTAACTTCACCACCCGTACCGCCTGCTCCTTATCCTCCACCAACTCCAACATTAGTGCTAGAGGCTCAGTCCATTTGAGATAATTCAGATAGTCCCACTTCAACTCCTCATCAGTAAGACTTGCCAATCGCTGCAATAAGCTCTCTGCCGTATAATACTCCTGAAGCAGTTGATGGCGAAACTCAAGCTGATTACCTGCACCTACTTGAATCAGATGATACTTGAGTAAATCTTTCAACCAGCGACGAGCGCAATCATCTGGACAATCTACCTTACCTCGCAAAAACTCCGTTAGCTTTACCTCCGTTTCCTGCCTACGAATCGCAATAATTAGCTCCGTCTTGGATTTCCCCTGAGTCATCACCCAAGCTAAATGTTGCAATAGCTCCTCCCACCAATCCCGTGATTCCTTGTAAGTAGGGACATCTTGCTTGAGATGATAGTCATAAATCTCAGTAAAGCGACGAAATACCGAACCTAAATTAGAAGGTACTTGGTTAGAGTTCTTAGCAAATACAGAGCAAAGCATCAACAACAGCAGTGGTGTTTCCCCAAACTCTCGCAAACGATTACCCAACTGCCTGAGCATCTGCTTCCCCTGCTGCGGCAAATAGGCACAGACAAACTCCCGCATCTGAGTTTCCGTCAGGGGTTGCATTTCCAGTTTCTTGGTAATATTAAGATCCCCTCCTACCCCTAAATCCCTGGTTGTGAATACCATCGGTGTCTTGGAGTAGTCTTGGCGAAACACCCTTACTTGCTGTCGAGCTTCTTCTGAAGGTAATTCATTAAATCCATCAAACAGCAGTAACAATTTTCCTTCACGCAGCCACTCTTTCAACCCCTCCTCATTCACATCCAAGTAGGGATCATGTTGTTGCAGAAATGCCTGCACCCTCTCCAGCACCGAATTCTGGTAATACCGTAACTCCACCAATACCGGAACTCTAGGAAAATTCCTCTCTCCGTGTCTCCGCTTCCCCGCGTCTCCGCTTCCCCGCGTCTCCGCTTCTTCCAACAACAACCTTACTAATGCTGTCGATTTCCCAGAACCAGGACGACCTACTAACAATACATGATCTGGAGCATATTTGCGCAATCCTTGAACAACAGCCAACCGTTCAATTTTCTCTTTCCCTTCCTCTGGATATTCCTGCGGTTGTTCAACAGTCTGCACCATCAAACCCAAATCCAGCAGTGGGGAGCACTGCTTCTGCTCATGCCGTTTTCTCCCCACCACATCTGTGAGGGTATAAATCTCCCACCATCGGGCGTAAGTATGACAAATTGAATCAAGATAGGGATTTAACTGGCTCCTTTGCTCGTTTGCCACTGCTAGTTCACAGCTTCCTTGTCTTCGCCTCTATTGTAGCTGTGCTTATTGTTGATACAACAGAACCACCAGCAGGAAATTAAGAATTAAGAATTGAGAAAAAAAAGGTTCTTGTGGATTAAGTGTAGTAAATTAGCCGAAAATAAATTCTAAATTATATCTGGAGTCCCTACAAAATTTGCCCTCAATTACCATTGCCAGATTTGCGATCGCTAATTTTGCCGATTGCACAGTTTGCTCGTTACCTTACCCAACCTTGCTTTCATCCAATAAAATGAGTTTATGGAGCAGCAATACAGGATTTATATGGATGTCTGTTGCCTGAACCGTCCATTTGACGACTGGAGTCAGCCAATGTCGATATTTTTTTGACAAGTGATGATCGCCTTTTACGGAAAGCATCAGCCAATCAAACTTCACTTAACCTTACTGTTACCAATCCTGTGCAATGGTTGATGGAAATTTCTCAGGTAGAAGGAGAAAATAAATGACCCCAGTAGAATTGAACCAAAAAGGCTTTGAAGCACTAGTGGCAGCTTTGGGTTATGTCGATGCTATTCGATTTATCAAACAATTTGATTCTGGAACCGGTAACTAGGGTTTGCTGAAAAAGTCGATTGATTCGGGTTTTGAAGTAATGAGTAATGAGTAATGAGTAATGAGTGATGAGTAATGAGTGAATTACCCCTCGATTAGCTCCCAGATTTGTTCAATTGTGCAAGCTTTTT
>JAAHGL010000360.1 GCA_010692635.1 Symploca sp. SIO2C1 | reverse complement strand
CAATTCCCAATTCCCAATTCCCAATTCCCAATTCCCAATTCCCAATTCCCAATTCCCAATTCCCAATTCCCAATTCCCAATTCCCAATTCCCAATTCCCAATTCCCAATTCCCAATTCCCAATTCCCTAAAGAGAAATTTTCACAATAACTTGTGAGTTGGTTAAACTATCAACACGCTTACTATCTTCTGAGTTAAGACGAATTTTCACTTCTACTACTCTGGTATCGACAGCAGCAGCAGGGTCAGTATCCAGAATATCTTTTTTACCAATTTGTAGTCCAATTTCACTAACACTGCCCCGAATTTCCCCTTCAAAGGCATTGCCTTCGCTAGTCATGGAAGCTCGCTGACCTAGTCGCACTTTGCTAATATTACTTTCATCAACTTCAGCGACAACCATCATCTGCTCAGTGTTTCCCAGCTCAATAATTCCCTTCTCAGGGTCAACAATTTCTCCGACTTTGGCATGGATAGCTAAGACCTTAGCAGACTCAGGAGCACGCACATAAGCTAATGCCAAATCTGCTTCAGCTTGTGCAACTGCTGCTAGGGAACTTTCCACTTCAGCTTCAGCTTGTTGAACATCAACCGGACGCACTTCCCTAACCTCATCCAGAGTCTTTTTCGCTTCGTTAATTTGTTCTTCTAGGATGTCTTCAGTTTGGCTGCGGGTTACTTTAGCTTCTGTGATTTCTTCCTGGAGAGTTTCTAAGGTTTGGGTGCGGTTGGCTTCTGCTTCTTTGAGTTGCTCTTGAGCCGTTTCTACTTGTAGTTTACGACTATCTAACTCTGAGAGGGAAATTACCCCCTGCTGTGCTAATTGCTCAAAGCGCTCAAAGTCATTTTCGACAGTGCGTAACTCTGCCTCTAATCTTCTAATTGTGGCATCTTGAGCTATCTGTGCTTCTCGCAGCTGAGTTTCTAACCGAGTGATTCTAGTTTGTTGAGCATCCCTTTCTCCAATTAGCTCCGCTTCCAAACGTTTAATCGTAGCTTCCTGGGCACCAATTCTTCCGGTTTTGGCACCGGCTTCAACTTGTGCCAGATTGGCTTTAGCAACTTTGACTTGTTTTTGAGCTCGTTCTACCGCAGCCTGTAAGCGATCGCGGTTGTCTAGCACCGCAATCACTTGATCGGCTCCTACCTGATCTCCAATAGATACTAATAGCTGATCCACCTTTGCTCCTTGAATTGAAGGAGAAGGAGACAGTTCAGTTACTTCCCCCTGAGGTTCGATACGCCCATTGGCTGTAACTGCTTTAATTTCGGGTGTTTTAGTAGGAGTGGGAAGTGGCTCTGCTGTCGGGCGCTGACCTACAATCTTGAGAGTATAGACAGCAGCGATCGCAGTAGCAAGAGTTCCAGTAAGAACGATGAAGACAGCAAATTTGACAGCGCTAGGGGTCTTTGCCCAACGCTCTAAAGGTTTTGAAAATATTTGCTCTTGTTTCCCTGGTTTATCCCCCATAACATCGAAGATAGATGATTCAAGCTGGTTTTGGCTGTGATCGATTCGACTTGAAAAGTATAGATTTTGTAAAGTTTGAGCCAACAAAAAAATATAAGACAGAAGGCTAGATGCTGAATTATAGTTTTTATATTACTAAAAATATGTCTAGCTTTTGCAGTTAAACGAGTAGCTTTAAAAGTCTATTCTTCCAGTAGTAATCAGTTTAAATCCAGCAATTAGTGAAGCAAATGACAAAAAGAAATACCACAGACTTGTTGGTCTCAAAATTACTCGACCACTAACAAATACTAGTATAATTCCTAGTCCTATTAAAATCCAACCTAATTCGCCAACTGCACGCCGAAAAAATAAAATAGATATGATTCCTCCAGTGATAGTAAGTACAGAAGCCGTTGCCGAGATGTCACGCCACCAATAAGGAGAAATTTGTGTAGTAAAGAAAATATTTTGTCCTAAAAAATAGATGCCTACAAATACCAGAGCCAAACCAACAAGCTTGATAAAAAAACGCATTTTTCTGTCTTAGTAGTAGATGTCAACTTAGAAGATTGTATAATAAGTACAGAGCCGAGCTTGAGATTTTTGGTATAATTTGCAATCATCTAATTTGTTGGCCAACTCTCCTGGATGTTTTTCAAGACAGTATCCACATCAGTACCACCAATGTAATCGACGATGCCAGTCCAGAATGTACCTGTACCCACAGCACCAGGCATCATATCCGAACCATCGAAGCGCACTACCTCGGCGTTAGCAAGAATTTTTGCTTGACGTTTGGTGACTTCATCTGGGTAAGCATCTAAATTCATCTGTTTGTGGGGTGAGATATAGCCTCCCTTACTGACAAAAATTTCATGGGGTTTGGCAGTAGTCAGGTATTTCATCAAAGCTCGTACCTCTGAAGTATCGTTGAAGACAGCGACAATCTCACCTGCTACTAACAGAGGTAAACCCAATTCTTTTTTGATGCCAGGTAAAGGAAAAACATCGATATCCTTACCTACTACTACATTTTCGGGGAAGAAAGAAGTAATAAAGGTAGCTTGGCGGTGTAGGTAACAGCCTGGGGGATTTTCAAACAGAGGATTGGGTGAATCTCCGAAGGGAATGCTGAGGATGCCAGTAGAACCACCAGCCACGTATTGGGGATTGAGAGCAATCTTGCCAAACTCGGTAAAGGCATTTTTTACCGTTGGGTGTTCAAAGGGAATTTGACCCCTTACCCACTGGTCATATACCTTGGGATCAGCGGTGCGGAGCATGATATCTTCAATCCAGTCTGTACCCACCCAACCAGTAGCAGAACTGTTTTCTATTCCTAAACACCAAGGTACACGATTATCTGCCACCATCTTATCTGAGAGGGCAGTCATTTCCTTCCAATTGGTAGGAACTTGATATCCAGCAGCTTTAAAAGCCTGAGGACTATACCAAACTAGACTCTTGACGAAAGTTTTAATCCAAATACCGTAGATTTTGCCATCAATGGTACTCAAATCCAGCCATTCTTGAGGATAGGCTTGTGTCAGTTGCGATTTTTCTAAGAAGGTATCTATTGGTACTAAATCACCTTCTCTAGCTAAGTCTGCCATTAAACCAGGTTGAGGAAAAATAGCAATATCCGGTGGATTTCCTGATGCCACTCGCACTGGTAGGAGAGTGGCGAACTCACTTGTCCCCTCATACTCAATCACAATTCCAGTTTCTTCGGTAAAGGGAGCTAAAGCTTCTGTTAGTTCTTCTTGGGCTTTTTCTACTCCCACCCCCATAATAGTAATCTTGCCGCTGTTATCCTCCTTAGCTCCTGGAGAACCACAGGAGATTAAAATCATCGATAAACTAAGCACTAAAGTACTGGGGAGGAATTTAATCCTAAACTCAGGTATCAACTTTGAAATTTTCTCAACTAAACTTGCTCCTACAGCAGCTTTTTGTTTAAACATCCTAATTTATTTTTTTGGGAAAGAATTCCAATGCTTCATGCCTACCACCCTTCACAGATGTTTCTTACATCCATCGCTAAAAACTGATAGCGAGCAAGATGCTCGCACTACAACAAATGTCGCCGCGCCTGTCGGGGGATTTCTAGAATCATATTCAGCCACAGGGGATTGGTGCTGACACTAAGACGGGGAGACGCGGTAACACGGAGATGAGGAAGAAATAAGGTTCCGAGTCAGGAGGCTCGAAAGAAGAATGGAAGTTGAGCAACTTTCCCTACAAGATAACCACAGATCTTGAATTCAGCAAGCAATTCTTAACTTTTTTGAGTCAATCCAAGACTATAGCATTTCTAAATGAGACAGGAAAAAGCATTATACTTTTCAATATTAGGAAAATTGAATAACTTAAAGTCAACCAAAAGCTTATCAACTAAAAGCTTAAATAAGCGCTTAATGATATTTAAGCAACTCTCATTGAACGAGCAAAATCAAAGTACAATTATTATTGATTAAAGTTGATTATAATCAAGTCAACAAACTACCCTTGAGAAGGTGTTAAGGGACAGATTTGTGTTGTCAAGGCTTGGCTTGTTTTGAGGAATGGGATTATTATAGTACTTTTGTTCTTTCAAAACTGACCTGCTCCCAGTTGGTTGTTCCTAAATCAATCCCCAGAATATCTACCTAGTTCACTCCTTACTCCAGGTTGTTGAAGTTGGCTCTCACGTACTTCGGAAAAGGTATAGATCTAGTATGGAGGTATCGACCCCAAGTTTCCATTGTCCATTTTCTCATTTTTCTGCAATCATGGCATCGAGTTTCCCAGGGATGAACCCTTATCTAGAACATCCTTCTTTGTGGACAGAGGTTCACTCCTGGCTGATTGTGCAGCTGGCACGGTTCCTTAATCCCTCATTAATACCCAAATATCGAGCTGCTGTCGAGAAAAGGGTTTACTTAGATTCTCTACTAGTTGGCATTCCTGATGTATCTGTTTTCTCAGGAAAGGCTGAAACTGAGCCTAACTCTGGAGTCACCACTAAGGTTTTAAGCAAGCCAGTTCGGGGGAGAAAAATAAGCCAATGTTGTTTAACGTTATGGCTTCCTGTTGGCGATTCCCAGTTGCGCGACTAATCCCCAAAGCTCGCCCATAAAACTTCTGTGCCTCTGACTTGTTATCTAGATAAGCATA
>JAAHGL010000036.1 GCA_010692635.1 Symploca sp. SIO2C1 | reverse complement strand
TGTAACGAGTAACGAGTAACAAGTAACAAGTAACGAGTAACAAGTAACAAGTAACGAGTAACGAGTAACAAGTAACGAGTAACAACTCACGGTTTGCTCATTTTATCTAGTGGTTAGCAAAAATTGCTATACGCTATATATAGTGTATTTTACTGATTTCAAAAACAACTCTAGGTTTAGCGATCGCATATAATTTTGAATCCACATTTTAGATGATTTGTCAAGTGACTTGACCGTAACCTGGAATCCGCATTCCCTCGTAGACAATTTCTCTAACTCATTTTCAAATGGGCGAACGGTGAGTTGTTACTTATTACTTGTTACTTATTACTTATTCAGCAAGCCCTACTTATTGGTAGCATTGGGAGCGATGGGTGACAACATTAGCATTCAGGAACGAACTGAGTTATTTGCAATTAGAGTGGTTAAAACTTACGTGGAATTAAATAAAAAACATTTTGATGATGCAAGCAAAGTACTCTCAAAACAACTGCTTAGAGCTGGAACCAGTATAGGTGCTAATTGTGCCGAAGCTGAATTTGCCCAATCTCACAAAGACTTTATCTCCAAATATTCCATTGCTCTGAAAGAAGCATCAGAGTGTAGGTATTGGATCAAAATTCTGGTCAACTCTGGAACAGTCCCTAAACAAAAGTTTACAGCAATGCAGTCTGAACTAGATACAATTATCCGCATACTTATATCCAGCATCAATACACTCAAACAAAAAGCTCAAAGCCCACCATAATTCCTTGTTACTCATTACTCGTTACTCGTCACTTGTTACTTATTACTTATTACTTGTTACTCGTCACTTGTTACTTATTACTTGTTACTTGTTACTTGTTACTTATTACTTCTTCCTTGCTCCCTGTTGTCTTGTTTCTCGAAAGATATATTCCTGCTTCAGCTTGATGTATTCTTTGAAAAGCAGCTTGGGAGAGAGCATCACTAAAGATATCATTCAAAGGAAAAACACCTCTAACCACTGAATTACCTAAAGAATAGGCTAATTTACATAATTCACCCAGAAGCACCCTCAAGATTGCTGGCTCTCCATGAAGATAACCAAGATAAAACTCTTCTTCTGAAACTTCCGAATAACTTTGAATAGCGATACCTCGTAAGCTTTGATATTGTCTTAATCCAAAAACTTTCCCCAAAAGAAGACATTCTTTTAATAACTCAGGAGTAATTTTTTGACATGTGGTAATTAATCTGGTGTAAAAATCTTGTCTGTTGTTTAATAAACTTTCCTGAGTAATTAAAGACCAAATAGAATCAAAATCTTTCAGCTCTAATTGAATTAACTTGTTGTCTTTTGAAGCAATAGTATCAGCCTTAAACAGACTATAACTACCTACTTTTTTGTCTCCTCGGTGAGATATAATTTTCAACATTATTTCATTGTCAGAATAGACACAGTAACGTGATATGTAAATATTTAATTGAGATAAATAATTATTTATATATGAATCTAGTAATTTAGATAAACCTCGTCCTCGATAACGACTATCTACTCTCAAAGAATCTCGCCAAGCCTCCTGTTGTGATAAAATAGCGACTTGCTCCATCGCCACAGGGATATCATCAAGAGTAACCACAAAAATTTTCCTTTCAGGATTGTTAATCCGTTGATCTAAAACTAAGTGCATGTAATCTTTTTGATGTTCCCAGGTATTTTGGCAGAAAGCCAAGATCGGTTCTACATCATAAAGTTGAGCTAAGCGAATTTGAAATTCAGTCATCTATCCTTCTACAATTGAAAAAAAAATCTGAGACCATATCGAGAGGTAATTCAATCATTATTAATTATTAATTATTAATTATTCATTATTCATTACTCTTCTCTACTTCAACAACAACACAATCGTCTGCAATACTCCAATCACAAAACCCAAAATACCGCCCAAATTAACAATAGCTTGTAACTCATTTCTAACGATCCCTTGAATTGAGAGCTCGAGTTGCTGTGGTGAAGTAGCTTTAACCCGTTCAACAATTACCTCATCGATCGATAAAATGGGAATTATCCGAGCTACAAGTCTTTCCAAGTCTTCCTCCAGATAGCGTTCCAACACCAAGGCTAGTTCCTGGCTAATCAACTCTAGGGATGTATTCATCGTCTCGGATTCCCGCAATCGGTTAATGATTAGTACCGCAACTCTTTCCCAATCAACCGAGCGACTAAATTCCTGAAGTAAGTCACCACCTCGCTCTTGAATGTAGCTACGAACTGCATGAGCCATTGTCTTACGTAGCTGCCGCACAGTTAGCACAGGCAAATTTTGTAGTGAAAGTTCCTGTAACCATTCCCGCAGGTGCTCGCGAGTTCCTAGGGAAATAATTAACTCTTCCAAACGAGCATTAGTTGCTTCCTTCTCATCCAAGCAATAGGCTCGCACGCGAGTCAGCGCATTCCTTAAACCAAATAGATTCGCTACAACCCAATAGGTGCCAGTGGTTTTCTCCCGAAAGCCTTCATCAATTATTTGAATGTTACGATCCGTTAACAGATCAATCAGTACCTGTCGCAAGACATCCGGTGGTAAGGCTACCTGTAGAATCCAGTTAGAAAGATTTCTAGCTTGTTGCTCATTAAGCTCAAACTCCAGTAAAATTTGGTCAAAAATTTGGTTGAGTTGGGGTTCCAAGAAATCCTCGCGACGAGCTAAAACTTTTAGTATGCGAGGTAATGAATCCCCCAAGAAATCTCTGAGAATAGCAGCAAGAATCTTGGCGGTTTTCTGCTCCTTGTCTAATCTGACTTGATTGAGTGCAAGGGTTAAAAGCCACAAAATTGCTCCTTGAACCTGCTCCGGAGCCAGTAAACGCCTTGCTAGACGTTGTAGCTCCGTCGGTGTCAGTAAGGAACCCATGATGGTGTCAGCAATTCTTTTAGCAAGGCGCTCCTGGTTACGGGGAATTAAACCAGGCGTTAAGGGTAGCTGACGTTTAGCGATATAAATAGGTTTATAGGGGCGAAACAGCATTTTGATAGCTAAGTCATTGGTGAAATAGCCAATAACCGCCCCTGCTACTGGAGGAACAACGAGTAGCCAAAGGTTAGACAGATTCAAAATAGCAATCGGGTGAGGCAGAACTTAGTTAAATCTACCTAAAACCTAACACCTAACACCTAATACCTAACACCTAACACCCTATCTCATCTGGATTCACTCCCAACTCCCGCAATCGCTCTGCTAATTGTTTTGCTCTGAGTTGAGCATCGGCAGCTTCTTGTTTAGCATCGGCAGCTCGTTTCTGCGCTATTGTAGCTACTTCACTCGGAAGAGGAATTAACTCTCCTTCAAGAGTCATCCATCGTAACCATAGCCTTTTAATCCCTCGAAATGAGCCTTCCCACAAACCCAGACTTAATCCTAAATCTGGCATCGGTATCGCTCCATTTGTCAGGTTGATTGATTGATAGCGACTACCTACTAGTTGAAAGGTTTGGATTTGATTTGTATAGCGACTAAAGATTACATAGTAGGGAATCCGCAGAATTTTTTCATAAACTTCCCACTTAGTAGGTGGCTGTTTAACTTCCCTGGTTGTTTTACCTAAATCTTCTTCTTCAGTACCAGGTGACAATAGCTCAACTACCACAAAAGGGTTAGCTCTTTCTTGCCAGGTGACATAACTTAAACGTAGATCTTGACCCTCATATAGACGAGGAACTCCAACTACACCAAACCAATCAGGACGTTTATACCATAAAGGATTGGTTAGGTCATAGTACAAGTTGAGATCCGCAGCAGCGTAAACGAGTTCAGAACTCCAGGTAGTTGGTTGAAAAGTTAGGTAGAGCAGCTGGGGTTGTAAAAAGTGAAACTCGTCTGGCAAACCAGGTTCCTCCGGATTTTCGCTGGGTAAATCATACATCGTTGGCAGTGTCTGCCTGGGAGGGAGAGGTGGTTGAGACTGAGTAGGCAAACGAGTTGGAGATGTCATACAGCGGTTTTCATCTAAGTGAAGTACAGAATTTGTCGCTTGAAGGCAGGAGGCAGAAGGCAGAAGGCAGAAGTAAGATGTACCTCATTAAGCTGCAAAGTGCTGTAACTCACATTCTGCATTTTGTATCAAAAAATACATTTTCCTGACAAAGCCAGGAGAGCTGTTACTTCAAATCATAACTAACTCTACTTTCGCCTCATTGGTTTTAGCTTAGTCAGGAATTACGTAGCTACGCTACATAAAATTTAATATCACTTACCCCAGGGTGAGCGAAAAAAAGGGTGGAGAGATGGGGAGATAGGGAGATAGGGAAACAGAGGAAAACTAATGATTTGAGAGGATACTTCGCTATCTACCTGTAATCATATCTTGCCACAGGTTCCTGTTTTATTAAGACGGAAAATGACCATCCAACCTTTAGGGTACTTCTGACGAGCTTTTTGCATAGCAACTTGTTCATCAGGATCAAGGAAATAATCACCACTGTTAGGTTCGATGATGATAAACCAGTTGTAATGAGTTTCTATCAAATGAGGACGGACTCGCTCCAAAACTGCACGACAGCGCTTACCTCGAGCTTCTCTTTCGGATTTGCGTTTTGCCAACTCTTCTGGAGGTATGATGTAGTCTGGGAAGAGTCTACCACGGCGGCGACTAGTATAAGATTGCAGTTGAGTCATAGTAGTATATTATTCTATCGATATCTATTATCGCTCTTTCGATAGTCCTCTAATCTGAAGGAGACATGGAGACGGGGAGCTGCCTCCTCTAAGCTTTACTCAAAACCAAGACCCCCATCATACCAGCGGCAATTGGATAGTGAGTGGCACTAGCAAACCCAGCTTCACGAGCTAATTCTACTTGTTCTAACCCTGTCGGAAAGCGCTCTAAACTAGGGATAATATAGGCATATTCTTCTTTTAATCCAAAGTTCCTAGCACAGGGGACAACAAGATTTTCCAGATACCACTGCTGAAAAGAGCCGATTGCGAATTGAGTTGGGCGATGAAAGTCCAAGATAGCGGCTTTAGCATCAGGTTTAAGAACGCGGTATAACTCCTTTAGGCAAAGTGGGATATCCGTGACATTCCGGAGTCCATAACCCATAGTTGCCCCATCAAAGTAATTATCATCAAAAGGTAAATTGAGGGCATCTGCCTCAACCCAGCTAATTGGCAAAGGGGGATATTTCTGAGCTACCTTAGCTTTAGCGATCGCTAACTGAGCTGGTGAAAAATCTATCCCATAAACTTGACCAGTCGCTCCTACTTGAGATGCCAGTAACTGGGCTAAGTCACCACTACCACAGCATACATCCAAATAGATCTGCCCAGGTCTAGGAGCACTCCACTTTACTGCCATCAGCTTCCAAACCCGGTGTTGACCAAGACTTAACCAATTGTTCAGTTGATCGTAAATTGGTGCAATGCGATCAAACAAGTCGCGAATTTCTACAGGCTTTGGCTTAACTGTACTATCTCTCATAGGGACTTCCAAAGGGTGAGTTGGGGGAGATGGGGATCTGGGGAGAAATTTCTAATTAACAATTATCAATTAGCAATTATCAATTATCAATTAGCAATTAGCAATTAACAATTTTCAACTAGAACGAATCATCGTTAGCACTAAACCAAGCTGCTGTGCTAACAGATGAATTAGTTGGAGTTGCTCCTCTGGAAGAGGCTGCCTTTTTTCTTGCCACTGAAGTGATAGAATTGTTAACACTTCACCTCGATAGAGTACCGGTACAAGCAAGTGCATTTTAATACCAATATTTTGGTAATATTCTGCAACATCAGGGGATTTGGCAGGGGGAGCATTAGTCCAAACTATTAGTTTCTGATTACTGAGCACTTCTGGGATCAAGGGGTCTTTTTCTAGACAGTTTTCAATCGTTTGGAGTTTGGTGTAACTTCCCTGCTCAGCAAGCAGCTGATTATCTTCGACTACCTGTAAGATACAGCAGTCTGCTGCAAAACTTTCAGCAAAAGGTTTAGCGATCGCTATCAGGCAAGAAACTAAATTATCTGCCTCCTGAGCAACCTGTAAAATTGTTGCTAACAGTGCTTTTTGTACATTAGCTAGATGGATTTCTTCTGTCCGTTGCTTGAGCACTTCATAAGTTTCGACCGCAGTTTGCACTAGTTCTATTAAATGTTTAGCATCCCAAGGCTTTGTGATATACTTATATACTTGACCAGAATTAATTGCCTCAACTAAATCTTCAACATCAGTAAAACCTGTCAGGATAATCCTGACTGTATCAGGAAACTGAGGAACAGTTTGGCTCAAAAACTCCGTTCCCTTCATTTGCGGCATCCGTTGATCGGAAATAATTACTGCCACTTCTCCCTCAGTAGCTAGCACCGATAAAGCCTCAGCTCCACTTTCCGCTCTGAGTACTTGAAAGTTTCGCCGAAAGGTTCGGTAGAGTAGATCGAGATTATCTGGTTCGTCATCTACCACCAAAATCTTAGGTTTTTTCGGTCGCTCTAAACTCATTAACTAGCAGCTGATAGTATCAGTATTAGAAATGCATTGTATCTCACAATCATAACTGTAAATAAATTAACATCTGAACTTAAGGTAGATGACTGAAGTTACACCAGATACTCCTGATGGTAGTCCTCAAACGGACTCAGTGGACGTCAATTTTGAAAAATTGCTGCAATTGCTGCGGCGCAAAGAAAGTAACTGGGTTGAATGGGGCAAAGCTTGTCAGCAGCTCCAAAAAGCGGGGTATAGTGCCCAGGTAATTTTTGAAGCAACTGGTTTTGAGCCAATCCAACAAAATCAAGTGATTGTGGCGTCTCAAGTTCACGATACCTTGATGAAAGTGGGAGTATCAGAAAATGTGCGATCGCGTTTTGAGCGTACTGGCTCGGATACATTGTATGAGCTACGTATTCTCACTCAACCAGAGCGAGCAGCTGCTGCTGAGTTTATCGTTGCCAGAAACCTCGACTCCGAAGGAGCTCGTGAAGTAGCCAAAGCACTCAAAGAGTTTTCTCGCAGAAGTAACCCACCGCCAGGATTTTCTAATCATCCCGGTGATGTTGTCGCCTATCAGTATTGGAAAGTTGCTAGATACCAAAACAGCTTACCAGAACGCTCTCGTTTGATTGCACGAGGTTTAATGTTTGCTCATAGCCAAGAGGCGCGGCAACAAATTGAGCAGTTACTTACCGAAGGTGTTGGAGGTAACCAGCGTCAACCTCCGAGACTACCGTTCTATCGCCTCGAAGCTGATGACTTTATGCCTAGCTTGTTACCAGTAATTGGTAAGTTACCACTAACAACAACTGAGTGGGAAGCAGTTTCTCCTATTGAGTCTACTGGTTCCTTCGGCATAGTTCAGGCATCAGATAAACAGACTTTGGTAGCCATACCAGGTTGGCGAGTAGTCCGGAAAGCACAAAACCCGGTGGTGATTTTGTGTAATAGTAATCAGTTACCTGGTCAAACAAATAACAAACCAGAGGAGATACTATTAGTCCTAGACAGAAATAGTTGTGAATGGAACAGAGATAGCTATTTTGCGATCGAGGAATCAGGACAATTAGAAATTCAGTGGTTTCCAGAAGCTCCAGATGTCAGTTTACTCGGAAAGCTAATTTTAGTGCTGCGAGCAAAAAAAATTCTGGATGAACCTTTAAGCAGCGATTTGTGGCAAGTGGAAGAATAAGATTGTGCAACCTTTTTTTCTTTGTGTCCTTTGTGCCTTTGTGGTTATTTCTTCCTCAACCTACACCTATCCAGAAATGCTATAACGGCTGGGTAAGAATATACTCAAAAAGTTATGGCAGATCAGACTAAGTTTGTTCCCCTGGAATTGGGGAAGCCAGTGCAGTTGCTGCCATTAGCCGAGTTAGATGAAGCAGCGGCTTTGGAGTTGCTGAAGTCCCTGACAGAGGCAGCGCGGATTGATGCAGAATTGGAAGATGCCAAGGAATTATGTCGGCGGCTGGGTTATTTGCCTCTGGGATTGGAATTGGTAGGAAGATATCTGGCACAAAGAAAGGGTTTGTCTCTAACTGAGATGTTGGCAAGATTAGCAAAGAAGGGACTCACTCATAAGTCTTTAGATAAGCCGAAGGATGAAATAACTGCCAAGTTGGAAGTAAAGGGCAGGTTTTATGATGGTCAAGGATTATATGAGTTAGCAGAACCTTGGTTTGAGGAATGTAGAACAGTGGCAGCAACTCACCTGGGTAAAGAGCATCCTGTGGTACAGGAGACGTTGGCGAAGATTAAAGAAGAAAGCAAATTAGAAATGTAAAATCTCTCTAACCCGAAGTCTCCCAGAACCCAGACTTCTTCAAGAAGTCGGGGTTCTTAAACCCTCATCTCCTTAGTGTTCTAATGTTGGGTTAAAGAAAAATGCGATCGCTACTTCACCTACTGATAACTGGCAAGATGCCAGTTCCACAAGATTTTACCCAACCTACTTACTGGGAATTTAGAATTTATAGGGGTTTAGGTTTACCGTTAATCGATTGTTGTCATCAATCAAATCTCATCTTTAACCAGTCAAATAATTTTTCTACTGTTAAATCTAATTGAAGTCCATTTAAAACCTTTAAGCTATCTTGTCCACAACAGAATTCTGGTTGTTGCTTAGGCTCAAAGACCAAAATTGAACGATCATCTGGATCAATTAACCATCCCAGTTCGCAGCCATATTTGAGACAGTGTAATATATTTCCAGTAACTTTATTAGAGCTTTGACCAGGTGACAAAATTTCAATTGTCCAGTCTGGGGCAATCAATATATCGTCCAAAGGTTCTCCGTTGTCATCAAATTGAATATTTTTCCATCGTAGAACTGTTATATCCGGGACAATTGACCGACCGCCAAAGGTACAGCGTAATTCAGGAAAAGCATAAGCAATGTGTGCTATTTCTGCAACTGCATTAACTGTTTCGGTGACTTTGCTCTGAAGTCGAGAATGGCGTGCTTTGGGCATCGGTTTTTGAGTTACCTGTCCATCAATGTACTCAGTAGCAGGTTTAATTTCTGGTAGCTTGAGAAACTCTTCTAAGGTTACAGGGTTAACTGAGGCTTGTACCATAATTGCTTCCAAGGATTGATGGAAATAAGCTTACTATTGATAATTATCTGTAATTTGATCTAAGTATTTTGAGTAGGTTGGAGCGATCGCTTACGCCCAATTATAATAACCTCAATCTCCGATTTGTTATACCTTAAGTTACGGAACAAATAAACGACTCACGCCCAGATAATTCTCGATGTAAAGTGCAATCTCAATTAAACTATCAACAAAGGAGACAAAACGAATTGGTAAAGTATCCAGCCATCCTTCAGAAATAATACTTCCGAACAGCATGAGTGACTGCCCCTCAATATTATGATCTATCAAGAAAATCACCAGCTTATTGCTGTTCGCTTAGCTTTACGTGCCTGCAATTTTTGCCAAGCAGATTGATACTCAGGTTTTGGTCGCAAATTAGCAATGTAAGCAATGCGTTCTTTGTTACGCCCTTCCCAATACTGCCGAATCTCTTCTGCTTGCTGTAATACAGTTTGATATTCTAGTTCTACTTCTTCGTAATGAGCATCAATGTAGGACATCGCTAAATCAAATTGCTCATCAGTTAGATAAAATTGATGACGGATTAAACGACGCGGATAGTTGGCGTGAATATAATCCATTAACTGATACAAAGTTATTCTTGTGCCTGAAATTGTCAGACCGCGCTCTGTTCGAGTAATGACTGGTTGATTATCCACGATTACAGTCAAATTCAGTAGGTAACACTTGCTTGATGCTATCTTGTATATTTTATCATCCTCCGGAGAGCATTAATATTCGTTGAGGGTACGATCGCACTAAGCCATTGGTTAAGATGCGATCGCACCAATTCTTGATCGAGAATAGTCCCTAAGCCATCACCATACCACCATCGACATTAAACACCTGTCCAGTGATGTAAGCAGCTGCGGGATCAGCACCTAAAAACCTCACCATCCCGGCGACTTCCTCTGGTTTACCGTAGCGAGCTAGGGGAATGTACTGGAGAATGCCTTCTGAGTCGAGCTCTTTAGTCATCTCTGTAGCAATAAACCCTGGTGCTACGGCATTCACCGTAATACTACGACTTGCCAACTCCTTGGCCACAGTTTTGGTAAAGCCAATGACTCCCGCCTTAGCAGCACTGTAATTAGCTTGACCTGGATTACCCATCTGTCCTGCTACTGAGGCAATATTAATAATACGACCAGAACGCTGTTTGAGCATGACCTTACTCACTACCCTGGTACATAAGAAGACACCAGTTAGGTTAAGGTTAATCACCGCCTGCCAATCAGCCGGTTTCATCCGCAATAACAAGTTATCCCGGGTGATGCCAGCATTATTAACTAGCACGTCAACCCGACCATATTTTTCTATGGTGCTTTTTAATAAAGTGTCTACCTGTTCTTCTTGAGAAACATCTGCCTGAAGTGCCAAGGCATCCCCTCCAGCCTCAGTAATTGCTGCCACCACTTGCTCAGCAGCCTCACTAGAACGAGCGTAGTTTACCACTACACTAGCTCCCTCTCCTGCTAATGCTAATGCGATCGCTCGACCAATGCCTCGGGAAGCACCAGTGACGATGGCAACCTTATCCTTCAGGTTTTGGGAAGATGTCTGTAATGCTTCCATGAAAAAATCCTCTTACGCTATATACATTCTTCAGCTCTAAGAATTTTGCACTAGAATCGAGCAATATGACTAATAAAGTGGTTTGGTTCTATGGCCGTAAAAAAACAGTTCACTACTTTCCAAGACTTACTCTCTGGGTATGATTTACCAGTGTTGGTCGATTTTTATGCTACTTGGTGTGGCCCATGTCAGATGATGGTTCCTATCCTAGAAACAGTGAACTCTCAGCTGAAAGGACAATTACAAGTCATCAAAATTGACACAGATAAATATCCCCAACTGGCGTCTGAGTATCACATTGAAGCCTTGCCAACATTAGTACTCTTCAAAAATGGTCAACCTGTAGAGCGCATTGAAGGTGTAGTTCCACCAGAGCAGCTCATACCTCGATTACAAACCATACTGTAGTTTGTTATTCTTTACCGGTGTGTGGGTCATATTCTTGACCCCCTATTCTAAAACAGTACTTTCTGAACCTTAGGTTGTTTGTTGCCAGTATGAACCACAGAGGCACAGAGAGCACGGAGAGAGGGACATTTTTAAGATAGAATCGCAGATTGGGCGCTGGTTATTGGCCTCAATTACTATCATCACTTGCGATCGCTCAAGTATGCTGACTTTCTTTGCTCTCTGCGAGGTTCGCGAGTAGTTCTAGATCCCCGACTTCTTCTTCCAGTTTATCGGGTTAATTACGGTTCAATCGAGAAGTCCGGGATCTTCAGCGCTCTCCATTATTTGCTATCATTTATTTACAATAGGCTAATTTTGTGTCTATAACTATAAAATCACCTAACACCTAATTAACACAGGACTTCAGTATCCAGCCAATAACAATACCCAATCCTCCAAAACGGACAGCTTGCCAAAAAGGCTCCTTGAGACTACCCCAGGAAAACAACTGACTTTCCAAATTTATTTCTATTGTTTCTAGCTGCTCTTTGATTTTTTTTAATTCAGCTTGCAGGGAGCGCCGATTACTGGTGCGGTGCAGTTGCTTCTTAATTTGCTCTCGACGCTGGTGGAGTTCAGCCTGTTGTTGTTGATCCCGCTGCACCTGGTGGTAACGTTTAAGGAGGGATTGAAGCGATCGCTCTACTTCTGAGAAAGTTTGCTCAAATTCCTGGGCTTGATTATCCTCATGGTTGGGTTCTGAGTCAGGAGATGATGGCTTGAACGGTTGTTGAGGCATCTTCGATACAGTAAAGTAAATGGGAGTTTACCTTAAGTTATGCTTGAACCGATCCAACTGACCAAAACTGATCTCCTCAAAGAAATTAGTACTCTAGAACTAGCTCAAGAACTGGCAGAGCGTTTAACCATCAAGCCTAATGATTGGCATCGACTAAAGTCTAACCGTAGAGCTAGAGCGGGTGAGCAAGCTACTGCTGCCCTGGTATTTCTGCTCAAGGAGCAGCCAGAAGAGGCTCTTAGCAGATTTCGTCAGGCTTCAGGGTGGTTAGATCGTTCGATCTCTGCTCCTCCCTGTCCAACTCATGGGGATCACCGTCGTTAGGGAATTAGGGGCAGTCTGGAAGGACTGTTCATTTTTTTACAGAGTCTTACTTCTGTACCCTGATGATTCCAGTGAACTTGATCGAAGATTTGGCGGAGGAGACATAACCCTCTGCCATGTTCTGATTCATCACAAGGCAAGTTGCCATCGTACTCAGGCAGATCACAACAAGGAGTAGGAAAACCTGAACCTTCGTCTGAGATTATCCACCAATATTCATTATTTGTTACTGAAAATTGAACCTTTACCGTCTTACTTGTGTCTAAATTATTGCCGTGTTTGGCAGCGTTTACCAATGCCTCTTGTAGTCCTAGCCGGAGTTCCGGATGCCATTTAGGGGGAAGGTGTTCCAAAAGTAAATCAAGGATTGGGCAAAGGTAGAGGGTAGAAGCGAAGCTAATGGTCTCCCAGCCTTGTCCAAGTGGACGTAATGATGCTGGACGCAAAGATGTAGCAATCACTCAATAAACCTCTAGTTTTCACTTGGTGTACTGGAATATGTGTCACGACTTACTGCCGTGTTTTTAAATACCATTTTCCTAAACCCACAAATTACGGCTCAGGTATCAATAGCTTTTTATGGTTAAATGTTCTTTGCTTGTGAACGCAGCTCCACTAGTTAGATTATTCCGCTTGTTTTGCGGAAGCGAGAAAGTATTTTGGTTCAATTAGAAAACCTTATTTAGTGGAGTTTTCTGGGTATATTGCTTACTTTCCAACTAAATAAAGGGAAAGCCAGCTACCTCCTTTAACTTTAGAGTGGTGATTTTCCTCTCATTGGGTTAAAGGTTAAAAAGTAACTTTAACATACCTTACCTAATAGTGTATCAAAACCTGCTTTTAAACACCAGTTCACTGGCTCTAAGGTCAACACACTGGTGCAGCTAGGCAAAAATTCTTGACCATCTCAACAGGCACAAGAGTGAAAACCAGAAGAAGCGGGACAATGAAATTTTAGCTACTCACCGAAAGCGGCGGGAAGCCTATTCCTTCAGGGATGGGAGGGATAGCCGCCCGCCGCTTGGTTGTTTGTTGTTTGTTTTTTGTTTTTTGCTTTTTTACAAACACCTAACAACTTGCTAACACGAAATGCCCCGTACGATCGTACGGGACATGAGTTAATGATTTGCTCCCGCCTTCACTAGGAAGGCTACACATTCAACATGAGCAGTTTGAGGAAAGAAATCAGCTGGTTGTACGTAGGTTAACTTGTAAGTACCCGTTTGGCAGAGGAGCTTGAGGTCCCTTGCCAGGGTAGCTGGTTTACAGCTGAGGTAGATAAGGCGTGCTGGTGCAATCTCTAGAATAGTTTTGATCACGGCACTAACGCATCCCTTACGAGGTGGATCAAGTAGTATCACATCTGGTGTAACACTTAGCTGTGGCAACAACTTTTCCACTTTTCCTGTCTGAAACTTGACATTGGTGATACCATTCAGCACAGCATTTTGTTCAGCTTGCTCTACCGATGCTTTTTGCACTTCTATCCCAATTGCCTGTCCCACCCTTTGTGCTAAAGGCAAGGTGAAGGTACCGATGCCAGAGTAAGCATCAACCAACAATTCATTACCGGTCGGGGCTAGTTGTGCCAAAATGACATTGAACAGAGCCTCCGCTGCTGCTGTATTTACTTGAAAAAATGTCTCAGACCGTAGCTGGAACTGAAGATTAGCAAACTCCTCCCTTAAGTAGGGCTTACCAGCGACACAGCGGGTTTGGGAACCAAATATGACATTGGTACGGTGAGGGTTATGATTAACACAAACTCCCACTAATTCCGGATAGCTCCTCAACCATTTTTGAGCTTGAATTGCTAAGTTTTGTAAATTCCAATCAGTAGTTACTAAGGTTAACAGGATCTCGCCAGTACGGCGTCCAATGCGCAGGGATAGATGACGCAATCGTCCTTGGTGGCGCTGTTCATTATACACAGACCACCCCAGTTGTTTAATATCCTGCTTGATTTGAGCTAGTAAGGGATTCAAACGAGAATCTTGCACAGGGCATTGATTGAGATTAATTACCTGGTGAGAGCCTTTTTGGTAATAACCTGCCTGAACTTCACCAATTGCTGACCTTTTCAAGGGATAGGATGCCTTATTGCGGTAAGCAAGGGAATCATCAGTAGTCAAAATTGGTGCGACGGTTGTTGAAGTGAATCCACCAATGCGTTCTAGAGCTTGAACAACTAAATTCTGTTTTGCTAATCGCTGATAATCCCAAGCAACATGCTGCCACTGACAGCCACCGCATTTATCTGCAACAATACAGTGGGGGCGGATGCGATGGGGAGATGGTTCTAAAAGCTGGTGTAATTTACCATTAGCGTAGTTGGGTTTGACTTGTAAGAGCCTAACTAGAACACGATCTCCAGTTACTGTATCCGGAACAAAAACCACACGAGCTCCCAAACGTCCAACGCCATCGCCACTATCACTGAGATCCGTAATCGTGACTTCAACTAGTTCACCTTGTTGCCAAAAATTTGAGGTGGCAGCTGTATTGATCATAACTTTGCTTTATTTTAGCGGGGGGGCATAGTAAGCTATAGAGCTGCGACTTCTGATCCCCAATCACCAATCATCTTTATTTGTGTTACCAAGAGTCGCTAAACTACAAATATTATCTGAGTTAATAAAAGAGTATGAGCGTAGTTAGCAAAGTTATTCTCAACGCAGACGAAGAACTTCGATATCCCAGCTCCGGCGAACTCAAGAGTATCGAGGACTTTTTGAAAACGGGTGATCAGCGGATGCAAATTGTATCCACGCTATCTGAAAACGAGAAAAAGGTTGTTCAGGAAGCGAGTAAGAAACTTTGGCAGAAGCACCCTGATTACATCTCACCAGGGGGTAATGCCTACGGTCAGCGTGAACGGGCACAATGTTTACGAGATTACGGTTGGTACCTGCGGCTGGTTACTTATGGAGTTCTTGCCGGTGATAAGGAACCGATTGAACTCATCGGTCTGATTGGAGCCCGAGAAATGTACAATGCCCTTGGCGTACCAATGGAAGGGATGGCTGATGCAATTACTTGCCTCAAAGAGGCTTCTCTAGGATTGCTCAGCGATGAAGATGCTAAAGCAACTGCCCCCTACTTTGATTACCTCATTCAAGGTATGTCCTAATTCTTTGGCAAACTGTGTTTTGGCTTGATGTAACCTCCAGCAGCATGCTGGGGGAGCGTTTTTTAGTTAAGATGTTCTCATCTTGTCTCTATGTTCGTATTGCTGAAGTAGAGTCACAAAGGTAAGATGAGGGGTAGAAAAGTGCAAGGGAGTTCTTTGCTAATAGAAAAACCGACAGTCTCTCCGAAAGAACCTGTCGGCAACTATGTGTTCCTTATTGATGACTTAGCTAGAGTCTAATCGTTAACTAGTATGCTGAATTAGCAGTCTCAAGATTGCGATCTAGATCAACCAACCTTGGTGAATCTGATCACAAATATAGTTAACAGTGACTATGTCGTTTGTTAAAAAACTCCCTTGGACTTCACTGCTCCTTCTCGTATTTACCCATGCTGTTTTCGGCTGGTTGGTATCTGTACAAGCTCATTCTGTTTGGCAAAACGCAATTGAAGACTATAGCACTATTGGGGAGCATAGAAGTACTTTAACCTCACTATGGTTTGCAGGAGCGTACCCTACTCTCTGGGATATCTCTTGGTTGTTGCTGCTTAAAGGGATAGTTTATATATTGCTAATTTCTTTGGCTTTGACTGCTCCTTTTCAACTGATTAAAAACTGTTACTCCAGTTGGCTGCAATCGGACTTAAGGGCTTTTATGTCAGTGATTGTCGGTTCTTTCTTTGGCGTTATTATCATTGGTTCTCTTGACGTCTTTATTCGTATTTTGGTGCTCATTGCTGCTAGCGCCTTAGTAAGAATAGATCTTCAGACAGCCAATTACAGTGAATGGCAAGCTTTTTGGCTCCTTAGTCTTGTTTCTCTAACTGGTTATAGTCTAGGTATAATTACTCGGCAGTTCCTGATAACCTCAATCTGACTGCGGTAGTTTGATCTGCACTGCTCCCTCTGGTGTAACAATAACTTTCCCACCTAATGCCTCAATCCGTTCGATGGCAATTGCTCTAGTGCGATCATCTAAAGCATTGTTTAATACCATTGTCCAAGCACTAACTTGAGCAGATTTACTGTCAGGATTTTTGGCAAGAAATTCAGCAGTTTGGCGAGATAATGAAGCAACCTGCTTACTTTCTTCATCAGAATAAGTACTTGCCCACTCTGCAGCTTTCTCAAAAGATTGCCTTGCTGCTTGAGCATTGCCTAAAAATAACAGCTCATCAACACCTTTATAGCGCCAAATGTAGTAAGACTTAGCTGGTACTTGGGGTGAAAGTAACTTTAAACCCTTTTCCATCAAGGCTACAGACTTTTCTGGCAGCCCTGCGTATGAAGTGCTACTGGTAGAAAGAAACAGATATGCCTCCAAAAACCTGGGATCATTGTCTAAAATTACCTCAAAATACTCTGGACTCAGTCTATAGCCAGTTACTTCGCGAGCTGGTTCATCACCAAAGTATTCTAGGAAATCTAGGAATACCCAATCTGCCAGTAAATTATCAAAACCAAACGCTGGAGTTTTTTCCAGAAGATTGAGACGTAACTCTTCTGACTCGATTTCTTGTTGCAGAGCTTCTGGTGAAAAGTTGTTGTCTAAGTTTTTGAGTTGATTCAATTGTGGGGTCTGTAGCCACCCAATGATTAAAATACCTAGGATAACTACTAGGGTAGCCCATGCCGATTGGGAAAGAGGTAACTGTCCATTGTTCATTGTCCATTGTCAATTTTTGAATATTCCTGCTTAGCTACTGCTTTGAGCTTGAGGCAAAAGCCAGAGTAGTCTGGTGGTGGCGTAAATTGCTCAATGGGTAGTTGACTAAACTGACAGCGAGACCAATCTGCATTGTAGATAAGATTAGAGTTTGTTTTCAAAGTCTCAGAGGGCATTGCTGTAGCGGTAGCGACGCATAGATCTTCAGCATATGCATTGTATACATTAGGTTTTATTGCTGAATTATCCCCCAAATGTTTTACCCTTGCACCGGATTTTTGGCTTTGAAACGGCGCTATAACATGTTCATCTGTGGCTACTTCTAGAAGTTGGTCATTAGACTGAATTAGAGTCTCAGTCAAATTTGATGAAATATTCTTTGCCTGAGGTAAGGTTTCCAGTTGAACTAATAGCGCTTGCTGTTGAGAGTTCACCTCATAAAGCTCTTCTTCTGTGCTAATTTTCTGAATACTGGTAGCCAGAGAAGAACGCCCTACGGGCGCAGCAGCATCCGTTATAGAAGTAAAAAACACTCCCTGCTCCCTACTCCCTGCTCCCTCACTCTGAAGGAGTGTTTCTTGAGATAGATTTAGTTCTTGACTTAGCTCAGTCGAGTATGACTCCTTTGGCGTAGTCCAACTTTTGGGGAATTTACGAGAAATCAGTCGTTCAAACTCATGAGTAAAACGATACCTTGGCTGTCCTCGTCGTGCCCAAACAGCTAAGATTTGCTCAACCGAAATTGCTTTGTAACGTCCTTGGTACAACGCCTCAATTACCCCTAGCCGTACCCAATTTGCTTGATAGCGCTCAAGCCAGAGATTAACTAATTCCTGTGCTGTGTAGCCTCTGAGTTCAAACCCATAGTGACTGAGCAACGCGATCGCATAACTAATTACTGAGTCATTGGTCATTGGTTATTAGTCATTGGTTATTAGTCATTGGTCACAATCTGATAGATAAATGCGATCGCTTCAGCCTTTGTTGCTTGAGATTTCCCTTGCATAAAGCTTTGTCCGACATAGTTTACCACAATTTTCGCTTAGATGGTAGCTGTAACAGCTGCCTTACCTGAAGCTGGGATGTTATTGTGATCTTTACAGAGTTATTCAGTGCTTGTTGTAGGGAATTGCCTAGGTCGGTCTAACAAACAACTAATAACAAACAACAAACAACAAACAACCAACCAATAATGATTGAAGTTGAGAATTTGAGCAAAATCTACGGCTCTACTCCAGCGATTCAGGATGTCACATTCTCTGTTGAGCCTGGAGAAATCCTGGGATTCCTGGGACCTAATGGGGCAGGTAAAACTACCACCATGAGGATTTTGGCGGGATATCTACCGGCAAGTAGTGGTACTGCTCGTATCGCTAACTACGAAGTGCATGAAAATTCTCTGGCGGTACGACGTCGGATAGGTTACTTACCAGAAACGCCACCTCTGTATTTAGATATGAGTGTTGAGGGTTTTTTGTACTTTGTAGCACGCATCAAAGGAATTGCAGCAGGCGATCGCACTTCTAGAGTAAAGTCTGCTCTAGAGCGGTGCAACTTGACTGAAAAAGCTAGTGTGCTCATTCGCAAACTTTCTAAAGGCTTCCGACAGCGAGTGGGTATTGCTCAAGCGATCGTTCATGACCCCCCTGCCATTATTCTAGATGAACCTACAGTAGGGCTAGACCCTAGGCAAATCATCGATGTCCGTAACTTAATCAGGAGTCTTGCCGGTGAGCATACGATTATCCTCTCTACCCATATCCTGCCAGAAGTAAGTATGACTTGTAGTCGGGTAGCAATTATTAATCGAGGCAAAATTGTAGCAACCAATAGTCCTGAAGCCTTGATTGCTCAGTTACAAGGAGGCTCAGACTATGAGCTGGAAGTGGAAGGAGATGCTCCCGAACTGCAAAAACTCTTACAAGTGCTGCCGGGAGTCTGTATGGTGCAAATTGTTCCTACGGATACTTTACCCCCCAATCGCTCTTTAATACGTGTCATCTCTGCTCCGGGAGCAGAACTAGGAAGGGATATTGCGGCAGTTACTGTGGGAGCTGGTTTAGGATTATATGAGCTTCGGCGCACTAGTGCTACCCTCGAAGATGTATTCTTAGAACTGACAACCCAGGAAGTGGGAAGTGGGCAATTGGAAGTCAGTGATAGTCAAAATTCTTCCCCTTTACCAACAACTGAAGTATCTGAAGAAGAGGCATAGATGGGTGTAATCATTGGTAACATTCTGGCAATTTTTCGTAAGGAATTACAGAGCTATTTTGCTTCCCCCTTAGCTTATTTAGTGGCAGCTATCTTTTGGTTACTGTCTGGCTTCTTTTTCGTAGCAATTCTCTTAGGACCAGGGGGCATTATTGATCAAGTTGCTTTAGTTGATCAACAGGGTGGAACACCGCAACCGATAGATGTTACCTATGAATTTTTGCGTTTTTTCTTGAATGTTATGGGTTCAATGACTTTGTTTTTATTGCCCATTCTTTCTATGGGACTCTATGCGGAGGAGCGGAAGCGGGGAACTATAGAGCTTTTGGCTACTTCACCCTTAACCAATTGGTCAGTAGCGTTAGGAAAATTGTTGGGAGTGCTGACTTTTTTTACCTTTATGATAGTACCCATTTTAGTGTATGAAGCGATCGCTTTGAGTGCTGCAAGCCCAGCAGTTCAACCTGCGGTACCCTTACTTGCTCATGCTGGATTAATTTTACTAGCTGCTTCAGTACTATCCTTGGGTATGTTTATCTCATCTCTAACTGATAGTACAATTCTGGCAGCTTTCCTAACTTTTTCACTGAATGTTTTCCTCTGGGTGATGGGTGAGTTTTCTAGCAATATCAGTGGAGTCGTTGGTGAAGTTTTAGGTCATATATCATTGCTGAAGAATTATGACACTTTAGTCAAGGGGGTTTTAGACCCCAGCAGTTTTGTTTTATTTGCCAGTTATATTATTCTCGGCATTTTTCTGACGGCTCAGTCTATTGATGCCTTACGCTTCGGACGCTCTTAAGTGGAGGTATTATACAAATCCGCTTTAGTTAGACCACAAATAAGTCAACTAAAACTCATACATATCCAATAGTGACAAGTTAAAGGGCAGTGCATTTTTAAGTACTATATATAGTGTTTAGAAACTCAAAAAACCCTATATAAGGAAAGCCCAAAGGGTCAGAAAAATCGATATTTCCTCTCCCCGTTTCCCTGTTTCCTGAATAACGACATTTTTGCCTTAACTTGTTACCAATGATACATATCAGGCTTTTCTCAATAAGACATGTGGTCTACAGTAACCGGATTTGGAATAAAGGTATCGCCAGAGAATAAAAAATTGATAAAGTTTCCTATTTTTTAGTGACATTTATTGACGGTCATGTAAATATTGTAAACGTGCATGTCATACCAGTCTTACGAAAAAAATATTTTTTGTATGACGAGTAGCACTTGATTAACATCATTAAACTTGACACAAATTGATTGAAATAATCAAGTTAGCTGCCATATTTATCTTTCTTTTGTAAAAGAAAATAATTGTTCTTTGTCTTCGCCTGAAACAGTTATCAGAGTCTGTATCTACAGGGTTATTAGCATCAAAATAAGAAATTTATCAGATAGCTAATATCTGCGATTGCTTGATTTTTGTACATTTTTGTTGAAAATAGTGATCTAATACCGTGAGCTACTCGACTCAAAATCCAGAATTTTTAACGTCTCCTCACAAATCATTTAGGAGCTCGATAGAGACGCCAATAGTAACGACAAAAATAGTTACTATCAATGAACTAGAACAGGAGATTCAGACTTGTGCAAGAGAACAATTTACAGGTCGGTTGAATTTGTGTATGACAAATACGGATAACCAGCAGTGGAATTTGTATTTCTTTAAAGGTAGTTTGAGTAAATCTACCAGTAAGGTACATCCAATTCGTCGTTGGTGTCGACAAGTGTCTATTCACTGCCCACAAGTGTCAATTCATCCTGTTGATCAAGGCTCGGAGCGACTTCAGTATTGGGATTACAACTCCTTAGTAAAACTTGTAATACAAGGAAAGATTTCACCAAGAAAGATGATAGCAGTCGTTGAAGGTAATATTAGAGAAATCCTCTTCGATATCATCCAACAAGTCGAACTCAGTAATGATTTAGGAGAGTCATTAATCTACAGGCGCATTCCTGAGAGCAACAGGGATTCAAAATTGCTCCGCATTAAGACTGAGCCAGTGTGGCAGCAAACAAAACAAACTTGGGATGCTTGGCAGCAGGCTGGCTTGAAAAATCTTTCTCCCGATTTAGCTCCTGTGATCTGGGATGTTGAGGAATTACGACAACAAACTTCACTCCTTGTCTACCATAACCTCACTACTTTAGCCGATGGCAATCGAACCTTGAGGGATTTAGCTGTCAAGTTGAAACAGCAACTGTTGCCTCTAACTCAATCAATTATGCCCTACCTCAGACAAGAATTAATGGGCTTAATCGAAGTTGGAGATTTGAGCTTTAAGCGAAAGATTACTAGAACTACTAACTCTGGGTTAGCAACAAAGATCCCTCCTGTAATACAAGTTCAAACTCAGCTTACTACTCCTCTAATAGTCTATATAGATGATAGTCGGAGCGATAGCCTGATTATGAGTCAGATTCTTGCCCAGGCTAGCTATCGGTTTATTAATATTCGGGATCCATTAAAAGCACTACCAATCTTGTTAGAACACAAACCAGATCTTATTTTTTTGGATTTGGTTATGCCTGTGGTTAACGGGTATGAGATCTGTGGCCAAATTCGCCGGATTTCACTGTTCCAAGATACCCCTGTGATTATTCTCACCAGCAGTGACGGAATTGTGGACAGGGTACGTGCCAAGATGGTTGGTTCCTCAGGCTTTTTAGCAAAGCCTATCGAGCGGGAGAAGGTGCTAACTGCTCTGCGGAGTCATCTAACCCAGAGCAGAGAACAGGTGGGCTCCGGAGCTCCGGAGTAGGGGAGTAAAACCTACTGAATAGATGAAAGGAGGTTTGAAAGACAGATTTGGTATCACACATTCATGTTAACAGGGTGTAGGAATGTGTTTTATTTGTCCAGTACTTAACAAGCATCTTATTGAGGTTTGTTAGAGGCTGACAATTAACAAATTAGACAATTATTGTAATACAGCAGTCTGATAATGAGAGTTCTTTTAGTTGAAGATAGTTTAACGGAAACTGAAGTACTAACAGGTTACCTCCGACAGGCGGGTCTAACAGTAGTCAGCGTTACAAATGGTGAAGATGCTCACCTCAAACTCCAGTACCAGAGACCAGATTTAGTAATTCTTGATGTGATTTTGCCTGGACAAAGCGGGTTTGAAATCTGCCGCGAACTGAAGACTAATTCTAGTACTCAAGAAATTCCCGTAGTAATTTGCTCTAGCAAAGGTACTGAGGCAGATAAGCTCTGGGGTTCGATGCTAGGTGCAGATGCCTATATACCTAAACCAGTAAATCAGCAAGAACTACTCAAAACCATCCAACAATTGACAGTTGCTTAGTTAGGGTTTGCTGAAAAAGTCAATGGGTTCGCTTGTTTAAGTAATGAGTAAATGAGTAATGAGTAATGAGTGAATACTTGTTACAAAGATAAGCCACTCTCTTATTTCGCTCACCTGCGGGGAGATGGAGAGATGGGGAGACAATTTGCAATTCCCGATTCCCGATTCCCAATTCCCAAATAACAAATGACAAATAACCAAATTAGTCTTGATCCACTCAACTTAGAGCCACTGCCTCCAGAAAACCGCCAGCGGTTGCTCCGTTTCCCTCTTGGTGTTGAGGAGAGTGCGCTGTTACCCCTAGAGGAAATTGCGGAAATTCTCAGGGTAAATGCAGCAGAAATTCTCCCAGTTCCAGAAATGCCCAGTTGCGTTTTAGGAATTTGCAATTGGCGAGGAAACATGCTTTGGCTTGTAGATCTTAACCATCTTGTCGGCGGTGAGCCTCTGTCGCTTCAAGGAGCGGTTGCAACATCTCCTGTGGCAATGGTGGTTCAAGTCAATGATCAATCCTTAGGTTTGGTGGTGCAACAAGTTAACGACATTGAGTTACATGAATTGCAACGACTCCAGCCAACAGCTCCAGGATTATTTCCTTCCTGCCTCCTACCTTTTGTCCTTGGTGCTTTACCAGGGGGCAACGGTACTGTTTTAGATGTCAAAGCGATTACTCAGTGTCCTCTCTGGCAAAAAACACAAGCAGGAGGAAAATATTGAGTTTTTTTCAATTAAACTCCTCTCCCACATGGCGATTGATGAAGCGAATCAAGAGGAGTATTGACCAACAAGATGACACAAGTGATAACCAGTTGTCCAACTGGCAACTACCTTATGACTCATTGAACTATTCGCAGAAAGTCCTCCAACCGGCAAATAGCAACGAAGACAAGCAGAAAAGTCAAGAGAGGGAAAACCAGGAGGAGTGTTTTGATCTCAAATCTTCCTTTTCCTCTGAAGAAACAAGGCAGGAGCAGTTAGTTTCTTCTACTGTTCTTGTATCAACTGAAACATTGTCGGGGACAGATATCAATAATCAACCTCCTTTACCTAAGGAATGGGAACAGGAAATTATCCCTCAACCAGATTTAGCATTAACTGAAGAAAAAATCATGCAAGAACTCGATCAATCTAAGCAAAAACTCGATACTCGGTCCCAACTTGACCAATCACTGAGTAATAGCAATGGTAATTTGACTTCTACTAGATTGAATGTTGATCTAGATGTCAATCTTGAGCAACACTTTAGGGATAGGCGGCAGGAGTTATTCAACCTTGCGAGTCAACTGCACCAAGCACCAAACACTCGAACTCTGCTTACAACTGCAGTAAATGAAATTCGTAAGTATTTCAAAGTAGACCGAGTATTAATCTATCGTTGCCAGACTGAAAGCCGAGGCATAGTAGAGGCTGAGTCTATGACAGCTGGCTACACTCCTAGTTTGGGTGAATCCCTACTAATTAACACTTTTGGAGCTGAGCATCGGCTAGACTACCAGCAAAAGCAAGTCATAGCTCTGAGTCAAGTCTCGGATACATCTGTCAGTCCTTACCAATTGCAACTACTGGAAAGGTTTCAGGTTAAAGCTAGTCTAAGCCTGCCAATTTTACTACAGGAGCAGCTATGGGGCTTATTGGTCCTACACCAATGCTCTAGTTCTCGGCAATGGCAGGAAGCTGAAATCATGCTGCTCTACCAACTTGTCACTGAACTGAGACTGAATTTGCAGCCTTTGGAATTCCGCCAACGACGGCAAGAGCAGGCTCAGCAAGAAATTATCTTGGAGCAAATTCTGGGGAGAACCTCAGCTTCTAGTGATACCTACACTGCTCTTGGTAACATTACCCAAGAACTACGGCAATTTTATGAAGCTGACCGAGTAGCTATTTACCGCTTCAATGCTGACTGGAGTGGTGAATTTGTTGCTGAATCAGTTGCCGCTGGCTGGATACCAGTAATTCAAGCACAACAAGAAGATACCACCCTCAAATCCAAAGAGATCACAGCCTCTGACCACTGTACAGTGAAGCGGTTTGGTTTTCCTGCTAGTTCTAGTACCACTGACACCTTGCTCCAACAGACACAAGGGGGTAGCTATTTCACCGGTCAGCAAATCAAGCGGGTTGACGATATCTATAATGCTGGCTTCTCTGATTGCTACATTAGTACCCTAGCAAAATACCAGGCTAGGGCTTACATTATTGCCCCAATTTTCCAAGGTGATCGACTTTGGGGTTTACTAGCCATTTACCAAAACTCAGGTCCTCGTCACTGGCAAGATGATGAGGTTACACTGCTCTCACTATTTAGTGAGCGTCTCGGTGGTATCCTTAAGGAATTTAAATTAGCGGCACAGCTAGAAGAGCAATCCCAGCAACTAGCTCAAGCAGCACAGAGAGAACAAGCTGTTGCCAACTTACTTGATCAGATTCGCCGGACATTGGACATAGATACCATCTCCAGAACCACCACCAAAGAAGTCCGGCTGTTGCTCAATGCTGATCGCGTGGCACTCTATCGGTTTAACCCTGACTGGAGTGGGGAATTCCTGTCGGAATCGGTGGGAGCTGGCTGGATTTCCGTAATCCAGCAGCAGAAAACTGACCCCAGTCTGAAGAGTATTGAACTGATCAACGATGAGCGCTGTAGTTGTAAGGAGCTGAGAGAGCCTTACTTCCGCGCTGCCGATACTTATCTACAAAATACCAAAGGGGGAGGCTTTGTCCGAGGGGAGCAATATAAGCAAGTTGATGACATCTATGCTGCTAACTTTGCTCCCTGCTACCTGGAAACCTTGGAAAAATACCAGGCTAAGGCCTATGTAATTGTGCCTATTTTCCAGGGGAAGAAATTGTGGGGATTGCTAGCAGTCTATCAAAACTCAAGTTCCCGTGCTTGGAAAGAAACTGAAGTCAAGTTGTTGGCTCAGATTGGTAATCAATTGGCAGTAGCTCTGCAGCAAAGAGATTGTTTGGAACAATTGCAAAGCCAATCTACCCAGATTGCCAAAGCTCCCGTAGGAGAAAAAGCAGCAGCGAAATTACTCAGTAAGCTTTGTCAAAGCGGAGATGTAGAGAACTTTTCTGAGAATCTTACCAGAGAAGTCCGGCAGCAACTCCAATGCGATCGCGTGGCAATCTATCGCTTCAATCCTGATTGGAGTGGTAAGTATATAACTGAGTCTATGGCAACAGAGGGAGTGCCTCTAGTAGGGGCAACTATTGAGTCTGATCATTTGCAAGAAACTCAGGGAGGTAGGTATCGTCACAACCAAACTTTTGCCGTTGATAACATCCATCAAACTCTGTGTCCTGTTCTCGTTGAATACTTAGAGCAATTTCAGGTCAAAGCTTATCTAACTGTACCGATTTTCCAAGGGGAAAAACTGTGGGGTTTACTCACCGCCTACCAAAACTCAACTCCTCGTCATTGGCAAGCGGAAGAAATATCCTTGTTGGCTCACATTGGCCGACAGTTTTGGGAAGCTCAGCAGCAGGTAGAGTACCTGGTACAGCTAGAGTGGGAAAGAGCTAAGGGCAAACTGATTGACAAGATTAGCAATAATACCGACATTGACAGCATTTTCCGGACAGCAACCAAAGAAGTCCGTCAGCAGCTCCAGTGTGATCGCGTGGTAGTCTATCGTTTTAACCCCGATTGGAGTGGCTCTTTTCTGGCGGAGTCGGTGGCTACAGGCTGGGTTTCTGTAGTAGGAGCCAATACCAAAATGGTTTGGCCTTCTGATACCCATTTACGAGAAAGCGAGGGAAGCGATTATCACCCCAACGAACCCTTAATTGTTGAAGATATCCAACAGGTTGGTTATAGTTCCTGTTACCTCAACCTTTTAGAGAAAATTGAGGCTAAATCTTATCTGATTATGCCAGTTTTCACTGGAGAAAAACTTTGGGGTTTTATGGCTGCTTACCAAAATTCAGCTCCTCGTCACTGGCAGAAGGAAGACATCAATTTTCTGTCTGAGATGGTTAAGCAATTAACAGTTGCTGTACGGCAGGTTGATTCTATTGAACAAGCAACAAAAGCTACAGAGCGGCAGCAAGCAGTTGCCAGGGTAATCGACAAGATTCGCGAAACTTCAGATATTGACACCATTTTTCAGACAGTAACCAAAGAAGTCCGAGAGTTGCTTGAATGCGATCGCTTAGCAGTCTATCGTTTCCATGCTGACTGGAGTGGTACTTTTGTTGCAGAGTCAGTAGCTAAAGGTTGGGTGAAAGTTGTCGGACCTGGTATTGAAACAGTTTGGCCTGATACCTTTTTACAACGGACTCAAGGTGGTCGGTATCGCAAACACGAAAACTTTGTAGTTAACGATATCTACGAGACGATCCATACTCCCTGTCACCGAGAAATTTTAGAGCAATTTGAGGTCAAAGCTTATGTAATTGTGCCAGTTTTCGCCGGAGACAAGCTCTGGGGTTTACTCGGTGCTTATCAAAATGATAGTTCTCGTTATTGGCAAGAAGAAGAAATCAACTTACTAGCTCAGATTGGCAAACAGTTTGGTGTTGCCATCAAACAGGCCGAATATATTGAGGAACTGCGTGTGCAGTCACAAAAGTTAGCCACCTCAGTTGAGAGAGGGACAATTTACAGTCAACTAATCTATAGGTTGGGATTGGTTCTCATTCAAGAGAATTTCTCGTTGGATAACCTGTGGCAGTTAGCTCTTCGGGAATTAAGAAGACAACTGAACAGTGATCGAGTAGCTGTCTACCGCTTTAATTCTGACTGGAGTGGTGAATTTGTAGTTGAAGAGCTGGGCAGCGATTGCGTCAAAATTGTGGGAACTGAGCTAGCTCGATACGAAGATCCTTACCTCCAAGAAACTCGGGGGGGTCGGTATCGCAGCAAGGAAACTCTGAGTATCAACAATATCGACGAGCTTGAGCAAGATACTGCCGGATTAGATAAACATCACATCCGACAGCTAAAACAATGGGGGACCAAAGCCTACATCATTGCACCGATCTTCAAAGGCGAGCAACTTTGGGGGTTATTAGGAGCTTATCAACATGATGCACCCCGTCAATGGGAGCAAATAGATATTAACTTGCTAGTTCAGGTTGGGGTGCAGGTAGGTCTTGCCTTACAACAAGCCGAATACTTGGAGCAACTCCGAGAGCAAACCGAGCAATTAACTTTGGCAGCGGCACGGGAAAAGACTGCCAAAGAGCAACTCCAGCAGGATGTGATCCAGTTATTGTCCGCAGTTCGACCTGCCCTCAATGGGGATTTAACAGTCCGGGCGACTGTAACCGAAAATGAAGTGGGTACTATTGCCGATGCTTACAACAACACGCTGCAAAGTCTACGCGGCATTGTGAAACAGGTGAAAACCGCTTCTAGGCAAGTTGCCCAAACCTCCCAAGGTAGCGAGTCTGCCATTACTGGCCTGACTAACCAAGCTCAGCAGCAGTTCCAGGCTCTTGGTCAAGCTTTAGCACAAATCCAAATGATGGTCAATTCTACCGAAGCAGTAGAAATGAGTGCTCAACAGGTAGAAATTGCGGCTCAGCAAGCCAACCATACTGTACGGCAAGGGGATGCAGCCATGAACCGCACCGTAGAAGGCATTATGGACATTCGGGAAACGGTGGCAGAAACCAGTAAGCGTCTCAAGCGCTTAAGTGAGTCTTCTCAAAAGGTTTCGCGGGTAGTCAACCTAATTAGCAACTTTACTACCCAAACCCAACTGCTGGCACTCAACGCCGCAATTGAAGCTACTAGAGCTGGCGAGTACGGACGGGGTTTTGTCGTCGTAGCTGATGAGGTACGTTCTCTCGCACGTCAGTCTGCCGAAGCCACTAGTGAGATTGAGCAGTTGGTGCAGGAAATCCAGCAGGGTACAGCTGAAGTATCCACAGTCATGGAGACAGGCATACAACAGGTGGCACAGGGAACTGCCATGGTACGGGATGCCCGCCAGAATCTCAATGAGATTGTAGAAGCCACTAACCAAATCAGCCAGTTAGTCGAGGGTATTACCCAGTCAACCCAGGTACAAACCCAGGAGTTTCAATCGGTGACGGAAACCATGACTGATGTTGCTGCGATCGCTAACCAAACTTCGGAGGATTCTATCAAAATTTCTCTATCTTTCCAAGACCTCTTGATGATGGCTCAGAACCTTCAAGCTAGTACCGATCAGTTTAAGGTTGATTGAAATTGAGGGAATGGGGAATTGGGAATTGCTAGTGCATCTAGTGCAAAAACGAAGAAAGTTTATACATTAAGCCTTCTAAGCTTTTTTAACTAGTCATACCAAATCCGCTTTACCTAGACCACAAATAAGTCAACTACAAGCGATATATATCAAGATTTTCTCAATAAGATATGTGTTCTGTAGTAACCAGATTTGGTATCACTTATTTCCCTTGTGTGGCACTAGGCAAAAGTTTGCCACTAGTTACTCTTTCTTCCCATCCAAAGTACCTCAAATTCCCATTCCCAATTCCCAATTCCCAATTCCCAATTCCCAATTCCCAATTCCCAATTCCCCATTCCCATGACAACAAATCCAACTATTCGCGAGCAAGGTTATCGCTACTTTCTCGAGGAGGCACCGGAACTGCTGCAAGCTTTGGAGCAAGATTTGCTCAGTCTTAGAGAAGATTGCAGTATTAATAAAGTCCACAATTTGATGCGAACTACCCACACTCTTAAAGGAGCAGCTGCCAGTGTGGGATTAGAAACCATTAAAACTGTAGCCCATTATCTAGAAGATATTTTCAAAGCTCTCTGTCAACCAGACATATCTATTGATTCAGAAGTAGAAGCATTACTTTTCGAGGGTTATGAATGCCTGCGCTTACCTTTAACTGCTGAACTAAGAGGTGGACAAGTTGATGAAGCTGGGGTCAAAAGTCGAACCGCTGCTGTTTTTGCCCAATTGCAAGAGAAGCTAGGAGACTGTTTTAGCCAGGAAGCACACCTCCCCTCTTCGGTAGAATTAGGTTTTGATGTCACCCAGTCCATTTTTGAAGTTGGAGTTACCCAAAGATTAGATGAACTTGCCGCAGTCCTAGAAACTGACCAATCGACAGAAATTGCTACCACCCTACAGACTCAAGCAGAAATTTTACTCGGCTTAGCTGAATCTCTGATGCTGCAAGGATTTGGGGAGATTGCTCAAACTGCGATCGCAGCGTTGGCTGCTCACCCAGAACAAGCACAGAACATTGCTCAGATTGCTTTAGCAGACTTCCGGGAAGGACAAGCAGTAGTACTGAATGGCGATCGCATTCAGGGAGGAAAACCTTCCCTCGCTTTGCAAGAACTAGCTGGTATAACACCTTTAGAAAGTAGGGAAGTAGACGAAATAGATAGCAGAGCAGATGAAGAACAAAGCCAAGGCGAGGAAGAACAACCAGTTACTCCCCCATACTCTCAGGATTCAGTAACTCAACTCGAAATTGAACCGGTAACTGATCCAGCTGAGTCTAGTTTCGACTTGGGTGAATCACAGAACGAAACTGACTCTCTCCTGGAAGTCATTTGGGGAGGAATAGGGGAATTAGATGAAGATATAGAAGTAGCTGATGAGTCTGCCTTCTTTTCCCTAGATGGAGAGCTAGATCAAGATATAGAAATAGCTGACGACTCTGTCTTCGTCTCCCTAGAAAGCGAGCTAGATGAAGAAACAGCAGTAGCTGATGACTCTGCCTCCATAATCTTAGATAGGCAAGAAGAGAGACAAAGAGATGGAGAGAAGACGAAAAGATCACCCCAACTACCGACAACCCCAACCCTTACTGAATTACCTAGTACTGTGCGGGTAAAGGTTCAGCATTTAGAACACCTGAATTACTCAATTGGGGAATTACTAACCAACCACAACCGCCAGTTACTCCAGAATGAACAGCTACAAGGTGCGGTGAAAAATCTTCTTGCCCGTGTTCAGCAACATCGACAACTACTTGATCAACTAAGGGATTGGTCTGATCGCCTGTTCATCATCGAACGGTGCAATGGGGAGACACGGAGATGGGGAGATGGGGAGATGGGGAAGCAAGGAAATAATTCTCAATTCCCAATTCCCAATTCCCAATTCCCAATTCCCAATTCCCAATTCCCAATTCCCAAACAACAAAATCTTTTTGATTCCTTAGAACTAGATGAATATAGTGAAGCCCAGCTCTTGATTCAGTCTGTTCTTGAAGATGCTGTGCAGTTAGCAGAAGCCAATGACGCCATTGAACTATTCGCTCGGCAGTCTCATCAAACCTTAGAAACCCAACGTCGCCTATTGACTAGTACCCGTGATGTGGTGATGGAAGCCAGGATGATACCTTTAGGAGAAATCTTTGCTCCTTTACCTCGTGTACTACAACAGCTGGAAGCTTTACACCATAAGCCGGTGAACGTAGAAATTCTTGGCACTGAAGTGATGGCAGATAAGGTAGTAGCCCAAAAACTCTATGACCCCCTGCTGCACCTAGTTCGCAATGCCTTTGATCACGGGATTGAGTCTCCTGCTATTCGACAACAACGGGGCAAGCTGGAAAAAGGTCAGATTACAATTTGTGCCTACTACCGGGGTAGATATCTAGTGATTGAAGTCCGGGATGACGGGCAAGGACTGGATTTTGAGAAAATTCGCCAACGAGCGGTAGAGCGTCAACTTATTAGTCCTCAACAAGCTGGGATTCTGAATGAGGCTCAGTTGAAAGAGCTACTGTTTGAACCAGGTTTTTCTACCACCTCTGGGGTGAATGATCTCTCTGGGCGAGGCATTGGTCTTGATGTGGTTCGTGCCCAGCTACAAGTTCTCCAAGGTTCAGTTGAAGTGAATTCTGAACTTTACCAAGGTACAAGCTTTATACTCCAGATCCCCCAAAACCTGACAATCTCTAAATTACTCCTGTGTCAGGCTGGTAACCGTACCTATGCCTTACTTGCTGAAGCGATCGAGCAAATTCTCATTCCCCGCCCTGAGCAGCTCCGGTGCTGGGAAGATGGCAAAGTCCTGCGGTGGGGTAAAGGTGACTCAGAACAACTTATCCCGATCTATAGACTTGAGAAAATTCTGGATTATTCCTTGCCAGTTCCCGAACCTTTGGATTCCCAATACAAGCATACCTTAGCCTCTCAACAGCAAGTCATGCCTTTGATGCTCATTCGTTGCCAGAATGAGTTGCTGGGATTGGAAGTAGATCAGCTGTTTGGGGATCAGGAATTAGTGATCCGTCCTTTGGGGGCAATAATGTTAGCGCCAAGCTATGTCTATGGAAGCAGTATTCTAGCTGATGGTCAGTTAACGTTGGTAATTGATGGAGCTGCTTTGATGGATTGCATCTCCCAGCGACAAACTTCTAGGGATGGCTTTAGTGGGCAAAGTACTCTAGAAAGAGCTCAGCCAAGTTTGGTCGCTGCAAGGAGTATCACCCAAACCAACTATGTGGGGCAAATAATGCCAAGCTCTGACCTACAGGAGGATGTGGTTAATTTAACACCTCGTACCCTTGGACCGAGCCAACAGCAATTAACTTCCCAGACTCATGCGGCTTTGCCAGGGGCACCAGTTTCCAATTTTCAGGCAAAATCAAGCCAAATGGTTCTCCTAGTGGATGACTCAATCACTCTACGTCAAACTCTAGCCCTGACTCTAGAAAAGGCTAACTATCAGGTAGTTCAGGCTAAGGATGGTTACGAAGCTCTAGAAACACTTCAGCACCAGACAGACATTGAGTTAGTAATCTGCGATATTGAGATGCCTCGTATGAATGGGTTTGAGTTTCTCAAATATCGTCAACAAGACCCCGCTTTAGCAAATATTCCTGTAGTGATTCTGACTTCTCGGAGTGGTGAGAAGCATCGCTTAATCGCTACAGAGTTGGGTGCAACTACCTATCTCACTAAACCTTATCTAGAACACGAGTTATTGACTAAGGTGAGAGGTTTATTTGGGCAAAAGTTTCCTAATTAATCAAGATGCAAGTTGAATGTGAATTAGTTTCAGAAAGAGCCATGTACCAGGAGTCAAATGCAGGTAAGTTCATTGTTTTTAAGATCGCAGATTATTTCCTAGCGCTCCCAATTCAAGATGTACTGAAGGTAGTAAATTGTTCCTTTGAGCTCACGGGGAGTTTGAGAACAATGGGGTTAGTCAAAATTGGGCGTCATATGATTCAAGTTTTGGATTGGCATGAGCAGTTAGCTTGCTTGGGTTCACCTCAATCTGAGCAAACAAACCCACATGTCACTCAACTAGTAACTACAGGTAGTTTCCCTCAATTACCAGTTAAGCAAACTTTTTTAGTCATTACAAGGGATTACCAGGGAGCACTTTGCGGGATTGCAGTGGATGAACCTCCTAATTTGGTAGAGTTACCGTTGGAGATCATGCAAGCACTTCCCGAGTCTAATCATCAGTCTAATGTTTTTAAGATGATCAGCCATGCAGTGGTTCTATCTTCTGGAGCACTCTCAACAACTATTTTTATCCTTGATGTCGAGCGATTCAGCAAATACACGATTAATGATTCTCAGCCATTGTTATTAAAACCGTCTTGACTCACTTACTCTATAAGCATTATTAATTCTTAATTCCGCGCAGCGGCACTAGTTCCCGTGCGAAAACAAAAAAGCATTATCCCAGACGTAATCAATGACTTGCTTAGCCTGGTTGAGGGGGAGAAGTCGGCAGCGATGCTGATTGTCAAAAGATAAGAGGGGCTGATCTTTGACTAGGTGATCAGCCTGGGTGAAATCCCCCCGGATTTTAGCGAGGTTGTTCAATGGACCTTGGATATCAAAATCGATTTTAGTGCCCAGTTTCTCATCCATCCATTTTTCGATGTGATCGTCGAGTTCTTGGGGTGTGAGGGGGCGATCGCTTGTGAGTAAATGGTAGTAGACTAAAAGAATTTCTTTCGTTTCTTCCTCTTCAGCAAAATCGATGAGGGTGCTGAGGGCACTGATGTTGCTAGCAATGTTACGAAAGAAGAGTGTATCAGTTACCTCTTTCTGAAATTTGATTTTCTTGCTCTGGTATTTGGTATACTGCTGGAACGTAAACCCCCCCAGAGCTATGAGCAGAGAAAGGATTGCCAAAAGCAGAGGCGCAAGATCTTTTACAGATTCCTCGTCAGCTCGGAGAGCTGCGATATCCAGAGGTTGACCAAGGGTCAGGAAAGCGATCGCACCGATTATCAGGAGAATTTGAGGCGCAATCTTCAACAAGAGAGGAATGGCTGCACCGATCGCAGGAACAACGAGCAAAAGTCGATCTTTCCAGGTCATACTAGCTTTGATGTTGGGAAAGAGGAACTCTAGATCCGGTTTGGGAACATTTTGATAATAGTAAATGTAAGCTTTACCGGGGATAAACTTAAGTGTCTTGATATCAACGTTTTTATCTTCAAAGTAAGTGGCATCTTTAAATCGCAAAAGAACAAAAATCTGTTTGAGGATGTCCAACTGGATTTCTTTGTGCCAAAACCACCGTTTGGTTTTGATGGTTTGAATATCATCGCCGCGATAATAGCAAACGAGTTGTTCAAACTCATTAAAATCAATATCTGTTTTGAGGTCAATGAGGGATTTTACTTTAAAGGCACGTTGAAGAGACTCTTGGGAGAGGGGAATGTAGTTAGCGCGTTCCAGAACTTCGATGACAGCTACAACGAGTTTTTCCTCCATCTGCTGTAGTTCCATCGGGTCTGGCTGATGAACAACTTTGGTGATGGAATCGGGGTTGAAAGGCTCAAAGTTGTATTTTATTGTTTCTAAGTAACTGTGAAACTGGAAGTGATAGTAGGCTGAAAGAATATTGCAAAATTCGCGGAAGGTCCCTTGTTGGTCAACAGAAAGCTGACCATCAGAGATGCAAAGATCAATTAGATCACTGCGACGGTAGGGGATAAATGCTTCGCGATCATTGTATACTGCCATTGATTAATTAGTCAGGATATTATATCAAAGATTAAATAAATGTACATTGTGAATTGAGGAATTGGAAATTGCTTACTTTGCCATAAAATAGTCACCGAACCCTAACAAGTTAACAAAAATGCAGGTAGTATTCCGGGAATTTAGCCCTTTTGATTTGTGGATTTGGCTGGAATTTAGCACCGTTCCCTCCCTCATGGAAAAGGAATACGTTGAAGAGGTTTTCAATTCTTGGTTTTTCTTAGGTAAGCTAGGAGGATTCGATGCCGAAAGCCTCCAGGTTCAGGAAGTTGGTCTGGAAATCAGCTACATGGACTATGACCACAGTCGAGCTGATCGCAACATGATGGCACTCATGCATAATAAGGGAGAATTTGAGTATTTAGGTTCCTTTGGGCGCTGTTGGTTTGATTTGGGCACCAGCGACGCGATCGCTCTTGATATCCTGATCAACTCTCTCAGACGGCTTTCTGAGGAATATGTCAGTATCGAACGACTATTTATAGGTGGTCAAAACGAAGATTGGTCAATAGAAGATCATAGGCAATCTCTGTTTTATGAAGGTAGTTAGGGCTTGCTGAATAAGTATTTGGGGGGGTGAGGTGAAATTTACAGTGGCTTTCAATCAAGAAGGCAGAAGGCAGGAGGCAGGAGGCAGAAGGAAGGAAGGAGGAAGGAGAATGAATTCTAAATTCTAAATTCTAAATTCTAAATTCATTTCCACTCTCCCTGAAGGGTAAAAGCTGCCCAATAATAGGGAGCATCCCACTGGGTTTCTTGTTGCATTTCCAACTGTGCTGCTCTCAAAGCTGCTGTAGCTGACAAGCCTTCCTGCAACATTCTGCGGTAGAATCGCTTCATCATCTCTGCGGTGGCTTCATCACTGACATTCCACAGACTTACTAATACCCGTGGCGAACCTGCATACATAAAGCCTCTTGTCAACCCCACTAGCCCTTCTCCTTTGACTTCCTGCCCTAATCCTGTTTGACAGGCACTCAGGACCACTAGTTCAGCTGGCAGGTTGAGGTTAAACACATCATGGAGGCGTAGGAAGCCATTTTGGGAGTTCCCTTGTTCATCGAATAGGGAGAGTACAACTCCTGAGAGTTCAGGGTTGGTGCTATTGAGTAAGCCGTGGGTGGCAAGATGGATAATGCGATAGCTACTTAGCTCAGGATTAGTTATCATCCGACGGTTGGCCGCAAAGTCAAAGCCATGCACTCGTTCCGAATTTGGCACTAGTGCCATGATGGCTTCCGCTTCAGTGCGAGTTCCTGGTAGTCTTTGCCAGACACCGATATCAGTTTCTCTAGCAGAGCGATCAAGTAGTTGTTGTCGTAGAGTGCGATCGCTCGGTTGTTTGCTAGATTTTACTCGCTCATCATCAGAGCTGAAGACAGGATCTGCAAGAATTGCGATCGCTTTAGGTGCAGTTTTCCTGGTTGCTTGTTCCTGTCGAATAATCCCTAAGGTAGTAGCAGAGGGTAGGTTGACAATCTCGTTATTCGCTAACAGAGGCACAACATTCTCGCCGGAGGTTTCTGGCAGAGGTAGAGCAGAGAAGGGTATATACTGCAAAGCACCATCACTGACAATCAGTAGTCGTTTGTTACCCAATTGCTCAGCTACCGGTGTTAAGAGGATCTGACTTAGTTGACTGACGGCTTTAGTTACCTTGACATTTTCTACCCGAATAGTTCCTCTGGTGTCTTCCAACTGAAAACCAGGAGTTTTGAGTAATTCATAAAACTGTTTAGCGGCAGGTTCGATTTCTTCTCTTGGGGGTAATTCGTAGCTGCTAATATCTGTTTTGCTGACTGCCCAAAGATAGCTACGTTCCTCACCTAAGGAATACTGTAATAGCAGGGTATCTTCATCCAAAATTTGCTGCTGAATTTCAGTGAGAGTCAGAGGTTGAGGTTGAGTCAGAGCAGCATAATGGGGACTAGTGGTGCGGATTTTATCTTGGATATCTTGGTATTGGGAGAGCAGTTGTGCTCTTTCTTGTTCAATTGCGGTGGCTTGTTGTGGAGTGTATTTGCTGCTCAACAGCTCAACGCGGCGTTTTTCCGTGGTATCAAGTTTTTGCTGTAAGGTGCGCTCTTGTTCAACCAGTTGGGGTTCAACACCTTGACGGATATCAGCATTAGCTTCGGTGAGAAGTTCTAATAGACTACGAGCACGGGAGCGTTCGCTGGCGTGGAGTGCTTCTGCATCATATCCTTTAGTGGGATCTGAAGAGTGGAGTTGCATTAGCAAATCGATGTAGAACTCGTAATAGTCTTGGTTACGGGCAAAATAGGATTGCCGGAGTTCTTGGCTGGCGATTTGGGTGCGGAGATTTTCGACAATTGCGATAGCAGCTTCGATATGCGTCAATGCTGCGGTAAGGTTTCCTTGATCCCGTTTGAGGATAGCGAGATTGGAGAGAATAACAATTTCCTTGCTCTTGTTCCCCACCTGCTGAAACAAGTCTAGAGATTGGTTAATAGAGTCGAGTGCCTTTTTTGAATCCCCCAGCTCCCAGTAAATTCTGCCAAGACTGTTGAGACTGTCAGCTACCCCTGCTTTATCGCCTACTTGCTGAAACAAGGCTAGAGATTGGTTACTAGAGTCGAGTGCTTTTTGTGAATCCCCCAGCTCGAAGTAAATTGTGCCAATACTTTGTAGGGTGGCTGCTTTCTCTCTCTTATCCCCTACTTGAGGAGACAGAAGTAAGGATTGCTCGTAATAATCTAGAGCTGTTTCTAATTCTCCTAAATTGGCATAAATCGAACCAAGACTATGGAGGGTAAGGTCTTCTGTTCTAATATCTCCGACTTGCCGCGATAAGACTAAGGCTTGTTTGTAGTAGTCTAGGGCTTTTTGAAGCTCTCCCAAATCGGTGTAAACTAATCCACTCTGGTTCAAGACATTTGCTTGGGCGATTTTATCCTCGGCTTTTCGAGATAAGAGCAAGGCTTGGTTGTAGTAATCTAGGGCTTTTTGAAACTTTGCCAAATCGGTGTAAACTCGACCTATATTGAGAAGTACATAGACTTCTCTAGATGGATCCTTTACTTCCCGACTAAGGGGCAAAGCTTGGTTGAGATAATCTAGAGCCCTTTCCTGTGTTCCTAGCTGTGAGTAAATCCTGCCCATATAGGTAAGGTTGTCCACTACCCCTGGTTTATCTCCCAGTTCTTGCCTCAGCGTCAAAGCTTGGTTGAAGTACTCCAGAGCTCTTTGCTTGTCTCCCAAGGCGTCATAAACTCCACCAATATTGTTGAGGGTGGCTGCTTCCCCAGCCTTATCTCCCAATTCTTGCCTCAGCGTCAAAGCTTGGTTGAAGTACTCCAGAGCTTTTTGCTTGTCTCCTAATGATTCGTAGACATTGCCAATCTTATTGAGAGTCTTAGCTTCCTGTTTTTGATCTCCCACCCCCCGAGATAGCGGCAGAGCTTGGTTGTAGAACTCTAAGGCTTTTTGCTGTTCTCCCAATGAGGAGTAGATATTGCCGATATTATGGAGAGTAATAGCTTCCCCTTCTTGATCCTCCAACGCTCGAGATAGGAGCACAGATTGGTTGTAGAATTCTAAGGCTTTCTGTTTTTCTCCTAACGAGGAGTAGAATACCCCAATATTATGGAGAGTAACAGCTTCCCTTTCTTGAGCCCCCATCGCCCGATATAAGAGAAGAGCTTGGTTGTAGAACTCCAAGGCTCTCTGTTTTTCTCCCAATGAGTCGTAGACATCCCCAATACCAATAAGAGTAGCAGCTTCCCTTCGTCTATCCCCCACTGCCCTTGTTAGGGGTAAAGCTTGGTTGTAAAATTCCAGTGCCTTCTGGTGTTCTCCCAAAGTGTCGTACATATTGCCAATGAGCTCAAGGATGAAAGCAGCTGTCGTGCGATCGCTCACTTCCTGATACACTGACAGGGCTTCTTGCCACTTAGCGATCGCCTGCCGCCTAAGTTCTTCAGTAGCCTGTAGGTGTAATTGATTACCTTCCATAAAAGCTCTTTGGGCCGCCACTAGCTTTCTATGTTGCTCGGTTGCCGTTTGTAGCTCCTTTAGTGTCACCTCGTAACGTCCTGAGTGCGTCTTTCCTGGTTCTAATTGCCGGACTTCTAGCCGATAATTTCCAGAAACATTAGCAACTACAGAGACAGGTTCTGGCCCTTGGTTATAGTTTGGACTGTCTGATACACTAAGTTGCTGACCATTGGGGTCAAACAAGGTTACCATCACATCAATACCCCGTTGTTCAATAACAACATGCAGATATTGACCCTCTTCTAGAGTTATCTCGTATTGGTGTTTTTCATCTCCACTGATTTCTCTTTCTCTGGGTTTCCCCAGTTCCAAAAAAACTTTTTCAGCCGCAGTACGATTTGGAGCTTGAGGGAGAGTATTTGGCTGTTGGGCTATCTGCACTGCGGTACTACCATTCGCCTCACTGGCTCTGACAATACTTATCCCTGTATCTGAAAAGAAGATAAAGCTCACCAATAAAGCGAAACTAGGAAGCTTATTCCACAATGTCCATTGATACTTGAGACGATGACTCATAATGCCCAGAGCTGAGGGAAATTTTAGGTAACTGTATTAACTTATCCGCAGTTCCCTTGCCTTTTACGCAGAAGAGAAGTCATTCTACCTTAAAGCGAAATGAACCCTGCCACAAACCTAAACTTATGCCCAATTAACGAAGAGGTTTTAAACCAAATTAAACAATTATTAATTATCAATTATTAATTATCAATTATTAATTATTCATTGGTAACCGTGGGAGTGTCAAAAACGACCATACCGAGCCTTCCGCTTTTGGGTTGGATTTTCTTGATTGTATAACCATGTCCACATCTGATCTCCTAGGGAAAAATGCCACCATTCCTCTAGATGACGATGGAAACCTGCTGAGCACATGACATCCCTTAACAACTGTCGATAACCATCATAAGGTTTGTCTGGCTGATTAATGTAGTACTCTGGATGGGAACGAGGTGAGAGTTCATCAATAGGAGAACCCATATCCAGAGGGGCACCGGTGGCATCCACTAAAGTTACATCTACTGCTGCACCGGTGCTATGGGGTGGTGGTGTCATGGGATTGTAGCTAGGCTGTGCCCACAGTTGATATACTTGCTGCCAAATATCTTGCTGTTGCTTATCCGAAAGAGTTTCCAGCTTGATGTTCTGTGTCTGAACTACTTCAGCAAAGGTATGGTCAACCATAAATTGTTGCACGGCTACCGGTCGATAGGCATCAAAAATCTGGATACGCCAATCGGGATGTTGCTGTTGAAGTTGGGTTTGAGCCTCAATCAGAGCAGCTAACACAGTTTGGCGCAGAAAGTAGGGAGAAATATCTCCGTAAGGTGCTCCCAATTTTTCGTAGGGATGAGGTGATTCTACTGCAAATTGTTCTAAAGGAATGGGAACAAGGGGTTCTCCACACTCTTGGATAGGAATCTGGTATTGGGGTTTCATCTCAAATCCGTTTGGACAACCATAAGTTTAAACTGAGAATGCTATTCTTCAATGCAGTGGGCATGGAATTCAACAATGGATAATGGATAATTACCTCTCCTTGAAAGAAGAGGATTGAGCTTAAGGAAAATATTTTCTTTTTATTTTCTTCATAAATGAAGAGGTCTTAGACCAAATTAACCAATTATCAATTATCAATTATCAATTATCCATTGATAACCCACCAGGAAAGAGATCGATAGAATCCTTACTCTATAAGCATTCTAAATTCTAAATTCTAAATTCTAAATTCCGCGCATCGACCCTTAGAGTGTCTTCAAAAAATAACCAACCAGATAAAGGGAACCGCACAGGACAATTAACTCTTGGCTATCAGAGGAGTTTGAGATAGCTGCCTGTAACCCTAAATCTAATTGAGGATAGGTGCTACAATCAGTTAGCTTGGGACAAATATTTTTGGCGATCGCTTGCAGTTCTTCTGGCTCAGCTGAGCGATAATCAGGTACTGGTACTAGGTACAATCGATCACCGGGTCTTAGTAGAGCTTTAAAGATTTCAGCATGATCTTTGGTCGAAAGAATACCCATTACCCAGGTAATTGGGACGTTGAAAGCGCCCGATGGCTGGCTCGCCACCCCCGATGAAGGGAAAAAACAAGCTAAATCCTCTTCCCTTCTGCCTCCTGTTCCCCTCCTTGGAGGGGTTAGGGGTGGGTTCTGCCTCCTGCCTTGTTTCTTCAGAGTATCTACATACTGCCGCAGAGCTCGGGCTGATGCTGAGTTGTGAGCTCCGTCAACCAGTATTCTATGATTATGCCAACTAGTCCATTGTAAGCGTCCTTGCCAGTTGGTTTTTGCCATGCCAATTCGGATCGCCTCTTGTGTGATTTGCCAACCTTGTTGTTGTAAACTTTGTAAAGTTGCGATCGCAATTGCTGAGTTAATTAGTTGAAAATTTCCCAGCAAGGGTAAAGGATACTCAATACCTTGGTAACAAGCCCATCTAGGGATTAACTCTTCATTAACATTGAATTTTTCTTGGGGAATTTTACCTTCAGTTGCCGGTTCTACCCAAACAGTAGGACAATTTAGCTGCTTAACTCGTGTGGCAACAACTTGTTTGGCTTCTGAAGGGAGGAGTCCGATAACAGCCGGACAATTTGGTTTAAGAATACCAGCTTTTTCTCCAGCAATATCAGCTAGAGTGGGACCAAGCTGTTGCCAATGTTCTCGACTTAAAGAAGTAATAATGCTAACTAAAGGACAATCAGATACATTAGTAGCATCTAACCGTCCCCCTAATCCCACTTCAATCACTGCGATATCTACTTGCTGCTGAGCAAAATACAACCAAGCAGCAGCGGTAATGACTTCAAACTGAGTGGGAGAATCTTCACAATCATCTGGAATTACCCCTTGAATTTGTAGCAATATTTTTGCTAATTCCTGAGTTGCAATCGGCTGTTCGTTAAGATAAATGTTTTCTGTCCAGTCTACTAAATGGGGAGAGGTGTAACGTCCTACCTTATAACCTGCTTCAGTCAATACAGCGGAAAGATAGGCACAAACAGAGCCTTTACCATTGGTTCCTGCTACGTGAATTATCGGAACACTGTGATGGGGATTGCCTAAATCTGCCAATAGTTGCTGAATCCTCTCTAACCCTAGGCGGATACCAAAGTGCTGGAAGGAGTTGAGGAGGGAGTCAATGCTCATAAGTAGGGTTTGCTGAATAAGTAACAAGTAACAAGTAAAAAGTAACAAGTAAGAAGGAATTAAGCATTTATCCTCGTTTTGAGCACTTGTATTCCCCAAGGTTACCCAGGGATTTCCCATGAAAGTGCAAGGAAAATGAGCCCATCGATACAATTTCCACAGCACTCCTAACGCACAAAAATGCTTGAAATCCATGTTTGGCATAGCTTCCACACTTATTCAGCAAACCCTATGTAAAACTTAAATAACGTCGAGCGAGAGTTAGCCAGTCTTTTTAAAGCGCGGAGAACTCAAGGACATTAGCGTTTAGCAAGCGCCTCACGTTCAAACAAACTTTGAAGACTAAACTGTTTTGCAACATAACGCTTGACCCATGAAAAATGTAGCCAACGCACTATAAAATCATTCATCCAGAGGTCAAACTGCGAAGTCGGTACAAAACTACTGGCCAACCGTCGTGTCTTGTTTTGCAGTTCTTCTACAAAGGGGCGTAGTCTGGCTTCATACTCTGCCAGCGCTGATTCGATGTTGTTGGTAGAAGGTGTTCCCATTGCCATGGCTAGTACGTAAGCACCGCCCATCGCCATTGAAGCCCCTTGGCCAGAGATTAACGTTAAACAGTAGGCTGCATCACCAATTAATGTGATTCTTTGAGAATGCCACGTTGGCAATTCGATCTGCGTTGCTGTATCCATATAGATCGATGTACTGTCATCAATACTATGCAAGATTGCTGGAACCATACCACCCATCTCGCCAAAAGTTTCGATGAGTACCTGTTTGCGCTGCTTGCGAGGAACATAAGCATTGCTCTCTTTAGCGTAGACAAAGAGTGCTAAGGAATCACCATCTCCCAGATCGAGGATGCCAGCTTGTTTGTTAGGTATTCGCATTATGCTCATCAGCCCCGGCTCATCACCAGCCACACCTGAAATTCTAAATGCAGCAACGTGGTATCCCAAATACCTGGCAAATTGCACCTCCTCACCAAATGCCAAAGCGCGTACATTTGAATGAAGTCCATCTGCACCAATTACCAGATCGTAATGCTCTGCTGTTCCATCTTGGAGTATTACATCAACGCCTTCGCCTGTCTCTCTTTCCTTAAGCGAATGGATCGATGAGGAAAACCGGACTTCAATATGTGATTGAACAAGTTCGTAAAGCAGCTCTTGTAAATCGCGGCGATTAATAGAAGCGAACTTATCGGCAACCCCCATCAACTCAACAAAATCCTGCATGGATAGGCGAGCCTTCTCGTAGCTCTGATGATCTTGGAAACAGAGAGCACGAATCGGCGTCTGGCGTGCTCTCAAGGCATCATCTAAACCCATTTTGACCGCAACATCCCAACCAGTGCCCGCAAAATCGATGACATACTCGCCCTTACGCAAGGTATCGGCTTTCTCTAAAATCACAACTTTCCAACCCTGCTGAACCAACCAATATGCAGCTGTCAAACCTGCAATGCCTGCTCCTGAGATCAACACACGTGGCTTTGTTGTTTGAGTCATTTGGCGTTGAGTTTCTTCCTGTTTTCCTCTTCCTGAGAAGGTTATTCTGTAGGAGATGGTAGTGAGGAGGGAATTCTTTGAATTCTTCTTCTCCTAAGTCTTTGTGGTATGGAAGGTGGTTCTGGAGAAGATGTTTCTGGGGGAGTATCTACCGATGTTTCTGGGGGAGTATCTACCTCCGTCTCCAACTCCATAAATCCCAGTAAAAATTCGGTGTTGGGAAAGTAAGTTGCCCAAAACTGGGAGTCGGGACGGCGTTTCCAGTTAGAACGGCTAACTTCTAACAACAAAATCGGTGCGATTGCAGCTTCGTTTTGCCCACTAATCGTCACCGATACTTCTGTAACTAAAATGTCCCCATCAAAGCTACGTTGTGCCGCTGCTCTAGCAACTGCTTCGGCGCGGCGCAGCAAATTTTCATAACTTTCGTCAGACTCGCGAGTTAAGGAAACTTCCGTCCGGGCAGTATAGGCTTGGGCAGTTTGAGGAGCGATCGCAGCTATAGTCAGCCAACTGACACTCCCTAAGCCCAAGACTGTTACTATACTTATTGGAATTATTTGTTTTTGAGTTATAGACTTCAATTGCCCTGACCTACTTCATTCAAATTGACACTTCTGTGTGCTCAAGCAGACCTTTCGTGAGATTTATCTTCTCGGTAACCGTAGAAGTCTATTCTATACTCTGTAATCCGTACACCTGTTTGTTGCTCAATTTGCTCGAGCAAATCTTCAGGGAGTTTGACGTAGACATCAATAATTTGGTCTGTATCTAGGCAGTTAACATGACTATGAGCATCACTAATGTTGCCATACAATCGTCCATCCGAACGCTCAATACATTCAATAATGCCTTGACTCGAGAGCGCTTCTAAATTCTGATACACCGAGGTATGACCAATGCCTTTACCTTGCTGATTCAATCGGTCGTAGATTTCTCTGGCTGAGAGGTGCTCTTGGGCTTGCCACAGCAGTTCTAGGATGAAGCGACGCTGGCGACTAAGACGCATCCCCAGTGTCTGACATTGATTGAGGGCGTCTTCTAGTGAGCGAATGGGTTTTACAACTGCTGCTTCATTTTGCATCTTCGATTTAGTATATCTGTTATATTTCATTTTACCGATGAGAGTTCATTTGTTAGACTCTGACCCCGGTAAAGTAAGATAAACTCATTACAACTTTACCTTAATTTGGCGATAAATGTCCACTCTTGCTGGAATTAATTTGAGAATTGTTAAATTGTTAAATAGAAAATAGTCATTCAAGAGCTTCCAAGGAGTGCTTTGCGCCCCCAATTGACTCTTGAGAAACAATTCTCTTCCGAAGTTGCCTGACTCGGAGATTCGGTGATAATTTCAGAGATTAGCTATTAGCCATTAGCCATTAGCTATTAGCCATTAGCTTTGAGCGTGTTTATCAAGAGGTAAATGATAGATTGGTTTGGTTGGTTGAAGGTAAGGCAAAATTTATAGTTGGTAGTGCTTTCTACCGTCAAGCCAGCCAAGTTGCCAGAGATTTAGCAATATTGTCTGCTGCTATTTATCGGTCAGATATAGGTTCCCTTAGAGTACTAGACGCCATGACTGGTTGTGGTGTCCGTCCTTTACGTTACTGGTTAGAGAGTCAAGCCGATTGGGTTTGGGCAAATGAGGCAAATTTGGAGATTAGCTCAATTCTACAGCAAAATTTAGGGGAGGCTGTAGGTGCAGGGCGTTGTCAGGTAACCTACCTCGACGCTAACCGGATATTCTTCGACTGTTACACTCGTCAAGACTACTACGATTTAGTCGATGTGGATTGCTTTGGTTCTCCAAACCCCTATCTGAGTACTAGTCTCTGGGGAACAAAAATAGGAGGACTGCTGTATCTAACCAGTACTGATGGGCGCACTGCAACGGGTCACTTACCTGAAAACAGCTTGAGAGTTTATGGTGCTTATGCTCGTTCTCATCCTGCGGCTCATGAACAAGCACTGCGGCTTTTGATTGGAACGGTGCAACAACAAGCAGCCATGCAGGGATTGGGAGTTGAGCCAGTTTTTTCTCTGTTTGCGGGACAAACCTATCGGGTGATGCTGCGGGTACTTGCTAGTCAGTCTTTGACAGCTAAAAACTACGGCTTCCTTGGTTACTGTCACCATTGCGGCAATTATCAAACTGTTAGTTGGCGTCAGTTAGGGCGAGTAAGTTGTCCTAATGACCAAAAAGCGTTAGTTATTAGTGGTCCCCTCTGGTTAGGTTCATTGCATGAACCCCAACAGTTAACCCGCATGATATCTCTAGCCCAAGAGTGGCATTGGTTAAAGCGAGTACAGTTGCTTACTATTATGGCAGCAGAAGCTGATTTTCCTCCCTACTTCTACACCCTTGGAGAAATTGGACGCCGAGGTAAAATGGATATTCCCAAGCGATCGCATCTTATTGGAGCCTTGCAAGCTATGGGTTATCGAGCTAGTCCAACTCATATTAATGCCCAGGCTATCAAAACGGATGCTGATATCAACACTTGCATTGCTGTGGCACCTCACTGTTTAAGGTAATATATTACATAAATATTTAATATTTTGTCAGTAAATGGATAGTCCTGTATGGTAACCTTACCTCCAACCGAGAACTGAGATTTTGGACATTAGGTCATCTATACAGCGCTTACCGCTGCAATGAGGTACACCTGAATAAGTTGTCAAAATTTGATAGATTTTTTCCTCGTCGATTTTACTGTACCTCGTAACAGCGCGAAGCGCTGTATCTATTTGAGTGCATAAACCAAAACAAGCTACCCCAATAAATAAATGAAAGTATCACGGCTTGTTTAAGTTGAAGTTCAATGTACTATAAGCTGCAAATACTTGATGTATATTTAGCCAAAAAATCAAAGTTTTTTTCACCAAAATCAGAAAAAATGGCGATTTTTCACTTCATATTGAGGAGGCTTGTTAATGTTAGAAGAATCCGCGTTACTAGCTGCTAAGGTAAAGCTCCCAGCAACTCTTCCACAGGGCATAAATTCTGACTATATTGCCAAACAGGTTAAGGAGTTTAATCGACCAAAAGCGACCTTTGAAGATCGTGACCATATACTCTACCGAATTGGTAGTCACTGTGATGTGTTTGATGATGCCGATAATCGGCAAATCCAATCGTTGGATAATCGTCTGACCCCAAAGCTTCGTTGCCGAGTACTGGATTTGCTTCTAGTTCATACAACGCATGAGATTGAAGGTCATCTCACCCAGCATATTTTTGCAGAAGAGCAGCTTCATGTCTGGTATCTTGAGCTTGAAAGGTGCATTTTTGGAGACTATGTGGGCTACCAGGAGCTGGCATCAATATAGGAGGTATTCTGTTTGTCCAACGTAAGCAGTTTTGGTTAATAACTGTTCTTTACTTATAGGGTGGAGAAAAAGCTCCCATGAGATAATTTTTGACATTATCTTCATCTAAAATCCCAATTTCTTGATGTAATCTTCACCAATTTAGACAAATAAATTTGTTATTGTATTAAGCAATGAATAATCGTGTAATTCTAAACTATTTGTCAAAAATTAACGATATTCAACAATTGATAATGAACAATGGATAATGGATAATTACCTCTGCTTGAAAGAAGAGGATTGACAATCAGGAAAATATTTTCTTTTTATTTTCTTGCATTTTTGAAGAGGTCTTAGACCAAATTAACCAATTATCAATTATCAATTATCAATTATCCATTGATAATTGATAATTACTTTGAATAATAAAAATGGGTAAATTAATTCAAACAGCCCTTCAAAAAACAATTTCTATCTTCTTAGCTTTGGTCTTTACTGTAACCGCGATAGTAGCTTTGCCAGTTTCCATAGTAGTGGTGATAGTAGGCTTTCCAGTGTTTGCGCTATTCAAATCAAGAAAAGCGTTTGCTGCACACTAACTAGGGCTTGCTGAATAAGTCGTAACTTTCGGGTTGAGGTAGGTGTAAGGTTTTAGGTGTAAGGTTTTAGGTAAGGTTTTAGGTATTAGGTTTTAGGTATTAGGTTTTAGGGAATTTTCCACTTGTGGTGCGAGGTTTTTGAACCCATCAATGCCATTTCCTTATACTTGCTTTGGATAAAAACGGCTTGAAACCCTTATCCTAACAAGCTCTTGCTTTTATTCAGCAAGCCCTATGTAGGGTTTGCTGAACAAGTGTGGAAGCTATGCCAAACATCGATTTCAAGCATTTTTGTACTAAATAAGTGCAAGGAAATTGTATCGATGGGCTCAAGAAACCTTGCACTTTGATGGGAAATCCCTGAGTAACCTTGGGGAATGGAAGTGCTCACCCACGAGGATAAATGCTTCATTCCTTCTTACTTGTTACTTTTTACTTGTTACTTGTTACTTATTCAGCAAGCCCTATGTACCGCATTCCTTACGGCAAAACTTTTCTAGAATTTGACATTCCCCCAGATATGCGCGGCTCCTTAGCTGTGTCTCAATCAGTGCAGCCAATCACGGATGTGACAAGAGCGATTGCTGAGGCTCTAGCTCATCCCATTGATTCGCCAACTGTACGGAAACTGGCTCATCCTGGTAACCGAGTCTGCATCGTCTTCACTGATATTACTCGTGCTAGTCCTGACTGGCTCATGATTCCTCCCATTTTGCAGCAGTTGGAGGAGGCAGGGGTACGTGATGAGGATATTACTCTACTGTGCGGTACTGGGTTACATCGCCCTAGCACCATTGAAGAAAAGGTTGCCAAGCTCGGACGAGCTGTGGTTGAGCGGTATCGTGTATTGGACAACGAAGCGCAAAACCCTGAGGCATTAGTAGACTTGGGTGTAGTTAATAACATTCCCCTCTCAGTACACAAAGTTGTTTGGGAAGCTGAACTACTGATTGCCACTGGTATTGTTGAACCCCATCAGTTGGCGGGGTACTCCGGTGGTGGCAAGACAGTAGCTGTTGGTGCAGCTGGAGAACCCCTGATTGCTTATAGTCATGGGCCGGAGTTTATAGATAACCCTAACACCAGATTAGGTCAGATTGAGGATAATCCTTTTCAAGAAGCGATCGCACAAGCAGCATTGCGAGCTGGTTTAAGTTTCATTATTAATGTTGTTTTGGATAAGGACAAGCAGGTAGTATCGGTGATGGCTGGGGAGCCAGTGGCAACTCATAGGAGGTTGGTGGAAAGGGCAAAACAGCTTTATCAGGTTTCCATCCCCCATCAGTATGATGTAGTTATTGGTGGAGTAGGCTTTCCTAAAGATGCCAATCTCTATCAGGCTACTCGGGCGGCAAGTTATCTGTTTTTTGCTCCAACCCCGGTAGTACGACCGGGAGGCTACCTAATTATTCCCGCTCCCTGTCAAGAAGGAGTAGGGGCAGGAGTGGGGGAACAGCGCTTCCTGGCAGCAATGCGGGATAATCCTGACGTAAGATTTATTCTTGAGGATGGGCGCAAGAATGGTTATCCCCCTGGGCAACAACGGGCTTTTGTGATGGCTAAGGTACTCGAGCAGAACCAAGTTATTATTGTTGGTAGTCAATATCCAGAGTTAGTTTCTGCCTGCAAGATGTTACCAAAAGCGACAATGGAGGAAGCCTTAGCTACGGTAGCTGCTGATTTGGGTGCAGAACTAGAGGTGCTGGTAGTACCACAGGCGTTGTTGACTTTACCTATAGTTGAAGGAATTTAGAATTTAGAATTTAGAATTTAGAATTTAGAATTTAGAATTGATTTTTGGTCTAAGGTTGGTTGCGATCGCTATCTTTTTTTGGTACTCTTTTTTTATAATGGGAAAGGTGTGCGCCCATATATAAACGTAGTAATCCTAACCTCAAAAAAAGACGGATAAACTCTCTCTCCGTGTCTCCGCGTCTCCACGTCTATCTCAACCCGCCAATTAAAAATTGACAAAGCACTAGTGCAGTCATTAGCTATTAGCTATTAGCCATTAGCCAATGGTGACAAGTTAAACGGTTGTGCATTTTGTCAACTCCCATATATGGTGCTTGAGGGCTCAAAAAACACTATATATGGAAATACTCAAGAGGTTGAAAAATTATATTCTTCTTCCTCAGCTTCCTCAGCTTCCTCAGCTTCCCCAGCTCCCTCAGCTTCCTCAGCTCCCCCAGCTCCCTTGACAACGACACTTTTACCTTAACTTGTCACCAATGGCCATTAGCCATTAGCCATTAGCCGAACGTTACCAGTTTGTATGCTTCCTAGGTTAGGGCGCGAATCGCTATCATATAATCAAATCAAAATTTTTAACCCGCGCAAGTTGGCAAAGCTGTTGTCACTTTAGTGCTCTATCCAGTTGAGCTACAGCTGCACTCAAAGCAGCTGGCGGGACTCGAACCCACAACCTCTCGCTTAGTAGGCGAAATGTGTGTAAGCTTTACAGGTAAGGGCGCGGGATGAAAGTTTTTATTTTAACCGTAGACGGCTTCTGGACGGATAATTAAATCACCACTAGGACGCCGATCAACGATATAGGATTGTAAGCGATCGCGACTTAAATCAAAATGCTGTGCCACTCTTTCCTTGACTGCACCATCGCTCATTCCTGTGGCAACACCTAGTTGAGTTTCTGGAATATCATAGGAACGTCCTTCAAAGCGAACATGAACCATGTTGACACCTCCTTTTCTGCTGGAAAGGAAAGGTCTTAAACCTAATTAATCAATTATCAATTGATAACCTTTCCTTTGTTAGCCATAAATTTATGCTACATAAATACTACATAAGTGTCAAGGGATTGGGAAAAGTTTTTTTTACAAACAACCAACAACTAACAACAAATAACACGAAATCCCCCGTGCTTTAGCCGGGGGATTAGTTAACAATTTTGATATCTCCAGCTGTGCCTATGATGATGCCAGTATTGCTCTTAACACCAGTAATCTTACTTTGGTTACCTGCTACACTGATATTACTAATCTGACTAATCTTCTCCTGTGCTTTAACCTCATCCCATCCTTGAGAAGGCATACCCTTACCTCCGTGGAGTAGA
>JAAHGL010000359.1 GCA_010692635.1 Symploca sp. SIO2C1 | reverse complement strand
CCTAGCCATTCAAGCTTATATGTCTTGCTTTCATTAATTTTAGGAAACTCCAATCTGCCATCAGAAGGAATATTCATAAAAGACAATATCTCTTCATATACCGCTTTGGGAGATACTAAAAAGTCATCAAATAAAACAATTTTTACTTGTTGAGGTGGAAAAATTGCTAATAACTTTTCAATTTGTGCTCCTAACAGTGCTACTTGCTTGTATTGTAATTTTTCTGGCTCCCTACAGGTCTTAGGTATACTTAAGCCATTTCTACGTAAATCTTGCATTTTCCAAGCTATTTTAAAATTTTTTTCTGCTTCAAAACCGTTGTATAAATGATGTGAATGCAGGGAATAAACTAGATCAACAGGGTTGCGGAGCATTACAAGTATTTTGGCATCTTGGTTAAATTGATAAATATTTTTCAAGGCAACAGAAGAATACAAATAAGTCGTTGAAGCTTCACCCACTATTAAGTGTTCAGGAGTTACCTGGTTAAATAACTCCATGTATTGCTTTAAAGTTTGGATACTACGTATCTTCGGAAAATCTTCTGCAAAGTAATGAGGTTCTTTAGGTAGAGACATAAAAATATTCGGATGTCTCCGTAAATATTCAGCCATAGCTGTTGTTCCACACTTAGGAGCTCCGGCAATAAAAAAATTGGGCTTATTCATCTTTTAGTTCCTATAATATATAACTTGATTACAATTATTTTTTGTTTCGACGGAAAAATCTGGGAGCTAATCGAGGAGTAATTCACTCATTACTATCGGGAAACACGCTCAAAGCTAATGGCTAATGGCTAATGGCTAATAGCTAATGGAAGAGAATTGTTTCTCCGATTCAATTAGGGGCGCGAAGCGCTCCTCAGGAGCTCTCGAGAAAGAAGGCAGGAGCCAGGAGGCAGAAGGCAGAAGGATAGAAGGAAAGCTGACTTGTTTCTCATCTTCTTTTTCCGCGATTACATCAATTTTGAATTTTAAATTTTAAATTTGCCGTCAGGCGCTCATTACTCATTACTCATTACTTCAAAACCATAATCAATGGACTTATTCACCAAACCTTACCTAAAGCCGTGGAGTTAATACCAAGCCGCTTATATACCCAAATACCATTCATGATATTGACAAAAACAATACAGCTTGCGGTGGAAATGGCTGCACCATTGATTCCCCATTGTGGTATCAATAAAGCATTAAAAACTAAATTCATAACTGCACCACTACCAACACTAATCACTGTATATTTTTCATTGCCAGTCATCGTCAGTAATTGACCAACTGAACCAATCGCTGCATTCACTAACTGTCCAATACTCAAAATAATGAGAGCCATTTGTCCTTGGGTAAAGTCAGAACCAAAGAGTAGTAAAAACCAATAACCAAATCCCATTAAACTTCCCGTAACTGGAACAGAGATGAGTAGGACAATACGGGCACTTTTAGTCAGAACACGTTGTAGTTGATCAATCTTTCCCTCTGCGTAGAGACTAGCCATAGTAGGTGCTAAAGCACTATTAACAGCCATCAAAATAAAGGTGATGAGTTGAGCCAATCGAACAACAACGACATAAACACCCACCGCTTCAGCTCCCTGAATTGCTCCCAACATTAGTACGTCAGTGCGAGAATAAATTATCTGCATACCACCTAAGAACATTAGAGGTAATGCACTATGTACCCACTGCCGGATTTGGTATTCAGGATTAGCCTTTCTAACAGTGTTTGGTAAAACCTGGTGTAGCAATCGTGCCCCAATCACAAAGGTAATCGCAGTAGTCACCCCATGAATTCCTACTACCCAGGAAGCATTCAAGTCTTCCCTGAGGAAGAAATACCCACATCCAGTCAAGGCAATCAAAAACAGAGGTGCAAGCAACATCTCCGGTAGTTGCCCCATCACTACCTGGTGCAGCCCTTTCATTACTGCTAGCCTCAGACTCCTTAGGGAAGCTATAGGTAAGGAAATTAAACCTATACACAGAGCTAATAGCACTTGCTCCTTAGCATCTGTTCCTAAGCTCCAGGCAACGCCCGCTGCTATCAAACCTAATCCAAGGGCAACCCATAACACTACTTGGTTAGCCCAATGCACTATCCCACGCATTAAGCCCCAAGCCGACTGGGTTTGGTAGATGGCAACTTCACGTACTAGTAACTTGTCGAGTCCTAGGGTTGCTGGGATGCTGAGTAAGGTAGTCCAAGCAATGGCATAGGCATAGATGCCAAAACCTTCTGTACCCAACAACCGAGCCAACAGTACACTAGTGATGAAAGCTAAGCCAGTGTTGGCAATTTTGAGACCAAAGGAACCTGCTGCCCCCCTGATTAAGCGATGCTTTAAACTATCTGTCCTACCTTTGTTTACGAGTGTAAAGATACGGTTAAGTATCTGGTGAACTCTATTATTAGAAGACTTAGCCATATTGGTATTTTGTCCATCCCTTCTGGCTATATCCGAATCTTTACTACTATACGGAAGACTCTTTAAAAGATCCGGAAAGCATAAGCTATTCGGCATTTAAATTTCTAGAAAGAACTAAGTCATTACAAAGTTTCAGTGACTAAAGTACACAGTTTAAATGCGCGATATCTTAGTTGGGAATAATCATAATAGAACGAGATGTGCTTCTGGAGGAATCGCATCATATTCTGTTTTACTATCTGGCTTCTTTATCTTAACTTTATAAAAATTCTCTTATTCAAAATAAGATTTACTAAATCTTGATAAAAGTAAAAGTAACTTTACATTAAGATGAGAATCAAGAATCAAACATCAAGATTGATCTACTTTTTGAACACAGCAACTTTTATGGCTGTGTGAAGTTTATATGTTGCCAGTGAATGGTTGTCTACCAAACGTTCAGCATTAAAATTCAACTAATAAGGATTAACAATCATGGTTCAACCAACTGCGCAAGAGCAATATATGCTCGAACTAACCAACCGGATGCGCATCAATCCAGCTGATGAGTTGGATCTCTTGATTAACTCATCAGATCCGAATGTTAACGGAGCGATCGACTTCTTTGATGTTGATCTGGGGGTATTAGCTACTCAGTGGAGCAGCCTCACTTCAGCACAGCCACTAGCTTGGTCTAACCAACTCCATGACGCTGCTAATGACCATGGTCTATTGATGATTGAGGAAGATGAGCAGTCACACCAGTTGCCTGGTGAGCCTGGTTTAGGTCAGCGGATCACCAACGCTGGATATAACTGGTCTACGGTTGGTGAAAACGTCTTTGCTTTCGCACAATCAGTTTTCCACGGTCATGCAGGGTTTGCCATTGATTGGGGCTTTACGCCAACAGGGATACAGGATCCACCAGGTCACCGCAATAGCATCATGAATAACAATTTTCGGGAGGTTGGTATTTCCATCATTCCCGAAAATGACCCTAGTACAGACGTCGGTCCATTGGTAATTACCCAGAACTTCGGCAACCGCTTTAGCTTTGGCAATTCCTGGCTGTTGGGGGTGGCATTTGATGACCAAACTGTTGATGATGATTTCTACACCCCTGGTGAAGGACTGGCTGGGATAAGTGTAACGGCACTTAACCTAGCAACTAACCAGAGCTTCAACACAACTACCTGGAATTCTGGCGGGTATCAGCTCCAGTTACCCGATGGTACTTACCAGATCACGTTTTCTGGAGACTGGGATAATGATGGACAAAACGACACCGCAACCGAGCAGGTAACTATCGGCGCGGAAAACGTTAAACTTGACCTCGAAACTGATGAGTTGAGCAGCAACATTCAACCTACACCTGGTGACGATGTTCTGATCGGAACAGCGGCAGATGACGTTATTAATGGCTTAGGAGGGAATGACGCCCTAGATGGCGGTATAGGTAATGACACCCTCAGAGGTGGACGTGGCAATGACACCCTAGATGGCGGTACAGGTAATGACGAACTCAGGGGCGGTATAGGTAATGACACCCTAGATGGCGGTATAGGTAATGACACCCTCAGAGGTGGACGTGGCAATGACACCCTAGATGGCGGTACAGGTAATGACGAACTCAGGGGTGGTCAGAATGATGACACCCTAGATGGTGGTATAGGTAATGACACCCTCAGAGGTGGACGTGGCAATGACACCCTAGATGGCGGTACAGGTAATGACGAACTCAGGGGTGGTCAGGATCATGACCACCTCTATGGTCGTAGTGGCGATGACACTTTGTTTGGTAACAGGGGTAATGATACCCTGTTCGGTAACGAAGGCAATGATAAGCTTAAAGGTGGCAGTGACATTGACATCCTCTATGGTGGAGATGGCAATGATACCCTCCATGGAGGCTCAGGCAATGATACCCTTATTGGTGCTGATCTCGACAGTGCTCAAATTGGACTAGGAGAAGTAGATATTCTGACTGGTGGTAAAGGTGCAGATCTCTTCTTACTAGGAGATGCCAGTCAAGCTTTCTACAATGACGGAAATGATGCCGATCTTGGTCTGACTGATTATGTAATAATTAATGACTTTAGGCTCGACCAAATGGATGTCATCCAACTCAGCAACCAGGAAAGCTATTCTCTCGGCTCCTCTCCTACTGGCTTACCTTCAGGTACAGCGATTTTCATGGATAGTAATGGTCAAGATGAACTGATTGCTGTAGTGAAAAATGTTAC
>JAAHGL010000358.1 GCA_010692635.1 Symploca sp. SIO2C1 | reverse complement strand
TACGAGGTACAGTAAAATCGACGAGGAAAAAATCTATCAAATTTTGACAACTTATTCAGGTGTACCTCATTGCAGCGGTAAGCGCTGTAAGTTGACACCAATGCGTCCTCACACTCAAAAGGTATATGTAGAACCAGATGGAATTACTTCTTCATATCTTAATATTGCTGATGCAATTGCCCCTGATGAACCACCCGCAAAGATGGCCTCTCTTTCAAGCAGTTGATAGCAGCCTAAAATGCAATCAAGATCTGATACTAAAATATGCGAGCTAGATAGGTTAGGTTGAAATAATTCTGGTACTATACCAGCACCATGACCAGGAATTAAACGTTTCTTCGGTTTGTCACCAAAAATAACACTTCCTTGAGCATCGACAGCAATTATTTTTGTATTTAAACCTTCTTGAGCAATATACTCTGCACACCCTCGTAAAGTACCACATGTACTAGTAGCCACAAACAAGTAATCAACCTTATTGCTTAATTCATTGGCAATTTCTGCCATTGTCTGATGATGAGCTTTGGGATTATTTACATTGGCATACTGGTTACAGTTAAAGCTATTGGAAACTAGATCTAATAGTTGATTGACACGATTAACACGGGCCTGGAGGAAACCACCAGAATATGGATCAGCTTCTATGACCAAGTCAATAGTTGCACCATAAATTTCTACCAATCTACGATTAGTGAGAGTGGAATTAATATCCATTACGCAAATCAGTTTTAAATTCAGGTAAGCACAAGCTTGAGCTAAACCTATAGCCAGATTTCCTGAGCTGGATTCAATAATAGTTGTTTGCTGATTGATTTGACCTTGCTTCAAAGCTTCTAAAAGCATCTTTGTTGCAGTTCTATCTTTAATGCTACCTCCTGGATTAAGCAATTCTAATTTTGCATACAAATCAAATCTAGCAGGCTTCAGAAATTTATTGAGCTTTACAAGAGGTGTATTACCTACTACATCAAGGATGCTGTTTGTTTTTAGCATCGAGTAAATTTCCTAACTCTTCATACCAATCTTACTACTTAAGGATGCAGGGAAAACGCATCTAATTTTTGTTAAATTATTGTGAATCACCCTTGTGTGTTCTACCCGATTTTTGACTTAATTAATAAGTTTTACAATATGCAATTAATAAGTTTTATTAAGCAGTTGAGGCGCATTTAAATTGGGAACAACTAAATCCTATAGCCTATGATTAGTATTTTTTTGTCAATATTGATGTCACAGTTTAAACGCTGAACAGCTTATCTATCTTTATCCTTTATCTATCTATATTATCTATATTAATTATTAATATAGATGAAGACATCTAAGTTTCACAGCCCATTCCCTATTCTAGCTGCTAGTACACGAAACGCGATCGCTTTATAATGTACCTAATCCTCTTTCCTACCCCCTGTTCCCTACTCCCTTGCTTTAATAGTAAAAAATATGGTAACTCGACGGATTGCCGAAATCTTAAGAAATGGTCAGCCTGATGAATTGGTAACGATTAAGGGCTGGGTACGCACGAAACGGGAATTGAAGGAATTTGCCTTTATGGAGGTTAATGATGGCTCCTTCCTGGCAAATTTACAAGTGATACTTAATCCGGACTTACCAAAATATGAAGATATTCTGAAACAACTAAACACTGGGGCATCAGTAGAAGTTGCTGGTACATTAGTTCCTTCCCCAGGCAAAGGGCAGCGAATTGAATTAAAAGCCTCGACGGTGCAAGTGTACGGAGATGCTGACCCTGAAACCTATCCCCTCCAAAAGAAACGCCATTCCTTTGAGTTCTTGCGAACAATTGGACATTTGCGATCGCGCACCAATACTCTGGGAGCAGTATTCCGAGTGCGTAATGCTTGTGCCAATGCCATTCATCAGTTCTTTCAAGAGCAAGGTTTCTTGTGGATTCACAGTCCGATTATCACGGCTAGTGACTGTGAAGGAGCAGGGGAGTTGTTCACTGTCACTAATCTAGATTTAAAAGACCTTCCCAAAACTGAGGCTCAACAAGTTGACTATAACCAAGACTTCTTTGGACGCCACGCCTATCTTACTGTTAGTGGGCAACTACAAGCTGAAGTTATGGCAATGGCATTCCGGGATGTCTACACCTTTGGTCCGACATTCCGAGCCGAAAATTCTAATACTTCCCGTCATCTAGCGGAGTTTTGGATGGTGGAACCGGAGATGGCATTCTGCGACTTAGTAGGAGACATGGACTTAGCAGAAGCCTTTCTCAAATACGTGTTTAAGTCAGTGCTGGAAAGTTGTCCAGAGGATATGGAATTTTTTAACAAGCGGATTGATAATTCAGTACTGGCAACCGCTGACAATATCATAAACAATGAATTTGAGCGGATTACCTACACAGATGCGATCGCTCTGCTAGAAAAAGCTGACCGTAAATTTGAGTATTCTGTAAGCTGGGGCTTGGACTTACAATCAGAACACGAGCGCTACCTCGCGGAAGAACTATTTAAGAAGCCTGTAATTGTTACTGACTACCCAGTGGAAATCAAAGCTTTCTATATGCGTTTGAGCGATGATGAAAAAACCGTCAGAGCTATGGATGTTCTAGCTCCCAAAATAGGTGAAATTATCGGCGGTTCTCAGCGGGAAGAACGTTTGGATGTTCTAGAAAAGCGAATTGCTAGTCAGGGTATACCTCCAGAAGATTTGTGGTGGTATTTAGACTTACGCCGTTATGGTACTGTCCCTCACGCTGGGTTTGGCTTAGGATTTGAGCGGTTGGTGCAGTTTATGACAGGAATGGGCAATATCCGTGACGTCATTCCCTTCCCTCGAACACCTTTGAGTGCGGAGTTTTAATTTTAGGTGTAAAACTCTGAAGAAACACGCTCAAAGCTAATGGCTAATGGCTAATGGCTAATAGCTAATAGCTAATCTCTGAAGAAACACCGAGTCATATCATGTCCGGTAGCACAACCATAATAAAAACGCCTCAAACCCTTGTTTTTACAGGATTGCAATATGGGCAATCATCAGGACATGATATCAGGAGGGAAGAGAATTTGAGCTTTTTTCTTCCCTTCATAGTGGGTGGTGCGCCGCCAGTAGGGCGCTTTCAAGAAACAAGGGAGCAGGTAATAGGACTTGCGCACTTGAGTGTCATGCTGAGGTGATAGTGAAGCATCTGGGCCATTTGGAGATCCTTCGCTATCGCTCAGAATGACGTATTGTTAGTTACTGGAGTTTGCGATCGCAGTCTTTAGTTTATCAAGGGACTACCTCTTGGTCTACACCTGTTACCCTATGTTTTTTAGGCTGTTTTAATAGTTATACATTCTATTATCACACCATTACCTCCTCCTGAATGATGCAAGGAAAAGCTATTAAATCTTGCTCCTGAATATTTTATAATACCTTCCCCATATCCTGTTGTACAGGATATGGTAGTTCCGTTAAAGGCAGTGTTACTTTGATTGGTATATTGAATACTTACAGCCCCATTATTTGTCGCAAAATTAGTTAGTGTCTCACCTCTATCTAGCGCACTGAACTGAATTTGAATTGAATCAACTGTTTGTGATAATTCAAGTCTATAATTACTTGCTTGTGTTGAGCCCGCTCCTAACCAAAGTCCTTTGTATTGTGTATAAGGAGAGAACTTAATTGTGCCTCCTAAAGTTGAAGTGGTAAGAGTTATTCCATCAACTGTAACTTGTTCTGGATTGGCAGAGAAGTTATCTCTAGCAAAAGTAACAGTTTTTTCTTTATGTCTTTGTAAGAGCTGTATTTCACTAAAGAATACTTCTTGTTCAGAGCAATCAAAAAAGGCAAAATGCCCGTCAGAAAACTCATTGTTAATTTCAAACTCTAATTGGTCATCAACCCAGATTTCTACCTTGTCGTTGTTAAACTCAAACTTAAACTGATAAGGTTTAAGGTGTTGCCAGGCTGTTGTTCCTAGGGTATTGGCTGTGGCGACTACTGGTAATTTTAGAAAATCAAGGAAGTGAGGAATTCCCTTGACGCGGCATAATTTAAGTCCAGGTCTTTTTAATTGAGCAGACCAAGTAAGCAGCAGAAACTCAGCATTTTTGTTTTTCGTATCTCCTGGCTGAAAATTCAAAGCGAAGCCAATGAAATCATTATCATAATTTGTCTCTACTTCTACCTTAACGGAAATGATTTTCTCTAAACTATGAAAATCACTGTAGAAGAAAGAGGGACTAGCATTTTTAGTTTGAGATACTGATAGCCCATCACTAGCGATTTCCCACTCAGCTACCTCTTGTTTATATTTATCCGCTCCAATTTGAGCCGGGTCATACCGTTCTATTGTCCATTTCGTTAAATCAATTGTATTCATAGCTTAAAATTAAATTCTTATCTTAAATAAACATTGGTGCAAGATTTCAGTAATACTAACAATCTCAAGTCCTGACAGATATCTCCCAAGAGGAGGAAAGGGAAAAGGCTTGACTATAGATTATTTAGGTGATTTCCTCCGAAAGAATGTACCTATCGTAGTGCCGTGGCAAGCTTAATTTGATGCATGTAAGTAGGGCTTGCTGCAAGAGTATGAAAGCGCTGTCTGGTATAGCTTTCAAGCTTTTATTTTCCTTGAAAAGTGCAAGAAAATTGAGCTCATCAATGCAATTTCCTTGCATCTTCTTAACCCATAATCCCCTTTAAAGACTATTCTAAAC
>JAAHGL010000357.1 GCA_010692635.1 Symploca sp. SIO2C1 | reverse complement strand
TGAGAAGTCGAACGTGCGGATGATTTCCGTCCCGATCCTGATGTACCCTGCTATCAAGTCACGCCACGGGACTATAGGAGAAGTGGTTATGATCGGGGGCACATTGCTCCTAGTGCGGATCGAGACAGCAATAGGGAGGATAATAGCATGACTTTCCTGATGTCCAATATGATGCCCCAAAGTCCCTCGAATAACAGAGAGGTTTGGCGGGAGCTGGAGGGCTATGAACGGGAGCTGATTACTGAGTTAGGTAATGAAGCGGTGTATATTGTAGCTGGTCCGTTGGGCAGTGTCGGTACTATTGGGAATGGTGTTACTGTTCCAGAGAGTACATGGAAGGTGATTCTGGTTGCTGATGCCGATGGTAATCTCAGTCAGACCATTGCTGTTAATATCCCTAACGATGAGTCGGTAAAGCATACCGACTGGAAGGATTATCTCACAACTGTTGAGCAACTGGAGGTGCTAACGGGCTATGACTTCTTTGAAGAACTGCCTGATGAAATTGAGGAAGTTCTTGAGAGTCAAGTAATGAGTAATGAGTAAGCTGCCTTACGATTCCACCGACAGTGTTTTTAGGGCAATCCATCCCGATTCTTCGGTTCTGCCTGTCACAAAAACATCCGTTTCAACTTCTCCGGCTGTGTAGATGGTGAGCGCTTGAAGGTTCTCTTGTAATAATTTCACCAAGGCTCTGTAGCGCTGGACATCGGATAGGTCTTCTTCGCCGTGCCAATCTTGCTCTGTGGTGGCATTTTTGAAAAATGTCTCGAAGTCTCTGGTTTTAACGGGTGTCTTTTCTGAAAGCTTTGCGATGGCTTCAGTAGTAGGTTCCTCATCAAGAGCCAGTACTTCCCACGGTTCGTCGCTTGCACTAATCCAATATAAATTTGCGATCGCATCGTTGAGTTGGGAGAGCAAGGTCATGGGAAGCAACAGGGAATGGATGGCACTATTGTATTACATCATTTCCTCAGCAAGTTCTTCAGCAGTATATTGCATAAAATTAACCTGATAGCGTGCCAAGGCATTGATGAATTCTTCACGAGTTAAACCAGCTATTTCTGAAGCTTTTGCCTGGGATATTTCGCCTAGTTCATACCATTTTACAGCAGTAGCAATCTGCATCTCGCGAACAAATTCATCAGGACTTTTTCGCAAAGCAGAGAATACGGTTTCTGGAAGTTGAATAGAAATAGTTTTCATGGCTAATATTATAAGGGTTGGAATAGTTGTTAGGAAACCCAACCCCTCTCTTCTCACCTAAGACCTAAGACCTAATTAGATGCCTACACCATTTGCTGACCCCAATCTCTGGAATCACGCCACCTTTACCTTTACTGCTGTTGGCGACACGACAGAAATAGACCGTTTCGGCAATCAAATCAGTACAGGCAAAGAGATTGCAGTGACTTTCAAGATGAAGAAGCAAGGGACGGAACGGGGATTACAGCAGACTGAGGTGGGGTCTGACTTATCGGAAATCTATAGTTGTAAGGTGGTGGCAGTTGATGGGGATTTTGAATCCTTCCAGCTTCCTACCGATATCAAGCCAGGGGATGTGGGAACCGGGACGCTCAACGATAGACCCTGCAAGGCTACCATTAAGTCTGTTGCTCAATCATCTTTAGCACCAGTGTTGAGGAAAATACTGGGGGATAACTGTACCCTTGAGGTGGACTATCGCATCCGGAGGGGTTCTTCGGTATGAGAAACCATTTACTTATTACTTATCTTCAGCTTCGCGTTTCTTTGACCCTTCGTAATTTGCTTTGCATGGATACAAACCCCGCCTGCTTCAAATGCTGAGCGCTCTTCATTGAAACGGGAAGAATGTTCGATAAAGAGAACCTCGAAATAATCAGTTGCATCATCGACAATACAGGTAACTAAGTCACCGGGACGGGGCATGGCTCGGAGTGCTACGAGTTTTTCGCGGCGGGAACGCCCTTCTCTATAGGCAAGCGTTGTCACAAAGCTTGAGTAACTTGAGTCAAATCTCATGCTTCCCCTCTCCTTGAGTGATTTTTTTTGGTCTTGTCATGATTGTTGGTGTGTCGAGCCAATACTGGGAGGATTTGCTCCCCTAACTCCCCCAGCCGATAAATACTGGATGTCCGCTTGAGTGCGTTTTACGCTTGCCCCCGTCCATCTCGCGCCTTTATCTTAGTTGGAGATGCTCGGAGATGTCAATGGCAGCTCCGAGCTCTCTTTGACATGGTACTGGAGCTCAGAGGATTATGGATGAGTATTTATTAATAGTGACAATGCCTTCGCGATCGCGAATAATGGTCTATTTACCTGAGGATAAGCTCGAAGAAATAAAAAAGTGGGCCCAGGAGCAAAACCGCTCGGTTAGTAACTTGGCGGCAACCATAATACTGGAGGCGCTTGAGAATAGGGCAAAGGGTGCTCCTCCGCCTACAGTGGGTGGGGGAGATAGCTAGTGCTCTGAAGGCTCCAAGGCAGGCTGCACTTGGTCGCACGAACTCTATATTTCCGCCTACTGCTGAGCGATTGTACTGCCTTGGGTGCGATCGCTCCTCTAGAATTCACCTAGAAAAACAATTCTAAATTCACTCATTCTAAATTCTTCATTCAATATGATTTCGATTGAATTTGATGGACGCCAAACCAAGGCGATACTCAAGCACTACAAGTCTCGTGTTCGGAACTTAGAACCTCCCCTCAGGGGATGGGGAAACTGGATGGAGCAAGAGACTGAGCGCCAGTTCGCTACTGAGACTGACCCTGATGGGGTGAGATGGGCAGCTCTGGCTCCTTCGACCCTAGCCCAGAAGCGGAGGCTTGGATATCCTGATAGTATTTTGACGAGAACTGGGAAAATGAGGAGATCTGTTAATAGCGTTGCAGATGCTAGGGGTGTTCTGATTGGAGTTGATGTTCCCTATGCCATTTTCCACCAACAAGGTACTCGTAAAATGCCCCAACGCCGCATATTGGGAATGAACGATAAGCGACGGGGTAAGTTGGTTAAGTTGATTCGGGTGTGGATTAAAGCGCGTTGAAATTCCGCCAGGGAAGTTTCAAAAATGTTGAACTATAATTTTTCTTCCCCTTACATTGTATGCTCACTAATAACTGTTGTTCCAAAAGTACCACTTCTGAATGACTTTCGAGCTATGGATACTTCTGGCTAGTGCATTTTGGGGATTGGTTCACATTGCAGCCGATTCATTTGCATTTAAAGCTCAAGCGGGGAACAAATATACTGTAGGACCTAGAGACGAGAATCTAGCCCGACAGGGAGTGGCTGGAAGATTGCATCGCGCTCAAAAGAACTTCATGGAAACTTACCCCATCTTTGTTTCCTGTGTACTAATCGTCTATTTGACTGAATCTGCTGGAAAGTTAAGTTATTGGGGTACTTTACTCTACTTGGTAGGTCGTATATTGTTTCTACCGCTATATGCTTTGGGAATTCCGTGGATTCGTACATTCAGTTGGCAAATTGCTACATTTGGTCTGGTTCTGGTTGGTGTTCAAGCGGTTGTCTCTGGTTTATAGGGCTAGGACTAGCGAAAGTTTTACCCCGATTTGTGGCAAATATTGATATTTATTGCCAGTCGAATTAGGATAGAACTATATTTTTTGATGAGCGTTCCATGAGTAGTAGTCTGAACGTCCAGCTGACGAGCGAACTGCGCCGCTATGTTGATATGCGGGCAAGTGATAATGACGTGTACGCCACACCCAGTGAGTATATTCGTGACCTTATCCGGCGTGATATGGAGGACTGGAAAATCGTTTCTGGGATCATGCAGGGACTAGAGGAGGTCAAAAATGGGGAGTTTGTACCCGAATCTATCCTTGATATCCTGCACGAAGATTAACTTGTCCTATGGCTGCGAAATATGTCCTGACACCAACAGCACGTAGACATCTACGCGAGGCAAAAGTATGGTCACGCGCCCGATGGGGGGATGAACTTACAAAGCAATATTTCCATGATTTAGAAAGTGCGGCACAGTACCTCGCTGAAAATTACCAACGCTTTGCTAAGCGGCAGGAGCTAACAGGTGATAGCGGACTGGGAATATATCCAGCTCGTGAGCATTACATCGTCTATGAACCTATAGAAAAACAGACGATTGCGATCATTGCTTTTATCCGCCAGGGTCGCGATATTCCTGCTCTGCTCAGTAAAAACGCCTATCGAATCAAACGGGAACTGGCAGAGATTAGAAAAGGACGTAGCGATGACCTATTCTAAGTAATAAGCGTCTGACAACGTAGGGAACAGGGAACAGAGTAAAATTCCACGTCGAAAAAGAAGATAAGAAACTAATCAACTTCCCTTCAAGATGAGTCTTATAATACTCAAATACAGTTAATGATTATCGTATTTGGGAAAAAAAGTGGATTTTGACGCCTGGAACGAAGCGATCGCAACTCGACTAGCTCCAATTAGGGACGGATTGAACAATATTCCGGTTGCCGCTCTCCCCAACGAGGCGGGGAAGTTTGGCAAGGAGCAGTTCGAGAGTATTGATTGGCTGTTCCCGGAATACAGCGCCTCCCCCAGTGACACCGGCGACACAGTACAAGAGATTACGGTTACCCTGGTAGTACGCCTGTATTTCCAAAAGCGTCGCACAGACGACCCTACTATATTTAGAGCTGCTCTAGAATGGGCTGAGCAACAAACCCTATTAATCCTACCTGGATATCGCCTACCA
>JAAHGL010000356.1 GCA_010692635.1 Symploca sp. SIO2C1 | reverse complement strand
TTTGAAACGTATAACTCATCACACTGAGGTAATTGGGCTTACAATTTTTTTCGTTATCTCCCCCACCATGCCCAAGTCCTAAATTATGTCCGAGTTCATGCATAAAGGTTCCCGCTTGTTCTTCAGTCCCGTACCTCTCTTGCTCTCTTGGTTAGAATTGAAACGATCACCCAAGCATACATTATCTGTTGATTGAAGCTTTCAAGAAATACTGAAAAGCTAATGGCTAATGGTTAATGGCTAATAGCTAATAGCTAATCTTTGACAAAACAAGGTAAGAGGCTCCAGGGCAGGAGGCAGGAGAGAAGAAAAAATTAACCAATTATCCATTATCCATTATCCATTGATAAACAGCACCAGGAGTATGATCTCGATTAATTTCCACTACCAAATCTACCAAGCTAGGATTTCTAGTTAAAGGGGTGATGAATAACTCTGGGTGAAGAGATTTCCAAAAATACTCAACAAACTCACTAATTTGGGCATCACTCATGCCGGATTTCCCTGTAGCAATCATTTCTTGTTCAGCCTGAAGTCGCCACTGTTTACTAAGGCGGTAGTCAACTGGATAGAGTACTATTAGCCGATCCAAATATTCCCACAAAGGTAAATAGTCCTGTAGCTGCTCATTCATATCCCGCGCAAACAACTTGTCAGCCGGAGTTTGAATTGGTGTTGGTGTATTCCCATCAAACACTGTTGCATTTATCGGTCGAACCCCAACAAACCAACCTTCAAATAGCACAATATCAACATTTTCTACCAATTCAGTCCCATTGCGGTCACCAATACCTCCCCAAGCAGATTTATCAAAACGAGGTACTAAAATTGGTGCTTGTTGCTTTGGCTGACGCAGTTGCTCTAAAAGCTGTAAACCCAGCTCAATATCATGGGTTCCTGGTGGCCCTCGCCAGATGAGGCGGGGGTCTTGTTGTTGGAGGCGTTGCCGCTCTTCATAGGTTTTGTAAATGTCATCTATCGAAAGACTGAGAGTGCAGTAGCCTAGGTGAGTGAGGATCAAACTGAGGACAGTTCCTAGGGTAGTTTTACCAGTTCCCTGCCCCCCTAATATCCCCTGGATAAGAGGACGACGCAACTGTTGTCTAGATGATGCCAACTGCATTGCTAGGGGAAGCCAGAGTTTCCAGAGAGATAAGATTGCTTGCTGTTTAGTTGTAGAAGAGTGAAAAGAGGGTAGGGAGAGAACTTTAGAAACAATAGCTTGGAAAAGGCTGGTTCGCTCTTGAATGATTTTCTCGACATTGAGCGGTGTAATACCAAATGCTTTTGCTCTCTTCTTGTCGGCCAAAGCTTCAGTTGCTAGCTGTTGATACTCCACTTTTTTTGGAGTTTTTCCTGCTACCCAGTTGTTGAGGATTGGCTCTAGGGGTAGGTTCATATTTTTGGGAATTTAGAATTTAGAATTTAGAATTTAGAATTGGGAATGTTTTCCTTATCTCCCCACACTAACCATATTCCTGTGTTTCCCCTATCTACCCCAGTTACGCTGCCTTCATAGAGCAATGGGATATTTTTTTATGTGGAAGACCCCGATGCTCTTGCCTGTTTAAGCATATCAATTAATGTGTGGTGGGCATCTTCAGAATCTTTAAGAGTATGCTCAAACTCAATACGCACTGGTATAGATGCTCCATTAACTTGGGTGATGAGATTCATGCCTTGAGGGTCAATTGAGAGCATTTGAGCTGACTGAGTATCGGGAGCTTTACCAAAAGTTTGGGCGTAAAGAGCCACTGCCTCAGCATGATCTTCATTCATATGCTTACAAATGCGATCGCTCACTTCCTGAGAAAGGGGGTCAGACATAGTTAAGCTCCTCTGCTTATTGTTATATCAATTTCAGTACTGAAACAGTCAAATCTTATCACTGTTCCCAGTTAAGAGTTCCCTACATTCACCCGTAAATTTTCGACAGGCGTGCAAGATCTCAGCCTTTAACGGACGCGATCGCATCCGCAATGCATGAAACTAACACATTGTGCTTGAAAAACTCAAGTCCTTGCCAGGTAAGGGTTTCAAAATGTGTTTCTTCAGATCGCCTGAGGAGCGCTTCGCGCCCCCAATTGAATGGGAGAAACAATTCTCTTCCCTGTTGCCTGACTCGGAGACTCGGTAATAATTTCAGAGATTAGCCATTAGCCATTAGCCATTAGCCATTAGCTTTGAGCGTGTTTCTCAAAAGCCCCCCACGGGCGGCGCACCGCCCCCTACAAATGAAAGAAACAAGCCAAATCCTCTTCCCTCCTGCCTTCTGCCTCCTGCCTCGGAGCCTTGTTTCTTGAAAGTATGACCGAGGACAGGAGGGCGCAACCCCCCGAATTCTATTCGTGGGGATAAGCCCGTGGGGAATTTATTCCCCGTGCAAAAACTTCTATTAACTCGCTAATACTAATACCACGCCTACTCGCTTCTTTCTTCATATTTGTCCAAGCTGTAGGCGTTACAACTATTTGATGTCTTTCTTTTACTTCGTTGTGAAGAACTGGAACATTTTTCATTCGTTTCTTGCTTGCCATTTTTTAGATATTGTGTATATACTAAACTTAGTGTATCAAATAAAAGGGAGGTGATAAAACGAGTGTTGGTATTAGAATATAAGGCTGTAGTTAAAAAGCCCCAGGCGGTCGCCATGGATGAAGCCATTCGCACAGCTAAATTTGTTAGAAACAAAGTATTGCGTTATTGGATGGATAACCGTGGTATTGGCAAAAAACAACTGTATCAGTACAACACTCAACTAAGAGCAGAATACAGTTTTGTCAAGGAACTTAACTCCCATGCTTGCCAAGTATCAGTAGAGAATGTCGAACGCGCAATTAAGCGATTTTTTGATAATTGCAAAAACCAAAAACCTGGAAAGAAGGGTTATCCAAGGTTCAAAAAACATAGTCGTTCTGTTGAATATAAGACCTCAGGCTGGAAGCTTCATCCATCTAAGCGACGCATCCAGTTTCTCGACAAAAAAGGTATTGGTGAACTCAAGCTACACTGAAACCTGTTAACCTATAACTTGCAACCGTTTATTGCACTGATTGAACTTGTGACATACCGAAATCCTGTTCCCACAGTTGATATCATCGTTGAATTAGTAGACCGCCCCCATCGACCCATTGTTTTGATTGAACGCCAAAATCCTCCCTTCGGCTGGGCAATTCCTGGTGGTTTTGTGGATTACGGTGAGTCAGTGGAAACGGCAGCTGTGCGGGAAGCCAAAGAAGAGATTAGCTTGTCGGTTGATTTGATAGAACAGTTTAAGATGTATTCTGAACCCAACCGCGACCCACGGCAACATACGATTAGTGTAGTGTTTTTGGCAACGGCGAAAGGAGAACCTCAGGCTGCCGATGATGCCAAAAATCTGGGAATTTTTCACCCTTGGGATGTCCCAAATAATCTCTGTTTTGATCATGAGAGGATTCTACAGGATTACTGGCGTTATCGGCATTATGGAATACGCCCTCACTTGTTTTAACACCGTACAATCACTTACTTACCAATTGATAATTGATAATTGATCAATCTGGTTTAAAGCCTCTCCTTTTAATCTCCTTTTAAGGAGAAAAAAGTGCGCTTGAGACTTCCTTATATTCAATCAAGCAAGGTTTTAACTTTCTTGTAATTATCCATTATTCATTATCAATTATTCATTAATGAACAAGGAGCGTGAGCCTTTCCCAGGTCAGTATAATGGGCATATTCTGCTAGTCAAACGCCTCCTTGGAGGATACTTATGACCCAGAGCCAAGAAACAATTATTTTACCTCCTCCTTTCCCAGACCATACCCAACTTCCTGAGGAGGATGGCACATTTGTGAAAAATTTCCAGGAGCATCCCCAAAGCATTATTCTCACCGATTCCATTGGTCCTGTTTTAGAACAAGTGCATCCCGACGGACAATATGCAATCGGTCAAGACTGTGGCATTTATTGGCGAGAAACTGATCCACCAGAAGAGGGGGCAGAGGCTCCCGATTGGTTCTACGTTCCCAACGTCCCACCAAATTTAGATGGCAAGATTCGACGTTCTTATGTCGTGTGGCGGGAATTTATGGCTCCATTAATCGCTTTGGAGTTTGCTAGTGGTAGTGGTAAAGAAGAAAGAGATCAAACACCCTTATCACGAACCAACCTCAAAGCTGGAAAAAAGCCAGGGAAATTTTGGGTCTACGAGCAAATTGTACGGATTCCTTACTATGGTATTTATGTAATCGGGACTGGCAAGCTGGAAGTCTACAACCTAGTCAATGGTTTTTATCGAGAGATGGCTGCCAACGATCGAGGGCACTATCCCATTGAACGCTTGGGCATTGAGTTAGGACTGTGGCAAGGAAGCTATCAAAATCAAACCCAACTCTGGTTGAGGTGGTGGGATAAGGAAGGAAATCTGTTGCTAACAGGGTGGGAAAGAACTGAACTGGAGTGTACCCGTGCCGAACGAGCTGAGTCCCGTGCTGAGAATGCAGAGCGATCGCAACGGGATGCGATTCCTCGGTTGTTAGCAATGGGACTGAGCGCTGAGCAAGTGGCAGAAGCCCTTGGCTTGACGGTAGAGGAAGTTAGGAAAAATGCTTTAGAGTGAGTGTTTTCCAAGAAAGTTCCTAAAAAAAACTATAACCAGCCTCCTGAAGCGATCCAAACAAGTTTTTTCACAGGAATTCTGCTATGAATACTCACCCTTGGTATGCGGTAATTATTTCTAGACA
>JAAHGL010000355.1 GCA_010692635.1 Symploca sp. SIO2C1 | reverse complement strand
AAAAGGATAAGGATGGGTTAGGGAAGTATGCACCTTTAGAGAATGAATACGCAAAGGTGCTAGGGCATATAGCGATTGCGGAGTATGCGTGTAGGAGTAAGGATAAGGAGTTGAAGGATTTTATTGTCAATGCGATAAGAGCCATAGTGTTGTTGGGCGTTAAGTCGAATGATTGGCCCGATGGCAGCGAGCAGCGGGATATAGGCATGAAAGTCCTGAATTCGTTCCTCCATATCATTGGGATGGTTGATAAGGAAGTGGCGAACAAGGAGGCAGATATATATCTGTTAGAACCGCAGAGGGAGGTTAAAGCGGAGTCAACGGAGACGGAAAAAGTGTATAAGGACCCACCAATATGGCAGTATTGGACGGCGAACTATGAAAAATGTGGAAAAGCCCTGGCGAAAGTCCTAAGAAATGCGAGTGAGGTGGCTAAGTACAGTAATATCCAAGTGGAATTGTTGTTAAACCAAGTTAGTGAGGCGTACGCAACGATAGAGCAGCATAGGGGTTTGTCAGAAGCTCAATTGATGTCCGAGGATGCCGGGATAAAAGCGATAAACAGGTATAGGGAGTCGAAGATGGAGGAAGCGATTAAAGCGAATAAAGGACCGCTGCTAGTAAGAGTGGGGGAGTACCATCTGAAGGGATTAAAAGAGCAAATGAGTGGGGAAGATATTTGTTTTATCACGAGTATTACTGAATTCATAACGAGGATGGAGGAATGGACAAAGGCTTAAAAACGAAAGAGTTAAAAAAGGGAGCCGGACACGGCATGGAAGGAAGAGAACCGACCCCCACGTGTAGGATGGAAGGAAGTTGTAAGAGAAGAGGCGGTTATGGGGGAGTGGTTGTAGGGGAATAAGGGGAGGTCGAGAAGCAATTGAGGACGCGAGTAGCGATGGAAAGATAGCAAGTGATGATGGAGGCAGGCAGCCTAACGAACCAACGCTAGAATCTTGGCAGAAGCATTATTTCACAACCCGGTTGCTCACCCACCAGAAAAACACCAAACAAACCACATCGCACCCAACGCCCCCAATGGAGAAGATAAGACAGGATGCGCTCATCTGACGCCCCTAGCTCATAAAGCCGCCTTACCTTCTCCACCATCCGTTCCACGGTTTTCCTCGCCACGGATAACCCCTGGGAGGAAAACCAATAACCCAAAAATTCAAATCCCCTTCCCACCCTGCCGATAAAAGTCTTGTCGGGATGCTTCTCCACCTGAAGCGCCGCCATCTCCTCATTCACCGCCTTTATTGCCTTGCGCAACTTCCAGCGAGTCGGTGCCAGGATTACCCAATCATCGACATATCGAATATAGAAACAACCTAACCCACCCCCAACCCCTCCAAGGAGGGGAGCAAGTCGGTCATCCAAGGGTTTGAGGAAGAGCGCTCCCATCAACGGGGAAAGGGGACACCCCAAGGAGATCCCCTGCTCGATATCGACATATTCACCCCCATCGGAGACAAAGCGGTGCAGATACTGTTCCACCAAACCCAAAACTTCCGGCTCATCCACATACCTAGGGCTTGCTGAAAAGTAGATTGATTCGGGTTTTGAAGTAATAAGTAATAAGTAATAAGTAATAAGTGAAGAGTCATGTAGTGCTTGCTGCATATGTCTTTGAGACAAGTTAAACAAGCAAGATTACTCCTAGTTAAAATTGTATCAAAAGCTATACCAGATCCCCGACTTCTTCTGACCGTTTGTCGAGGAAATCACAGATGAATCGAGAAGTCGGGTATCTTATGCTGTACTTTCGTGCGATCGCATTCTCCTTTGTGCCCTTTGTGTCTTTGTGGTTTTTCTATCTAGCTTCTCTGTTATCCAACGCCCTATGACACTTCAACTCATCTAGGGGAAATGCGATCACCTATCATATCTGCCCATACCCTACAGGCACACACCTATTCCATCATGAATAAGAATACCACAAAATCAAGTGCGATCGCGGATCTTGAAGGTTGGGGGTCGCGATCGTGTAACCTAACACCGGAGAATACTTGTTGGGTTACACTTCGTTCCACCCAACCTACTGTAACCTGTCTCATTTTTAGTGCGATCGCATTCTCCTTTGTGCCCTTTGTGTCTTTGTGGTTTTTCTATCTAGCTTCTCTGTTATCCAACGCCCTATGACACTTCAACTAACCTAGGGTAAATGCGATCGCTTATCATATCTGCCCATACCCTACAGGCGCACACTTATTCCATTATGAATAAGAATACCACAAAATCAAGTGCGATCGCGGCTCTTGTAGGTTGGGGTCGCGCTCGTGTAACCTAACACGGGAGAATACTTGTTGGGTTACACTTCGTTCCACCCAACCTACTGTACCTTGTCTCATTTTTAGTGCGATCGCATTCTCCTTTGTGCCCTTTGTGTCTTTGTGGTTTTTCTCTCTAGCTTCTCTGTTATCCAGCGCCTTATGACACTTCAACTCACCTAGGGGAAATGCGATCGCTTATCAGATTTGCCCATACCCTAGGCTACACCAAATCCAGTATACTCTCGAACAAAACTTGGCTGAAGACCTAGAACAATATCTTCCTTGGCAACTCCCATCGCTACTAACGCCTCAGCCACTTGCTTGTCAGTTTGATTGCGTTGAATCCAAATCTTGCCTTCTTTAATCTCCAAATGGAAAATGCAATTATAGACACGGCGATGTCCATCCCACCCTAAATCTACCAGGAGATAGCGATCGCGCACTAGATCAAAAATGGTTTGCACTTCGATGTTGCCGTTAATAGGTTGCACTTGACCTTGCTCTAATAGCCAGGTTTGAATTAAAGGGCGATAATCACTTACTTGCACCATTTGTGAATTGCCTCCTTTTGTGGATCGTAAACGATAAGTTTAACTTGGTATAGTTGGAGTGATGCCTGTGGTAAATCACGCCAGAAGAAGGATTCGTAGGCAGCCAGGGGAACAGCGAGATAGAGTATTCGCTCAGGTTCACTTTTTTCTAATACTAAACGATAGTTCAAAAATTGCCCTAAAGCAGTATGAAAATCATAAAGGGCGGATTCCCCCAAGAAGCTCTTGATTTCAACAGCAATTTTTTTACCTGCTTTTTCTGCACCTAGAATTTGCTCTGCTCCTAAGTCAATCTCAACCACATCATCTTCCCCAAACTCAATTTTGAGTGGGTCGTGGGTAATTGTCCATTGCTCTTTCTGTAAGCCAAGTTTTACTGCATCGTGAAATCGATCCTTCGCAGCCATTAACTTAGGTAGTAGATGTTAGTTCGCTGTATGGCATAAGGCTTTGTGTATTGTATGTTGTATCTGCCCATACCCTACAGGCGCACACTTATTCCATCATGAATAATAATACCACAAAATCAAGTGCGATCGCGGATCTTGTAGGTTGAGGGTAGCGATCGCGTAACCTAAAACCGGAGAATACTTGTTGGGTTACACTTCGTTCCACCCAACCTACTGTAACCTGTCTCATTTTTAGTGCGATCGCATCCACCTTTGTGACCTTTGTGTCTTTGTGGTTTTTTATCTAGCTTCTCTGTTATCCAGCGCCTTATGACACTTCAACTAGCTTAGGGGAAATGCGATCGCGGAGCATGTAGGTTGAGGGTCGCGATCGCGTAATCTAACACCGGAGAATACTTGTTGGGTTACACTTCGTTCCACCCAACCTACTGTAACCTGTCTCATTTTTACCCTTTCAGAAACTCAGAAAACAGGGACGCGAAATCTGACTCAAAACATCTCCTCTCCCAAATAAGACTTTCTGACTTAATCATCGGACTTTTCCGACTGACAGAGCAGGAGGAGATTGCTCATTATGGATTGAAGATGTGAAAAATTGGGCGAGTCAATAAGCGAAAATGGAAAAACAAGTAAGCAAGGATCAGAAAAGTGATGAAATAACCAAACTATCCTTTGAAAGCTACGAAGGTAGGTGCGTGATACCAAGAAGTAAGGCAGATACATTAACACAAATCCATATAGAAAGAGGGTTTGGCGGTGAGAATATAGGCATAGATAATGAATTTTTCACGAATCAGGCAAAACGGAATTATAGGGAAATTATCTTAACCATCGAAGGTAGCAAATCAGGAGTCGTAATGGGATACTTAGTAGGCCAGTTCCAGACAAGAAAGAATAGTGCATATATCAGGGAAATAGCCGTGGACAAGTCATGGTCAAACAATGGTCTAGGAACATCCTTGATAAAAAAGTATGAAAGTATAGCGAAAAAGAAGGGGAAGGAAAGATGCTTCGGATATACACGAGGGGAAAGGTTATGCAAGTTTTATAAGAAGTTAGGTTATACGCTCGAAGAGGATGTCATAGATCCGGTTATTACCGATTCCGAATCGGACCAAAACCTAGAAGAGCCGTTTATCTTGTTTGAGAAAGATCTATAAAAGGAAGAGGCTGATAGAGGTAAAAAGGGTTAAGGGAGGAAGTGATGTGAACCCAAAGGAGGTCATTAGCGCGATCGCAACCTCAGCAACATTATTGTGGTATTCTTTTACATAATGGTATAGATGTGCGCCTGTAGGGTATGGGAAGTTCGGAAACGAAACTTTATGACAGGCAAGATGCCTGTTCCACAAGATATTGAAGATTGAAGCTAGCCGCCACAGTCCCTGTTCAACAATTGATAATGAACAATGGATAATGGATAATTACCTCTCCTTGAAAGAAGAGGATTGACAATCAGGAAAATATTTTCTTCATAAATGAAGAGGTATTAGACCAAATTAACC
>JAAHGL010000354.1 GCA_010692635.1 Symploca sp. SIO2C1 | reverse complement strand
TGAACCTGAGGGCATATGACTTTGTATCCCAGGAAATCCGTGCAGCAGAAGACCCAGAGTTTGAAACGTTCTATACCAAGAACATTCTGCTCAATGAGGGAGTGAGAGCTTGGATGGCTCCTCAAGATCAACCTCATGAGCACTTCGAGTTCCCTGAGGAAGTTCTTCCTCGTGGTAACGCTCTGTAAAAAATTGTCATTGGTCATTAGTTATTAGTCATTTGTCTTTAGTACAAAGAACACAGGATCAATAACGTAAGAACAAAAGAACTAACAAAAACTTTGTACCTCTGCTATTAAGCAGGGGTATTTTTTCTCCCCCAGCTCCCAATACTGCTCGGATAAGCCCTAATCCCTCTTCCCCAGCTCCTTCAGCTCCTTCAGCTCCCCCAGCTCCCCCAGCTTTTTAAGCGATAATTTCTCTTAACCGAGCAGTATTGCCCCAGCTCCCCCAAATCTTTTTCGACACAACTAAGTAAGAATTGCTTATTATGGGTACAGGAGGTGATGCCCATGACAGATAGTAGTATGTGCATGGGTCACTTGATTGAAATTAGCCGGCTGTGCGCCGGGGCTGTTCTCTAGCAGTTAGCTCAGTTCTCTTTATAGAGAATATTTAGTTAACCTGCTGGGCTAGCTCGGAGTTCCTCCCGGCAGTCTGGTTTCAATCAAAAGACCCGCTAGACCGCTCTCACCTCAAGTGTGATGGATTAACCAAAACACTTCCCGTGAGAGCGGATAGTATTTGCACACGAAGACTTACTAAAGGATAAAAGAGACTGAATAATTGGTCAGTAGTAACTGAATTAATTCCTCAATAAGCGTCAAAATGACCACCAGTTAAGACTTCTGTCCTATTGCTTTTCCATTCAGTCTGAACGTGATAGTATCTCGGTAGATGTTTTAGGACTAGATGCCGAAAGGCTCAATACCTTGAAAAACGATTGTCTCAAGTTCGGTGTTTGGTTCTGGTTATAAACTCGATACCATATACCGGTAAAAATGAATAAAAACTTATGTGTAGCCGTTAACAAGCAAACGGTGTACCATTAATTCCAGAAAGACAATAAAATTCTTTCTACAAAGGTGTGAGGACGAAAAAGATGTCTAAGTTATTGTGGAAATCTCTCCTAATTAGTCCCCTAGTGTTAGGGGCAACTCTAGTACTTTCTGGTGGTGAGGCTCGTGCAGCTGATAGTGCTAGTTCAACCGCCAGTGAAACCCTAGCGGCAACAGAAACTGTCGAGGCTCAAGTTACCGAAAGCAAGTTGAGCCAATCGCCAGAGATACCAGCGCCAGCAACTGAACTGGCTCAAGTTACTCCCGCAGCACCGAGTAACGAAACTGAAATTTTAAACCAACTTGACCAGTACAGCAGCGAAGGAAACAGCCAATCCCAGCTCACTAGCATCAGCGAACTTCGTGATGTCTCCCCAGGAGACTGGGCTTATGACGCCCTGAGGGAATTGGTTGAGGACTATAAGTGTCTTGTCGGATATCCTGACCGTACATTCCGAGGCAATCGACCCACCAGCCGCTACGAATTTGCTGCTGGTTTGAGAGCCTGTTTAGACCGTATTCAGGAACTAATTGCCGCAGGTGGTGTGGTTACTGAAGAGGACTTAGAAAAACTCAGAACCCTGATTCAGCAGTTTGACGCGGAACTAGCAGTACTGGGAACACGGGTAGACAACCTGGATGCACGAGTGGCATTTTTGGAAGACCATCAGTTCTCTACCACCACCAAGCTGCAAGGGGAGGTCATTTTTGCCCTTACCGATTCATTCCCGGATGATGAGGAGACTTTCAATGTCCAAGATGTTTTTGCAGTTGATCCAGCTCTTGCGACTGCTCTCTTGGGTGCAGATGCTGCAGGCAATGTGACAGTTGATAACGATACTGAAACGATCTTCGGGGACAGGGTTCGTTTAGTACTCAACACTAGTTTCACTGGTAACGATAGCCTGATTACTCGTTTAGCAGCTGGTAACCTTGGTGCTTTTGATATCAATAACCCTGGTGGTGCCCTACCTACAGGCGAGACATTCCAAACCTTTAACCTAGGTGACACTGGTAATAATGACGTTGTCGTAGATTGGTTAGCCTATTACACCAACTGGGGAGCTTCATCTCTTTATATTGCTGCTTTTGGAGGTATCCACAGCGACTACGTTGCCAACACCTTCAACCCCTACTTTGAAGACTTTGACGGTGGTAATGGTGCTTTGAGTACCTTTGCTTCGGAGAACCCAATCTATCGGATTGGTGGTGGTGCTGGTGGAGCGATCACCTTGGGTGTTGGTCCCTTGGAAAGTATCTTAGGACCAAATGCGGCCTTAACCTTGGGTTACTTAGCCGGTCCAGATGCAGCTAATCCTACTGATGGTAATGGTATAGCTGATGGTGAATACTCAGCCTTAGGTCAGCTAAGTTTTAATCTAGGCGATCGCATCGGTATTGGTTTAACCTACAACCATGCTTACCACAGGGCTCGCAGTCCCATCTTCGATCTAGGTGGTGGTCGTGCTGATGCCGGATTTGCATCTGGTGTAGTGGGTAGTTTTGCTGCTAACCAACCAGGAGTCTTGTCACAAGCTCTTGGTCTTGGAAACGCTACTCCCACAGTTACTAACTCCTACGGTGGACAAATCGCCTTACGTCTGAGTGACAATGTTTCGATTAGTGGCTTTGGTACTTTTACTGATGCCATCTTGATTGAGCAAGGACAAGCAGAAATCTGGACCTATGGGGGTGGTATTGCCTTCGCCAACTTGGGTAAGGAAGGTAATGTTTTGGGTATCTTTGGAGGAGCTCAACCCTACGCCGGAAGCATTGACGTCTTTAACGGTGCAGGAGCTTTCCGAGTGAACGATGTACCCTACCATGTTGAAGCCTTCTACAAGTACCAGGTAACAGATAATATTTCCGTTACTCCTGGTGTCATTTGGCTTCTTAACCCCAACCAAACTGACTCTGCTGATTCTATAATTGGTACCCTCAGAACTACTTTCACTTTCTAGGGTGATGAGCTGAAAGCTCAGGAATACTGAGTAAAACTTAATTAAACCCACTCTCACTTACAGATACTAATGAGGGTGGGTTTTCTTCATCTCTCAGAAACCGGGTTTCTTTTGAGAAAATTCTGATATTTCCTTGTTTTCGTCACAAAAAACCCAGTTTCTTGATCTGCTCTCTACTTGAATAGTGCTTGACATTAAAATAAATACATTAGAACCAAATACCCAGTGAAAATGTAATGATCACTCAATTAATGGTTAAACCTTCATCTTTGATGCCTTCCGGAATCCGGATGAGTGAATTTGGTGATACTTATTTATTCAGATTTACTGATGAGCTACAGTCTCGCTTTGAAGACCTTTTATCAGAAAATAAGACTGGCTTCCTCACTCCTGCGGAAAAAGCTGAATTGGCCGGAATATCAGAATTATCCAGAATTTTTACTTTTATTAATGCTCAACTTGCTCTCCAAGCTAAATGGTGTCCAACGAAACTCGACGACTGGTACGAAAAAGAGCTAAATACCTCTGTGAATATTGCCACTCACCAGAGTACCTGAGTCCTGATCGTTTTACTATTGATCATATAGTCCCACAATCATTGGGAGGTTCCGACAATCCTGATAATCTTGCCTTAGCTTGTCATCGCTGTAATAGTCATCGCTACAACTTTATAGTAGGTACAGATCCCCAAACTAAAAAAAAGGTTCCTCTATTCAATCCTCGTCAGCAGAAATGGTGTGCACATTTTATCTGGACAGCAGATTGTCTGACTATTGTAGGAACAACTCCGATAGGTCGAGCTACTTGTAATCGATTAAATCTCAATGATGAAGGTTACGAGCAAGAGGAATCCATTTTGCAACCAAGACAGTTTTGGGTGCAGGCTGGTTGGCATCCTCCTTTAGAAGATCCACGTCAAGAAGATTGAGATGAGAGTTTCAATCCACTACCCCAATTCCAATTTTCAGTTAAATGTCACACTCCAACCACTACGACACCCTGAATGTAAGCCGTAGTGCCACCCTCGCAGAAATCAAACAAGCCTACCGGCATTTAGCCAAACTCTTTCATCCTGATAGCAAACGCGAAACCGCAGACCCTGAGAAAATTATCGAGGTTAATGCTGCCTACGAAGTACTCAGCGATTCTCAGCGCCGACAGTCTTATGACCGACAACTACACTACCAACAGTCTAAAACTAAGTCCGGTAAGCAACAAAACCGAACGGCTCAGGCTCAAAAATCTTACCGACGTTATCGGCAAACCTCACAATCTGCCGATACCCAGCTTAGTGATTGGTTACAGGAGGTATATCGACCTGTCAATCACTTGATTAGTTGTATCCTTAATCCCTTAGATGAGCAACTCGACGAACTTTCTGCAGATCCCTTTGACGATGAATTAATGGCAGAATTCCAAGCTTATCTAGAAGAGTGTCGTGACTATCTCAATCAAGCTCAACAATCATTTAGTTCTCAACCCAATCCTACTTATATTGCAGGTGCAGCTGCAACCCTCTACTATTGTCTTAATCAACTAGGGGATGGGATAGAAGAGCTAGAGCTGTTCACTCTCAATTATGATGACTACTACCTACATATTGGTCGAGAACTCTTCAGAATTGCCACTAACCTACGTTATGAAGCTCATGATGCTATCAAAAACTTGGTTTAATGGGAATTGAGAAGTGCTAATTGCTAATTGCTAATTGCTAATTGGGGTTTGCTGAATAAGTAGTCAGGAGTCAGGAGTCAGGAGTCAGGAGTCAGGAGAATAGGAGTTTAGGAGTTTAGAATAGTCTTTAAAGGGGATTATGGGTTAAGAAGATGCAAGGAAATTGCATTGATGAGCTCAATTTTCTT
>JAAHGL010000353.1 GCA_010692635.1 Symploca sp. SIO2C1 | reverse complement strand
TTCAACAATTGATAATGAACAATGGATAATGGATAATTACCTCTCCTTGAAAGAAGAGGATTGACAATCAGGAAAATATTTTCTTTTTATTTTCTTGCATTTTTGAAGAGGTCTTAGACCAAATTAACCAATTATCAATTATCAATTATCAATTATCAATTATCCATTTACTCATTCTTATGACTGGAAACTCCCATGAACAAGTTAGCAGTTCACCAAATTCTGGCTGTGGATGCTTACTTAGTTTAATAGTACTTGGATTACTTGGTCTAATATTTGTGCCATCATTCCTTAGTACTACCCATAGTCATGGACAATCGGAAGCGAAAACCTATGTTGGCTCAATTATCCGTGGACAGCAAGCCTACTTTCTAGAAAAGAATACCTTTGCTAATACTATTGAACCTCTAGGTCTTGGTATTAAAACCCAAACAGAAAACTATACCTATTCAACCCGTGCAACTGACAAATCTGCCTTTATTTATGGTATACCTCTCTCAGATAAATATATCTATAAAAAAAAATACTTCGGACTTTTCTCAAAGAAAGTTAAAGGCAAACTGGATAGCTATATCGGAGCCGTTTTTATCATACCGGCGACGGAAGTTAGCCCCAATGGTGCTGCCGATGAATTAGCGATAATATCTATCCTGTGTAAAGCAACTGTTCCTGGTACTAGCAAACTAGCAGAACCAACTTATATTGATGGTAAACTTGCTTGTAGTGAGGGTACAAGTGAATTGGAATAGTTTTTCGTCAGCCACTTTTAGCTCACGATGTGACAAGCAAAAGGTTAGTAAATACTTCGTAATATAAAAAAATATTCTTTTTGTAGTGCGGAATATCGGATACTATACTCCTAAATTAGGAGTTACAGTACTTTGCAGCTTAATGAGATACATCTTATCTTCTGCCTTCTACCTTCAAGCGACAAATTCTGTACTTCACTTAAATAAAAACCTCTGTAAACATGTACACCAAATCTCAGCCAGACCCCGTCCGCTTAGAAATATTCAAAAATCTCTATCAATTCATTGCTGAACAAATGGGGATTGTCCTCCAAAATACAGCAGCATCAGTAAATATCAAAGAACGCTTAGATTTCTCCTGTGCAATTTTTGATGCCTCTGGATTATTAGTTGCCAATGCTCCCCACATTCCTGTTCATTTAGGTTCAATGAGTGAAAGTGTACGCAGTTTAATTAATGACAAAGGGGACACAATAAAGCCAGGAAATGTCTATCTCTCCAACAATCCCTATAACGGAGGAACCCATCTTCCTGATGTAACAGCAATTACCCCTGTGTTTTGGGAAAGTACTGAAAATCCCCAATTCCCCATTCCCAATTCCCCATTCCCAATTCCCCTCTTTTTTGTTGCTTCTCGCGGACATCAAGCTGATATCGGTGGCATTACTCCTGGTTCCATGCCCCCCAATAGTAATAATGTAGAAGAAGAAGGCATTATCTTTGATAATTTTCTCCTGGTTGAAGAAGGACATTTTCGGGAAATACCCCTACGGCAGGTACTTCTAAATCATTCTTATCCTGCCCGTAACCCTGACCAAAATATAGCTGATTTCAAGGCACAAATCGCCGCCAATGAAAGGGGGGTACAAGAACTCCATAAAATGGTATCACAATATGGATTGGAAACAGTCCAAGCTTATATGAAATTTGTCCAAGACAATGCTGAGGAGTCAGTCAGAAGGGCAATTGATGTGCTTTGCGATGGAGAGTTTAGCTATGAAATGGATAGTGGTGCACGTATTCAACTAAAAGTAACCATTGACAAACAAAATCGCACTGCTACTATTGATTTTACTGGAACATCTAAGCAACTAAATAGTAACTTCAATGCTCCCAAAGCTGTAACTCAAGCTGCAGTTTTATACGTCTTCCGGACTCTGGTGGATGATAATATCCCTCTCAATGCTGGGTGTCTTAACCCCCTAGAAATTATTATCCCTTCTGGCTGTATGCTCAACCCTACCTATCCAGCAGCAGTGGTAGCGGGTAATGTCGAGACTTCTCAAACCATCGTCGATGCCTTATATGGAGCCTTAGGTGTGATGGCAGCTTCTCAGGGAACAATGAATAACTTTACTTTCGGAAATGACCGTTATCAATATTATGAAACTATCTGCGGCGGTTCTGGAGCAGGAGCTAACTTTGATGGCACTGATGCTGTGCATACCCACATGACTAACTCCCGCTTGACTGATCCAGAAGTTTTAGAAACTCGCTATCCTGTACAAGTAGAAAGCTTCACTCTTCGTTCTGATAGTGGGGGCAAAGGAAAATATGCAGGTGGTAATGGAGTGATTCGCCGCATCAGATTTTTAGAACCAATGACAGCTAATATTCTCTCTAATCATCGCTTGGTTCCTCCCTTTGGCTTAAATAGTGGCGAAGCTGGATTAGTCGGATGCAACTGGATACAACGTTACGGTGGAACCCAAGAAAATTTAGATAGTACTGCAACCGTAGAGATGCAACCTGGAGATGTTTTTGTTATTGAAACTCCTGGGGGAGGAGGATTTGGTAAAGTTTTGTAAACAAACCCTAAATAGCAAAGGCGCACCATAGTCAGTCTGAGATTTTTCTCCTCCAGCTTGGGTGAAGGAAATTTTGGGTGGGATTTCCTAGCTAAGTATCCAAAAGTTATAAGTTCTCTCTTGTCCCTCAGCTCCCCCAACTCCCCTATCTCCCCAGGCTAGGGTAGGGGTGTGATACCTGTAGCAGTCCCGAAGAGAAATGGCCTATTATCCAGGTCCATGGTGTCCTCAATGAGCATTAATGAGCATTATTACGTTACTGTAGTTATTATAGTAATGTTAAGAATTTGTTAATTTTGTTGAGTAATTCAAAGCTTATCCGCTTTGATACTAGTTTCACTGACTTACTGCCATCATCAGGAGCAAGCATCAGTTATGATTCCTCACCAGCCCTTTTCCTCTGACATGTATTCAACTCAATATGATAATGATGAGTATCTACAGCAACCAGATAAGCCAGAGGAAGCCTGCGGGGTCTTTGGCATTCATGCACCAGGGGAGAATGTCGCTAAGTTGACATATTTTGGTTTATTTGCTATACAGCACCGGGGTCAAGAATCAGCAGGGATTGCCACCTTTGAAGGAGACCAGGTGCGTTTACATAAAGATATGGGTCTAGTATCTCAGGTTTTCAACGAAGAAATTTTAACCGAGATGCCAGGGAATATGGCAGTTGGTCATACCCGTTACTCTACCACCGGCTCTAGCCACTTAGCCAATGCCCAACCAGTAGTTGTAGAAACTCGCCTTGGTCCCCTCGCTTTGGCTCACAACGGCAACTTAGTAAATACCCCTCAACTGCGTGAGGATTTACTTCGGCGTAATTGTAACTTTGTCACGACAACTGACTCAGAGTTGATTGCTCTGGCGATTGGGGAAGAAGTTGACAGAGGTAAAGACTGGTTAGAAGCAGCAATCAGTTCTTTTCATCGCTGTACAGGAGCCTTTAGCTTAGTGATTGGTACACCTCAAGGCTTAATGGGTGTCCGTGATCCTCACGGTATTCGACCTTTAGTTATTGGTACTTTAGATGATGCCCCTCAGCGCTACGTCTTGGCTTCTGAAACCTGTGCCTTAGATATTATAGGTGCTAAATACTTGCGGGATGTGGAACCAGGAGAATTAGTCTGGATTAACAACGCAGGCATGGCTTCTTTCCATTGGAGCAAAAAACCAGAGCGTAAGCTTTGCATCTTTGAGATGATTTACTTTGCTAGACCTGATAGCGTTGTCCATGATGAAACTCTGTATAGTTATCGGTTGCGGTTGGGACATCAGTTGGCGAAGGAATCCTTAGTTGATGCTGATATTGTCATTGCGGTGCCTGACTCCGGGGTCCCGGCAGCTATTGGTTTCTCCCGAGCCTCTGGGATTCCTTACGGTGAAGGGTTAATTAAAAATCGCTATGTTGGTCGTACTTTCATCCAACCCACCCAAAGTATGCGAGAAGCTGGCATCCGAATGAAACTCAATACCTTGAAAGATGTCTTAGGTGGTAAACGAGTTATTCTCGTAGATGATTCCATTGTCCGAGGTACTACTAGCCGAAAAATTATTAAAGCTCTGCGTGATGCTGGTGCTGCTGAGGTACATATGCGAGTATCCTCTCCACCAGTTACTCACCCCTGTTTCTATGGTCTTGATACAGACAGTCAAAGCCACTTGATTGCTGCTACCAAATCAGTCTCACAAATTGCTAAACAGATTGGTGTAGATTCCTTGGCTTATCTGAGTTGGGAAGGGATGATGCAGGCTACTGGAGAAAACTCCAACAGCTTCTGTTCTGCCTGTTTCACTGGCAATTATCCCATTGCATTACCAGAAGTGCTTAAACGTTCCAAGCTGATGCTGGAAGAGGTTAAGGTGTGAAGAAGCAAGATGTAAGCTTCTCAGGGATATCCAATTGACATCCTCCCTCCGCTAACCTCGTTAGAGGTATAGCGGGGGATTCCCAAGAGTTCTTGGTTCGCAGTTCATCGAGCCGACTTAAAACAAGAGCGTCTCCGTTCTTGAGCCAGAGGCCGGTTTCTCCCTGCGCTTTCGAGCTTTTGGCTCCAGATTCTGTATGCCCTACAGTACTGTTTACATATTCAGCTAATAGCTTAAATCCTTTTGCCAAGATGTTTTTGGCTGCATTATGGTCCCGGTCTAATACCGCCTTACAACTACTACATTTATGCGTTCTGGTGCTCAGTGTTTTCTTCACCTTTGCCCCACAACATGAACAATCAACAGTTGTATTGTGAGGCGGCACACAAATCACTATCACACCATACACTTTGGCAAAGTATTGAAGCCATTGGGTGAATCTATACCAAGATGCATCGCTGATCGATTTAGCTAGCTGGT
>JAAHGL010000352.1 GCA_010692635.1 Symploca sp. SIO2C1 | reverse complement strand
TGTTTCAGACTTATTCAACTTTCCCCTAGATAAGGGGAGAGGAAGGGGTAGCCGTTGGCTACCCCTTCCTCTCCCTGACAATGATTATCATTCTCTTTGCGGGATGTTTTATTTTTTGGAAGTCCCTTAAACAAATAACTAATGTCAATCAACCACTTCAATTACGTTAGACATTACCGCTAGCTGAGTTGTATCAACCCCTCGTGTTCGTGACGTTGTCGCTCTAGTAGAGGTAGAGACAATTGTGCCTCGCGTTTCCTGGGTTATTCGATCCAAGTCTCCCAATAATGCCCCCATAACTTCCACTGTTTCATCCTCATTTTCTCCTAGTAGTATGGGTGAGCGGGAAGTTGAGGAATCGCTTCTACTTCTAGCAATGGTTTGTAATCCTTTCAAGGCATCCCGCAGTGGTTTGGTGCTAGCTAAAATCATCAGTTCTAGAAAGCCAGAGGGACCTTGCACAGTGAATTTGGTATCCCCATCTCGTGGCACTGCCACCGTTTGTCCAGGTGCGATAAGGGTTGCATCCTCAGGATCATCCCAGTTGACTGGGTAGAGAACTACTAAGTCCCCATTGCTGCCAATCACCAGCACACTTATATAGATATTGCGATTTTCTTGATTAGTTACCTCAACCTTTACTTCAGTTCCTGGTTTCAGTTGCTGAACTGTTGCTGATGTTGTCAGAGATTTACGGGTAGCTTCTTGAGCTCCTCGACTACCAGTGCTAATGGCAACTCCACTTCCACCTACAGGCTTGATGGCATTTTTTACCTTTAAGTTGGAAGAATCACCATTGACTACTTGTTGCAATAGCCGTCCCGCCAGTAATTGCTTTAAGCGGGGTCTAAGGCGCATTATAGCCGCTGCCACTGACTCTCCTGCTGTCCCAAAGGAATCTGGGATTGGTTCAACTCCAGCAGTGAATAAACCGACACTACCGACTGGGGGTGGATTGGTTATCCCATAGCTTTGGGCTTGCTGCGAGTAGGCTTGGTTCATCCTACCTAGTAAGTAATCAGCTACTCCCTGTTGGTTAACAGATTGTGCTTCTACTCGCTGAATTGATTGTAGTGCCGACCTTGCAGCATTTACCTCATTACCCAAAGATTGATCTAACCCCAGCCGTAGCTTCAGATTAGAGGGGACACCTCGCACTTGCTCTCGCATGAAGGTTCCAGACTTAATTGCTGAAGGATTTCCTCTGAGTTTACCGTACCCCTTCAAACCATCACGGGAGGTTTGCACCACTTCTCCCAGTACATTTCCCTGATTATCAATCAAATTGAAGAGGGCTCCTTCTTGAAAAGATTCTAAGGTTTGGGAAGCGACTCCCCCCAGCCAAAACTCAACTTGGCTACCTGCTTTTTGCACTACAGCCTCTGCTGATGGGGTAGGTGGATCAATAAAATAGACTGGTTGTTGATCATAGTTACTTCCCGGCTGAACCTCTTGGATGGGTTCTTGCTGGATATGAGAAGATTTGGCTACATCTTTAGTACTACGAGCAAGATTGACAAAAACACTTTTTAGAGGTTGACTCACCGGCTGTTGCCAGAGATAGCGAGTTAGTAAATAGGTAAAAGCTCCTGCATGAAAACCTTCAAAAGGAGCATCTGTTGCCAATTGATCCTGCTGCGCTGAACCGAGAGCTACTCCTTTAGCAATACCCTGCTTCCGCAATTCATGAAACCTAGTGGGGGTAAGGTTCAACCGTGAGAGCCACTGCTCCTGATAGTCAAATTCCTCCTGAGTCGCTTCATCATCTCCACCACCTTGGCGCGATAAAGCACGGAACATGACGTTGCCTCGGATACCACCACCAGAGTGACAACTATCCAAAACCACAGTTACATTTTCTGTTTTCAGAGCGTACATGAGGAGAAATAAGCTCTTACCCATAATATCCCGCACTTTGCCACTACCATCCTCTGAAGTGCGGTCAGGAGGTACCATCGTACCATTGAGTCCATTAGACCCCGGTAAGGGGTTAGGGTCAATTACTCTCGAACCATGCCCAGAAAAATGAAATACTACTACATCTCCTGGCTTAGCTTGTTTAATTAAATGATTCTCAAAAGCATCTAAAATATTCTGGCGGGTAGGCTTAATCTCAACTTCATCAGTAACAAGGAGAATGTCCTTAGGATTAAAGCCAAAGCGGTTAACTAGCAGTTCCCGCTGTAAGTCAACGTCAGTGAGACACCCCCGTAAGGAAGGGATAGGAGATTGATATCGATTGATACCCACGAGAAGAGCCAGTTTACGGGAAGTACCTTGAGCCAGAACACTAGCATAGCGATCGCCCTGACGCATCAAATCCAGTTGGCTCAAACCAATGCTAGCTAAGGCAGATCCGGCAAATTGTAAGAAATGACGACGTTGAATCCGGGACATGGCTATCTCTTTTTTTGACGGTTAAGACTTTTCCACAAGTTAATTGTTATATAGCATTTCTCATTTAGATGAGGTACAAAGAGCCTGGTTGTTGGGAATAGGGAATGGGGAATGGGGAATAGGGAATAGGCAATAGGGAATAGGATCTGTACCTCACGAATGCGAGAACTACTATATATATCTGTAGTACTTATCACTATTTTTTGCACATTTATGGAAGAATTCAATGCACCGCAAGTGGAAAATCCTTAAAACCTACCACCTACCACCTAACACCTATCGAACCCGAAAATTACGACTTATTCAGCAAGCCCTACTTATTGTAAGGCTTGAGAATAAACTTGCTGTACTCGTTCTAGTTCCAAATCATTAAGATAATCCACAGTCCAGTTGGTTTGACGTTGGAGCATATGAAATGGATAGGTATTCGCTACACCTACTACCTGCATTCCTGCTCGTTTTGCTGCTTCAATCCCAGCGGGAGTATCTTCTATTGCTAGACATTCATGACTGTGGAGGTTGAGGGTAGGATATTGTTGATTAATTTTGTCCACTGCCAGAAGATAGCCGTCGGGTTCCGGTTTACTTACCTTAATGTCATCACCAGCAACAATCACACAAAAGTATTGTGCTAAATTGGCACGATTGATTACCAGTTCTACCTCACAACGGAGTGCTCCACTCACCACACCCATAGGTAACTGAGCAACGCGAATTTTGAAAATTAAATCCTCCAAACCTGGGTAAATCGGTAACTTTTCCATCGCCTCCAACTGGCGTTGGTAAGCATCAGCTTTACGGGTGAGTAGCTGAGTTAAGTACTCTTGGGTGACTATTCTACCCCTACGTTTAAGTATCTCCTCTAGACAGGCGCGATCGCTTCTACCGAGACATACCTCCCGGAATTCATCAGTAGAAGGACACAGATTTTCTCCAATAATAATTTCCTCAGTTAGCTGCTGGTGAATGGCCTCATCATTAATAATGACGCCATTGAAATCGAAGATAACTGCCTTTAAACTCATGCTAGTACCGCTGCGCGGAATTAAGAATTAAGAATTAAGAATGCTTATAGAGTAAGAATTCTATCGCTCTCAAACTGGTGGGTTATTTCCCTTCTGCCTCCTGCCTCCTGCCTTCTTGTACTAGTGTGCTAAAAAGCTGGAGCAGGAATGCCCTCTAAACCGAAACCTTCAATTATACTACTTCCGGAAACTTCCTCTGTAGAAGTTGTTGGTTCATCTGCTGGCAGAGGTTTCATCCCTCTTGTTACCTGATGTACCCACCATAACTCCTCACTTTGCACGGCTTCAAAGCCTGCGGCTCCCATCCAAGCATCCACACTACCGGCAGCAAAATCCTTCATATAAGGTTCTTCAAATAGCTCAGTTAACCAATCTACTTGGCGCAGGGTTTTTTGATTGCCATCCAGAATTAGCACCTCTCCTCCCGGCATCAGCAGCCGGAAGCATTCATGCAAAATTAATTGAGTTACCTTGGGCGGTGTTTCGTGAAATAATAATGACGCTGTAACTAAGTCAAAAGAGGCATCAGGGAAACCCGTCTCTTCTGCCTTACCATGAAGCCACTGGATATCTAAGCCAGCTTTTTTAGCTTTGTAGTCACCCATGAATAGCATGTAAGGGGACAAGTCAACCCCAATTACCTCAGCTTGAGGAAAAGCTTGCTTTAACATAAGGGTAGTGGAACCCGTGCCACAGCCTAAGTCGAGGATGCGTCGTGGTGTTCCCTTGATGGAATCAATTAAACCTTGGCGTACCCAGGTTTCGTTAGGGGGTAATACGTATTGTGTGATGGGATCATAGGTAGTTGCAGCATTAGCATTCAGGTAACCGCCTTCAATGCCGTGGAAGTTCTGACTAGCATAGTAGTGAGGATAATTTAACTGAGGATTGCTAAAGCGATCGCTTTCTGTCTCCCAGTCAATGCTGTCATGAAACTGCCGCAATTCTTCTTCATCAATAAAGCTGCGGATAATTGGGGATAAGAAACGATCCCAGATTGTGTCTTTACGAACTGCCATAGGAGTAGATTTGAGTAATGAGTGTTAGAAGGCAGAAGGCAGGAGGCAGAAGGCAGGAGGCAGAAGGCAGGAGGCAGGATGCAGAAGGCAGGAGGCAGGAGGTAGGAGGGAAGAAAGCTTGTGCAGTAAGCTTTTTCAGTTTTTTTACTGATCGGTTATTTCCGCTAAATCTTGAATTTCTAATTCTGATTACTTAAATGTTAACTTACCTGCTTTTGTTTTTCTTTCTGTTGTAAAAATTCCGCAAAATTGCGAACTTCTGCAACTAACTCATCGGAGAAACTATCTAGGGCTTGCTGAATAAGTCTGGAAGCGATGCCAGACAAAGCTTTCAATCATTTCTTGCCCCAAAAAGTCCAAGGTTTTTGAGCCCATCGAGACAATTTCCTTGCACCATCGTAGGGAAACACCCGCTTAAATTCCGAATATGAGGTAAAAGTAAGCAGATTTTTAAGAGCTACTTTCACTT
>JAAHGL010000351.1 GCA_010692635.1 Symploca sp. SIO2C1 | reverse complement strand
TTACTCAGAGATTTCCCATCAAAGTGCAAGGAAAATAAGCTTCTATAGACCATTTCCTTGCACAAGGCTTGGTCAAAAAATCATTGAAACCACAGTCTGGTATAGCTTCCACACTTGTTCAGCAAGCCCTAATTAATCGCTCAAATCCCAGATTCTTCGTTCCGCTTTGCTGCACTCAGAATGACAAATTATATTACCTAACTCTTACCACCATTAACCTTACTACCACCTAACCCCGTTATATCCCACATATATTTTGTAAAATTTGTCAAGCGACTTAACCGTAACCTGAAATCCCCATTCCCTCGTGATAATTTCTCTAACTCGTTTTCAAATGAGCGAACGGTGAGTTTTTACTTGTTACTTATTCAGCAAACCCGACTTAACTTATGGACAAACCGACATACCTCCGTAACAGCAAAACCTCTCACCATAATTTTGATGGTTGGTCATTAGATGAGCGAGACCCCCGGGTAATAAAATCCCTCATGCCTTTGTGGGAATGGTTTTACCACCACTACTTTCGAGTCACCACCGATGGCTGGCATCACTTACCATCAACAGGCAAAATGCTGATAGTCGGTTCCCATAATGGGGGCTTAGCTGCGCCAGATATGTTTATGTTTATGTATGATTGGTTCCGTCTATTTGGCTACGATCGCTTAGCATATGGACTAACACATCCCAAAGTCTGGCAGGTTTTCCCAAGAGTAGCCAAATTTGCAGTACAGTGCGGTTCAGTGGTAGCACACCCCAAAATGGCGATTGCAGCTTTCAGGAGAGAAGCAGCAGTTCTCGTTTATCCAGGAGGAGGAGATGATGCCTTCCGTCGTCACCAGATGCGAGATAAAATTTACTTTGCAGGGCGTCAGGGATTCATCAAACTAGCACTGCGAGAAAATGTACCCATTGTCCCCATTATTTCTTGGGGAGCTCACGATACCCTGATGATTTTAGCCGATTTCTACCAACAGGCGCGGCAACTCCATGAATGGGGTATTCCTTGGTTATTTGATACAGATCCAGAGGTATTTCCCATTTATTTAGGACTGCCTTGGGGATTGGGAATTGGCCCTCTACCCAATCTACCTTTACCGGTGCAGATTCATAACCGCGTCTGTACTCCTATTCGATTTGAACACTATGGTCGTGCCGCGTCAAGCGATCGCGATTATGTTAATGCTTGTTATGAGGAAGTCCTTACCCAGATGCAGACAGAACTTGACTGTTTAGCTCACCAAAGAAGGAGATACAGCGGTTCCCGCTGCAATGAGGTACACCTGAATCAGTTGTCAAAATTGGATAGATTTCTTCCTCGTCGTTTTTACTGTACCTCGTAACAGCGGGAACCGCTGTAACACAGATAAGGGAGAAAATGCTGATTTTTTCGCTACATAAAGTATTTTGTAGTAATCACAAATAACACTTGACAAAATCTTAAAAAGCTTAGCCTAAAAGCTTTCTTGCCTTCTACCTTCTGCCTTCTACCTTCTACCTTCTGCCTCCTGCCTTCTGCCTTCTTCCACTAGTGGCGGGTAGACAGAGTATTAGGCTAAGCTGCGAAATATATTCAAATTATTGAGAATATTTTATGAACAAAGTATTTAAACAATTATTTAACTTATCTATCACTCTAACCACCGTCAACCTGTTAATGGGTTGTAGTGTTCTTTTAAAAAGTAGAACCGAAGGCAACAAAGCTGAAGCCAGAAAAGCTAGAGCAACTGAACCAATAGTCTCACCCGCTCTCAAAAATGCAGTTAATGACCTTCAAGATTTGAAGATTAAAAGTGAAGGTGAATATGGTATAAAATTGCGAGAATATGAAGATAAACTTAAAGAGATAGTGCCAGTTGCTAAAATTGCTCAGGGTGATGCAGAAGCCTTGGCAGCAATGAAATCAGCTTTAGAAGGACATAAATTAGCTCTAGAGTTCTGGAGGTGCGATCGGCTTAGTGGTTACGATCAATTGCACGAATGCCGCGACAAAGAACTCCAAGGCATTTTTAATAAGTATCCTGAGATTAAAGAACAAGCTTTAGCTCTAGTTGAAGAAAATTCATCTTATATTAGTGCAAGATTAGACCAAGAATCGTTGTTGGATGCGATATGGAGCCAAGCAAATGCTGATACTTCAATTGCGCACCGGATAATTTACCCTCCACTGGATCTAACCAACACTGTAACTGATGAAAATTGAATCTTCCCCTTTCAATTCTCAAAACTGATACAGCACTTCGCGCTGTATCCACCAAGTTTGATCTGTTCTTGATCAAGTTCATCCATAAGATCGCCAACACCTTGTAGGGTAGCGATTTCCTCAATTTTCAATACTTTGGGCTATAAGGAAAACTCTTGTTCCTCCTGCCTCCTGCCTTCTAATGCTCATTACTTATTGATTATCTAGGGCTTGCTGCATAAGTGTGGAAGCTATACCAGAGAATGCTTGAAAGCATTTTTGTGCTAAATAAGTGCAAGGAAATTGTATCGATGGGCTCCAGAAACCTTGCACTTTCATGGGAAATCCCTGGGTAACCTTGGGGAATACAAGTGCTCAAAACGAGGATAAATGCTTCATTCCTTCTTACTTGTTACTTTTTACTTGTTACTTGTTACTTATTCAGCAAACCCTATCTACTGTCCAACCAGGGAGCTTGTCTGCTTTTGCCTGTATAACTTGCTGGTGATTTTCAGGTTCTATAACTAGGCGATAATTAATTTCGGACAATAGTGCTTCCCATTGCATTTGGCTGAGTTCTCCAAGCAAAGCAATTTCTGGTCCATCTGTCACATCTAAATCTTCTTGTAAGAGAAGATTCATGACAACACTCGATAACATTAAATTTACCTCTTCTTCAGCAATGTTAGTGGTGTCAAGCAACAAAGTTATTTTACTTTTGTTGGGGTGAATCAAGATACTTCTGATCACATCTTCCAACTGGAGGGAGAGAACCTCTTCGGATTGACTCCAATCAGGAAACACAATTAAATTAAGCTCTCTCAGACTTACGTTAGGGAGCAGAGCTTCTGATTCCTCTGAAGGCAAGTTATCTACAGATGGAATACCAACTCCCTGTGAACCTGACTGAGTATCAACGAATTCCTGACTCATGTTGCGTAGAACAAAGAAGCTACCCTCAAAATCTTCTTTGGTGGAGATAATGGGCATGAATTCTTTGTACTGTGAGGCTGTTTCCACACCTGAGTAATCAGTGGAGATGATTACCACATTATCCTTGGGCAGTTGAGAGAGAAAATAGGCATCGCAGATTGAGGTGATAATAATGTTAAAACGATTAAATTGAGCGTCTTTAACAAAAGATACTCGATTATAGTTACCAGAATGTTCAAGATATGGCTTGAGGCTAGCAACATAAGCATCCTCGTAATTTGTTACGGTAACCTGCACACGAGGCAGATCTAAAAAATCAACAATAGAAGTTAATTTGACCCTCGCATCTAGTAAGATAGCTATATTTTCCCACTCACGATGAAGATCCTGGATTACTTGGTAAAGACTTATTCTCGCTCGACTGAATTCTGTATCTTGGCAGTGCTGAATGCGATTAATAGATTTGGCAGTAAAGCGATCTTCAATTGTCTGCCCTTGAACTAGCTGGTTAAAAAGCGAAAGAATGTGCTTAGGCGCATACTCACGGCAGTAGCGTGCATGACTTTGTTCCCGATAACTTGTTAGAAGATTAGGGTTTTGTGAAAAATATGATATCTTTGTCAGCATCTCATCTAAATCGGCAAAGGTTTCATACTCCTTACCTTCTTCTAGAAGCAAACTCATCCCTGACTCATCTGTTAGTTTATCAGCAAGAAGAAATCCCTTAGAGGAAATTACTTCAAAATTACGCATATTAGCATCACCGTTTAGGCTGATATTCAAGGAAATATCTGCTGCAGCAAATGCTTTTAATGAGTCCCGTTGGTTAAGTGGCCCACAGATAAAGTTAGGAAGATTTTTGGCTGCATGTTCAATTAATCTTTTTCTTCTAGGATGATATTGACCTACTTGACCAATAAATACAGTTTTGTCCTGAAAGAAGTTATAATTGAGTTCTGGATTAAAAAATGGTTGTTGCTTAAACCCTGGCTCTGGAGGATTAAGAACTAAAGTAGGTAGCCAGTAAAGATCAGTTAAACCAGCCAGCCAGTAATACCAAAGATGGTGACGATCAAAATCAGTAATATAGAAGTCATATTTTTCTGATTTGGCATATTCAATCATTTTGTTTAGGGGATTGAATCCATGATGACTATCCCCCATTACGAGTACTTTGGGACATCGAAGAGCTTCTACATTACAGGGAACAATACCAAAAAAGGCATCCACTCTAGCTACAAATAAATCTGGATACCAGCCTGTTGGCAACTTTTTTAGTAAATCTTCTACATTAAAAAATGAACCATGAGGAAAATTAATTACTTGAGGGTGCTTTTCATTGGAACTGGTTAGATAAATTGTGTTATTAGAAAATACTAATTTACGGTGATAAGAAAATGGACTACAATGAAGAAATAATACTTTTTTATCTATAGCTAATTCTTCTTGATTCTTTTGTCCCAAGACTTGAGGCATTGTAATGGATGACTGAGTCTGAGAAAATTTATTTTCATTTTCTGGTGTTTTTTCTAAAATTGCTATCATTCCGTTGTTCGCAAATTTAGTTCTTCCAGGATAAAGCCTCTCTAGAGTTTCCTGATGTACTTGATCAATCTCAGCCACAAAAGTACAATCAAGCTTATTTACTTTAAAAGAACTTTGTTCAATAAAGTTCAAATAGTCTTCAGTGAAAAAGCGATTAATATGATTAGAATTATAAACATAGTAGACTATCAATCTAGCTGTTTCTTTGTCAGTAAACTGATACAAAAAATCACATAACTCTGGTGGTCTCATTAGTAAGTGTC
>JAAHGL010000350.1 GCA_010692635.1 Symploca sp. SIO2C1 | reverse complement strand
GGTTGTGCATTTTGTCAACTCCCATATATGGCGCTTGAGGGCTCAAAAAACACTATATATGGAAATACTCAAGAGGTTAGAAAAATTGTATTCTTCTTCCTCAGCTTCCTCAGCTTCCCCAGCTCCCTCAGCTTCCCCAGCTCCCTCAGCTTCCCCAGCTCCCCCAGCTCCCTTGACAACGACACTTTTACCTTAACTTGTCACCAATGGGTGTTAGGTGTTAGGTGGAATTTTTAGCGACGATACTGGTGGCGTAGGCTTGTTGTCAATATTAGACTAATAACTCCCAAACCAAGAATACCAGAAGGTTCAGGGACAGATTCAGTTGTCTGGCTTGTCTGGCAAAAACCGCGATCGCAAATGCTAGATTTGCTGAATTTAAAGGCAATGGTATGCTGACCACTAGATTGATTCAAACGATAGCCAGCCGCACTTAAATCAGCAGTGGAAAGAAAGCTAATACCAGTAAGAAATGTCCCGGAAGCGATCGCATTGAGGCTTTGACTTTGGTTAAAATAGTTACTATTGGCAGCTAAATCTCCTAGGCTAGGTTGACAGTCTGCTCCGGTGCAGCCATAGGTAGCTACATGCTGATTATAAGCTTCTATACTGCTAAAACCACTATTGATTGCCGTAGTACTGGTAGCTGTTACATCACCATAGAGTCCAATATTTGATACTAAAGAATCATTGGTGCCAGCAAAACGTACACCGAACAAACTATTTTCATTACTAGCAGTACTGAAGTCTTTGCCTGAAAAATTAAAGAACAAATCCCCCCAACCAATATTCCCATCATCAGCAGCAGTTCCGTTTACACCAGTTAACGGCATGTTGGCATTGAGGGCTACGAAAATATCATCATCAGTTTCCTTGAGAGCTAAACTATAAATTTCATACACATTGCCACCGACTTGAAGTCCATTAACACCATCATTGGCAGAATCTATAGCATACTGCCATCCATACTGATCTGTTGGGTTTTGTCCGATTACAAGAGCAACACCATCGTTAATACATTCAGTAAAAGTATCGATGACAATTCCTTGATTGAGTGCTGTCAAAGTGCTAGCTTCAGCCGGTTGTGCTATGCCAAAGAGTAAACCGAAAGCGGTTGTGTAAGTGATGAGTTTGGCATTAAGAGGTAGTTTTTTGAGCATTGGTAGAACTCTCCAATTTAGTTATTGGTTATTTGTACTAATGACCAATGACCAATGACTAATGACCAATGACCAATGACCAATGACTAATGACCAAATTATTCCGTAGGTGGTACTATATTTCTTGGTAAATTTGGTAAGTTACAAGGCTTGCTAAATTTTTAAGAGTTGTAACCATTAAACCCCTTGCCTGTCGGCAGTAAGTATGAAAAATTTTAGATTTCAACTAGGAGTAGCTTTGGCTACTTTTATAACTACTAGCATTGCCAGCACGAACTCTCAAATCTTAGCGGCTCAACCTGATTTTGATGGTAATACTATACCAACAGAGCAACTAATAGCTCAAGGGAGAACTGTTGACCTATTGTGGCAACAGGTTAGAGAGTTGCAGGGAATTGGTAGGTATGTTGAAGCTCTGGCGATCTTAGACCAAATTATACGGCTCCAGCCAGATTCTTTCCTGGCTTGGTACTGGCGAGGGGATATCTTCAACCGCTTGGGAGACTATCAAAGGGCAATTTCTGCTTATGATGATGCGATCGCAATTAGACCTGATTATCTTTTGGCTTGGTGGTCAAAAGGCAATTCTCTATACCAACTACAGCGTTATCAAGCAGCAATTACTTCTTGGCAGCAGGCATTAACTTTACCTGCTAGCTCAGACTATCAACAACAATTGGTAAGTACAAGTATTCCCAAGCAAATTGCCAGGGTACAGCTATATGACTTGCAAAGATACACAGATGCAATTACCACCTATAATCAGTTAGTGGCAATTGATGCCGATGTGGCTGCTAATTGGCTTAACCGAGGTGTTGGTTTCTATCAACTAAGTCAATATCAAAATGCGATCGCAGATTTTGACAGAGCGCTGCAACTAGAACCACAAAACTCTCTAGCTTGGAAACGCAGAGGACTAGCACTCTATCGCTTACAACGTTACCAAGATGCGATCGCCTCTTGGGAAAATGCTGCACGCTTTAATCCTCAGGATCTTGAAATTACTGAGTTACTATCAGCTATAGAAACTTCAGACACTTCTGTTGCACAGTTAGAGAACTCACAACGGAGGCTAGTTGAGGTTCGTCGAGAAATTAATGTTGCAGAAGAGAGGCTGAGTGCTCTTCGTGATGAAAGCCAAGAATTAACTGCACAACTAGAATCTTCCCAAGTTGAACTGCGTCAATCTCAGCAAGAGTTAACTGAGATTCAACAGGAAGTCGAAACGGCACAAACTGAGTTACGTCAATCCCAGCAAGAGTTCACCGAAATTCAACAGGAAGTCGAAACGGCACAAACTGAGTTACGCCAATCCCAGCAAGAGTTAGCCGAAACTCAACAGGAAGTTGAGACTACACAAGTACAATTAGAATCCTCTCAAACTGAATTACGTCAATCTCAGCAAGAGTTCACCGAAATTCAACAGGAAGTTGAAACTGCACAAACTGAGTTACGTCAATCCCAACAAGAGTTAACTGAGATTCGACAGGAAGTTGAAATTACACAAGCACAATTAGAATCCTCTCAAACTGAACTGCGACAATCTCAACAGGAGTTCACCGAAACTCAGCAGGAAGTCGAAACTGCACAAGCACAATTAGAATCCTCTCAAACTGAATTACGCCAATCTCGGCAAGAGTTTACCGAAATTCAACAGGAAGTCAAAACTGCACAAGCACAATTAGAATCCTCCCAAACTGAATTACGCCAATCTCGGCAAGAGTTTACCGAAATTCAACAGGAAGTTGAAACTGCACAAGCACAATTAGAATCCTCTCAAACTGAGTTACGCCAATCCCAGCAAGAATTAACTGAAACTCAACAGGAAGTTGAAACTGCCCAAGCACAATTAGAATCCTCCCAAACTGAGCTGCGTCAATCTCAACAGGAGTTCACCGAAATTCAACAGGAAGTTGAAACTGCCCAAGCACAATTAGAATCCTCCCAAACTGAGCTGCGTCAATCCCAACAGGAGCTAACCGAAATTCAACAGGAAGTTGAAACTGCGCAAACTGAAGTTCAACAATCCCAACAAGAGTTAACTGAGATTCGACAGGAAGTCCAAACCTCGCAAACACGATTGGAATCCTCACAAACTCAATTACAACAATCCCAGCAGCAGTTAACTGAGATTCAACAGGAAGTTGAAACGGTGCAAACCGAAGTTCAACAATCCCAGCAGCAGTTAACCGAAACTCAACAAGAAGCTCAAACAGTACAAGCGCAGCTGGAATCGGCTCAAGTAGCACGACTGGAAGTCGGTTTTACCAGCGAGTATGAACAATATCTAGGCATTACCAATACTCCCATTACCAGCCTAGAAGATGTCCGCGATATCCTGCGGCAGATGGAAGAAGACAATGATGTTAAATCTGCCTTCACGTATGCCAAATATATGCCAACTCCAAAGGAAGAGGAGCAGAAAGAAGCAACCACTGCATATGCTCTCCAATCCCTCCTAGAGAAAAACCAGGAAAAACCATCAAAACACTGGCTCCTTAATGCTTCTGAGTTAAGTAACTCCCAACAGCCAATGCTATCCCAGAATCTGCAAGAACAGGAAAATGATGAGCTAGAGCTGGTACTAGTCACTGCTGAAGGCAAACTCATTCGACAGCGCTTAGGCGCAACCCGTGCCGAAATCCGCCGAGTAGCTCGGGAATTCCGGAGAGCTGTTACTGATGTCAAAGATCCGAATGGTTACTTAGCTCCGTCTCAGAAACTCTATAAATTGCTATTTGAACCACTTGAGCAGAATTTACAAACCCAGGAAATCCAGAATGTCGCCTTCCTGATGGACAAAGGTTTGCGTTCCTTACCATTGGCAGCACTACATGATGGCGAGAAGTTTCTCGTAGAAAAATATGGTCTCGGCATAATGCCAGGTCTTTCCCTAACTAATCTAGGGCCAGTAGATGTTAGAAGTTCCCAAGTCTTGGCCATGGGAGCAGAGGTATTTCCAGATCAAACTCCTTTACCAGCAGTTCCAGTAGAATTAGATGTAATTACACGTCAGTTGTGGCCAGGAGAAGCTTATCTTAACGAAAGTTTTACAGTAGAAACCCTCAAGCAAGCTCGTGAGGAAGAGTCATTTTCCATTGTTCATTTTGCCACCCATGCAGAATTTCGAGAAGGTAGAGCAAACAATTCCTACATTCAATTATGGGACGACAAAATTACTCTTGACGAACTACGAGAGCTCGAGTTAAATAGCCCACCAGTAAGCTTGTTGGTTTTGAGCGCTTGTCGCACAGCAGTAGGAAGCAAAGAAGCGGAGTTAGGTTTTGCTGGCTTGGCAGTACAAGCAGGAGTTAGTACAGCAATGGGTAGCCTCTGGTACGTCAGTGATGAAGGAACCCTGGGACTAATGACAAAGTTTTACGAAGAATTGAAGCAAATTCCAGTAAAAGCAGAAGCACTACGACAGACACAACTAGCAATGCTCCGGGGAGAAGTACGTATAGAAGATGGGGAGTTAGTTGTTGATGATAATCGTATTCCTTTACCACCAGAGTTAGCCCAACTCTCAGACAGAGATTTCAGTCATCCCTACTATTGGAGTGCCTTCACGCTGATTGGCAATCCTTGGTAAGTTTTATTGTGGCGTATACTCACATCTTGCACCAGTACATAAATACTTATTTCCTACTTTCCTCCCTTGTCTCATCTTCAGCGAAATATTAAAAACCTACCCTTGTCAGGGGGTTAGGGGTGGGTTGCTCCTGACAAGGGTAGGTTTTTTACATTAATCGTATAATGGGGTGAGACAAGGTAGACAAGGGGGGAAAGTGGACAAGGGAGAAGAAGACAAAAGAAGCATTTTTTTCTCATGAAGATCTCGTTATCTAT
>JAAHGL010000035.1 GCA_010692635.1 Symploca sp. SIO2C1 | reverse complement strand
GTTGTTTGGAGAAATCCAACTAGGTGGGACTCCATCTAGAGGGAGAGTAGACGTAAGACGGGGTTAACCTGCAATCTACGCCAGTATCCCTGAATCCCACGCGCTTTTAGCCGTGGGAGTGGGTCAAAGCTCTTTCAAGCACCTGCCTGACAAACTTCTGGTATGCCACCCCATTTTTTTTAGCCAATGCCTTAATTGCGCTCAAGAGTTCAGTAGAAATACGAAGGTTGATTGTCGTATCTTTAGGGAGAAATTCAAATGAAGTAGGAACGAAGTTCTCCCGAAATGCTTCAGGTTCAAGGTATTCTGATAGATCACGCTCAAGAAGGCTTTCAGCTTCCTTGTCAGTAGTCATCAAATTAAAATATATACGTTTGTCAATACATTTATTGTAACTGATATAGCCGAATGGCACTTAGTTAAGCCTCAAACCCAAACCCAGAATAGATGAGGAAAACGATCGTTCTTCGCTATTCAAGAACAATCGTTTTTTTGTGAGCAGAGATTTCGGAAAAAGTCTCAGGTCGATCGCGCTTCGGCAGAAGCAGAAACAGTGACTAAACGAAAGCCAATGTGATTAGTTCCTGTATCTGGAGCTTGAGACTCCTGTGCTTCAGGCCGATAGCGATTACATTGAGTTCGTTTGTCATCAAATGTTGACTTTGAAGGTTTCAGTCACCCAATACAAGCCGAAGAAAATTTGATCCCAGCAAGGGCAAATGTCATGAAAAGATGACATTGCGATCCCCAGCAAGCCTATAAATTCGTCAATTGACCAAAAATCAACTCATTGACCTCTTGATCTAACCCGAGGATTTTCGTTACATATATTAATAGTTGATCCCAAAGAAATGCTAACTTTTTAGCATTTCACTAAATCATTAGAGGCTGGCTCGCTAGCAAATACTTGTATAAATGGTGATCCACTCCTATTCATCTCTATTAGCAAGCGTGCTACCTATAGCTCTACAGCTTAAAGTACCACCACTGCGCATCGCAGATGATCGACTGAAAATTCCAGTCAAAGCCGGTGATTAACTCAAGTTGAAAGTTTGCTTCCTCTGAACCATTGGATGTGTTGCCCGACGACCAAAATCTTGAATTCATCAGGCGTTAAATACCTTCAATCCTAATTATTGGAGAGCATACTTATGGCAAAAGAACGTCCACCCCTAGAAGAAATGACTTTGCGGCAACTACGCAGAGTTGCTAGTGAATACGGCATCTCCCGTTACAGTCGGATGCGCAAGGCGCAATTGCTAGCGGAAATTCAAAACGTACAACATACAAACATCTCGAACACCCTATCTCGTACAGTGGAGGCACAACCGGAAGTGGAAGCAGCAAAGTTTGAATTAGGTCAAGAAGATCGCGAAGGTGCTACCCTGGCTTCTGTAGATGAGGGTTTAGCCGATTTACCCGAAGGCTACGGTGAAAGTCGGATTGTCTTGATGCCCCGTGATCCGCAATGGGCTTACACCTATTGGGATATTCCCAATGAGCATAAAGAAAGCTTGCGGAGTCAGGGAGGACAACAGCTAGCTTTGCGGATTTATGATGCTACTGATGTCAATCTTGACTACCAAAGCCCTCATAGTATTCAGGAATATCCTACTGATGAGCTAGCACGAGAATGGTATCTGCCCATACCTGTGAGCGATCGCGATTATATTGTGGATATCGGTTATCGCTGTGCTGATGGACGTTGGTTGGTTCTAGCTCGCTCTGCACAAGTACATGTTCCTCCTGTCTACCCTAGTGACTGGGTTGACGATCAATTCATCACTGTCAGTTGGGAAGAAGAGCTGCGTGGTAAAACCTTCCTCGAACTTGTTCCTCCCAGCAGACGCATGGCAGGTGCGAGTGCAACAGACAACCCGATCTACGGGGAAATTTTTGACATGGCTCAATCTGCTGAAGCTCAGCGTATTGCTGGCTCTTTGTTTGGCTCCATGCATCACGTTCCAGGCTCTATGGCTCCCGAACAAGCAATCAGCTCCTATGTCTTCCCTTCCGGTGTGGGCATGTGGGCTGTACCAACAATGTCTGGTTTGAACATGTCTGGTGTAGGCATGTCCGGTGTTGGTTTCTCCGCTTCCATGCCTCCAATGCGCCCTCGCAAGTTCTGGTTGGTTGCTGATGCTGAGTTAATTGTCTATGGTGCCACCGAACCTGATGCTAAAGTTACTATTGGCGGACGTCCCGTCCAACTCAATCCCGATGGTACTTTCCGCTTCCAGATGTCCTTCCAAGATGGCATGATTGACTACCCAATCATGGCAGTGGCAGCAGATGGCGAGCAAACTCGTTCTATCCATATGAAATTCAATCGCGAGACGCCATCCCGCAATACCAATACCAAAGAAGACGCTGTTCTAGAATGGCTAGCCTAAAAGAAGGATGAAAGGAGTCTATCACTCGATTAATCAAGATTGACCAGAGATTTATTGGAGACTTCATACTCTTACCTGTTGCCCCCGCTTGCTTTCGGGGGCTTTTTTTGCCAATCGGTTAAGAATTGATCCCCCCAACCCCCCTTGAAACACTATCCATTAGGCAAAAGTATTTACAGATTTTGGTCAAATGAGAAAGTGACAAAAACACAAATATTGGCTTCACACAGGGAAGGCGTAGTGAGGAGATGTGTGGAAGCAGGAGTAGTGTTGGCAATACAGGACACGACAGACTTGGAGTAGAGGACTTTCTACCTTTTACTATTTGTTTGAAGGTTCACAACTTGTTTCTACTTCAAGCGTCTCTATCAATGTTTCGACTACTTTTGCCTAATGGATAGCGTATTGGACTGATTGCATAAATCGCCAAAAGAAGAGAGATATTGACTACAGATATGTCGAAAAAATTGACTATTGCCAAAGAGTGGTTGGTTGTCACCCAAAGTCCTACACAAATTGACCAAAAATTCTAGGGCGCAAGCCGATGGCTTTCTATTCATGGGGAACGAGCCCGTGGGGAATTTATTCCCCGTGTAAATTTTCTATCAATTTTCTAATACTAATATTACATCTACCAGTTTCTTTGTTCATGTTTTTCCAAGTAGTAGGCGTTAATACTACTGTTATTTTGGACTTGATTGTATCAGAAAAAAACAGTGCATTTTTTATCTTTTTTGTCCTTTTTTACTTGTTTTTTTTACCCGCAAGGCATATACTAAATATAGTATGTAAAATTAAGGAGGTGATAAAAAAGTGTTGGTACTTGAATATAAAGCTGTAGTCAAAAAAGCACAAGCGCTTGCTATCGAGGAAGCCATCCGTACTTCTCAGTTTGTCAGAAACAAAGTTTTGAGGTACTGGATGGATAACCGTGGCATTGGTAAAAAAGAGCTTTATCAGTACAACACTCAGCTCAGAGCAGAATATCAGTTTGTCAATCACTTGAATAGCCATGCCTGTCAAGCATCTGTTGAGAACGTAGAACGCGCAATTAAGCTATTTTTTGATAATTGCAAACACAATAAACCTGGCCATAAGGGATATCCAAGGTTTAAAAAACATACCAGTTCTGTTGAGTATAAGCAGTCCGGCTGGAAGCTTCACCCTACCCAACAAGGAATGAACATGCAAAGAGAGTTGCACGTAACTTATGCCTAGCTAACGCTAAGGTCGTCTTGGAAGATTTAAATGTCAACGGACTAGTCAGAAACCACAAACTAGGAAGGTGCATTAGTGATGCCTCTTGGTACAATTTCCGTAGGTGGCTCGAATACTTTGGTAGCAAGTTTGGACGTGAAATAATTACAGTAGCGCCACACTTCACCAGTCAGGAGTGTTCAAATTGTGGTGCAAGAGTTCAGAAATCTTTAAGTACTCGTACTCATTCTTGCCCAAAATGTGGACACATTGAACACAGGGATGTGAACGCTGCCAAAGTAATTTTAAGTCGTGTAAACGGTAGGGGAGGGCATCCCCAAACTAACGCTGGTGGAGATGTTTCCTCTACTTCGGTTGGTCGCAAGACCTGTTGAAGCAAGAAACGTCGTTGAAACTAGAATCCCATGGCTAGAAGCCAGGGGGAGTGTCAATGAAGGAGAATAGCAGACCCAATGGGCTTAAAGATGGGATCACTTTGGTGTGAGGTTTTAATCAAAAGTAAACTTACCAAGCGTCTTTTTTGGACAATTGCACTGTTTTGTTTAGAAATTACTAGTAACGGTACTCCTTCGGTAATATTCTTTCAGAGTCCTTGTGCTCAAGCAGGAACTACCTCTTCTTGGGAACAAATGGCTAAAGTTTCTGCAGACCAAGTCAATAACCCTACAAGGGGTGAACGAAATTTACAGTGGCTTTCAATAACAGAAGGCAGAGGGCAGAAGGCAGAACCCACCCCTAACCCAACCCACCCCCGCCCCTCCCAGGAGGGGAGCGAGGAAGGGAACAGAAGGGAAGAGGATTTGAGAAAAGTTTCTTCACTCATTACTCAAAAAAGCTCTCCCACAAGTTCCAAAGATAAGCAATCAGCTTTGCTGATGCCTGTTGAGCAATTGCCAGCATTGACATCAGACTCTTTACCCAATCTCACTCACCAAACATTCCTGCAAGCGCAGAACCCACCTGTTCCTTCCGAAATTCTACAACCTAATCCAAACGAAGATCGCTTCCCACAACCTGCTCCAACTCCAGAACCAATACCAGATTCAGAGCCAACAGAACCAGTTCAACCACCTCCTCCCCCTCCAGAATCAAATGATACTGACTCCCAGGCAGTTCCAGTGCAGAACATTGAAGTCATTGGTAGCACAATTTTTACTCCTGAGCAGTTAAATGCTATAGTTCAACCCTTTGAAGGTCGTTCTCTTACTCTCAAACAACTCAGAGAAGTTGCAGATAAGATTACTCAGCTGTATCTGGAGCAAGGCTATATCACTTCTAGGGCGATTCTGGTAGACCAACCAATTGAGAAAGGTATCTTAGAAATTCGCATCTTGGAGGGGAGTTTAGAAGAAATAAAAATAGAGGGAAACACTCGCGTCAATCCTGACTATATCCGCAGTAGAGTACAACTCGGAGCTGGGACACCTCTCAATACTGCTGATTTGGAAGACCAACTGCGTTTGTTACGAACTGACCCCTTGTTTGAAAATATTGAAGCCAGTCTGCGAGTGGGAAGCCAACAAGGAAAAAGTATTCTGATTGTGCGTATAGCTGAAACTGACCCTTTTGAGGGTAGTGTAAGCATTGATAATTATTCCCCACCGAGTGTTGGTTCTGAAAGATTGGGGCTCAGATTGTCTTATCTGAACCTTACCGGGAATGGAGATAGAATTTCCGCTTCCTACTACCACACCACCAGAAGTGGCTCTGATGTAGGGGACATCAGTTATCGACTGCCAGTCAATCCCATGAATGGCACGATACAACTAAGAACTTCTTTGAATCGTAATGAAGTGGTTGAGTCTGGTTTCAGCTTTTTTGATATTCAGGGAGAGTCACAGCTGTATGAGGCTAGTTTCCGACAGCCACTGATACGCAGCCCTCGTGAAGAATTAGCCCTATCAATGGGTTTTACTTACCAGAGAAGTAAAGCTCTACTGGGAGATATCTTGCCTGTTAGTCCTGGTGCCAACTCAGAAGGAGTCACTACCACCAGCGTGATTAAGTTTGGACAAGACTATCTGCGCCGTGATGCCAGGGGAGCTTGGTCCTTGCGATCGCTCTTGAGTTTTGGTACTGATTTGTTTAATGCTACAGACAATCCTGAACCCACTCCTGATGGTCAGTTTTTCAGCTGGTTAGGTCAAATTCAGCGGGTACAAGTGATCAATGAGAATAACTTGTTAATTATTGGAGCTGATATCCAGCTGACTCCTGATAGCTTAGTACCTTCGCAACAATTTGTCATTGGCGGTGGTCAATCTTTAAGAGGTTACCGACAAAACATTCGGGCAGGGGATAATGGTTTTCGCTTCTCTATCGAAGATCGCATTACTCTAAAGCGGGATGAAGGTGGTATAGCAACTTTTCAGCTAGCTCCTTTTTTTGATGCAGGTTTGGTCTGGAATGACTCAGATAATCCTAACCTCTTACCAGGGCAGCGATTTTTAGCTGGTGTAGGCTTGGGCATAATCTGGGAACCTGTACCAAACCTCAACTTACGCCTCGATTATGGTGTTCCTCTGATTGACCTTGACGACAGGGGTACTAATGCCCAGGATGAAGGATTTTATTTTAGTGTGAATTATGAATTTTAGCTGTTTTTTATCAATTTATTATCGATAGTCAGGCTACCAACTTAAGGCGAGACAAGAGAAACTCAAGGAGAGAGTCAGGGTTGAGGACTAGTTCGCTAGAAACTAAGCTAGGCAATAGTTTAGAGGATTAGCTGCAATTTCGAGCCTCCTTAATCGGGAGCATCCCATTTTGGAAGATACATAGAGAGGGGTAATTCTTTATTCGCGATGTAGCTTCGCGAATAAAAACATCAATTTAGAGCTAGACTACATAAATGCTGGCATAATAGAGAAATAAATCTCGACAGTAATAATTATGAATCCATCTGAACGGGAAGAACTCGAAGCCTGTTTAAAACGAGCCAGCGAGATCCTATACAACAATACTGACACGGATAACTTGTCAACCCTGGTGGATATTGAAATTGCAGTCAGGAACCAAGTGTTAGAACACGTCAGCCCCAAGATTGCCCTTTTTTTATCGTCAAAAAGACCCAAACTCAACGAGGAAAGACCCGAACCATTAAAAGCTGTCTAGGGAAACTGAAGATTACCAAAAAACAAGCAGATGCTTTGGGAATAGAGCCATTAACGCGCCATAGTCCCCTGTTATCAAAATGCTGTCTGCTGTTGAGTGCCAATGAATCTTATCACAATGCAGAAACAGACTTGTATCTCTTAACAGGACTCAAAGTTGGTCACTCTACTCAACATCGTTTAGTGAACCAAATTGAATTAACACCTCCTGAACTAAAACAAGGGTTATCAGAAGTAAGTGTTGATGGGGGAAAAATCCGTTTGAGGACGGAAGTCAAAGGAGAACCCTGTTTTTGGCAAGAATACAAAACGGCTCGTTTACAAGGAATTTATTACGGAGCATTTTTTCAAGACAATCTATCTTTAACCGATTGGCTCAATAGTCAAAAGTTGACTTCACCCTTTTGTTCAATTGGGAGCGGTGCAGTGGAATCTGCTGTCAAACAAATCAGCTATCGAGTTAAACTAACCGGAGCTCAGTGGCGACCAGAAAATGTTGCAAATATCTTACAACTGCGTTGTGCCTATCTCAACGGTCAACTAGCTATTTAAGTACTTAAAAATCAACTCTATTCTTGGAAGTGGGTGTATTCGCGAGTTATAATCGCGAATAGATGTCGGTATGGGGATTCAGAGTGTAATGGGTAGAAGAGTTTCCAGTCACTCACAACAAGATAAACTACAGAGAATAACTCGTTTACAGACGGCAATTGCCAGCCTCGAAACCTACAAAAATTTCTTTGAGCGTCAAGGGGAACTCGCCCCCTATGATGCTTGGGTATCGCGTTATCAAGTCCGACAGCCAAAAAAAGTCTACTGGTACTACAAGCTACAAGCTAGTTCACCCACCTTTACAACCACAGGTGACACGCCCAAGCTAAGTAAATATAAGCATTTGGGGAAGGCTGGAAGTGAAGCTCATGTTGATGGGGTGATGGGGGTAACCAGAAGAACCATAGTTTCTGAATTGCAAAAAACGATAGATTCTCTTAAGAATAGCTTACTAGATATCTCTTTTGACTCCGAACAAGAAAATATCTAAGTCGGAACATTATTCGCGATTATAACTCGCGAATAAGTTTTGTCTTTTTTCCAAAATGGGATGCTCCCCCTTAATCCTCCTTCACAAACCTAACTTTTTGCACCCCTTCAATCATCTGTAAGCCAAATTGAGCGGAGGTAAAGTTAGTTACAGAACCCCCACCATCGCTGTTAAACCAAGTTTTCATATTGTCAGCAAATTGCACTAAGTTGATCACCCTTTTAGCTAAATTATTCCAGGGAACAGATATTTTTGAACCCATAATCAGCTCTCCTTGTGCATTCCTTAAATCTTTGGTAACCTCTGTATCATCTACCCCAAAAGGATCTACTCCAAAGTGCATAGCTTCTGGTTTTTGGTGAATATCGACGGTTTTCACTTCCCCTTGGAATATACAAATTAAGACATCTTTGGCTAATTTATCCATCCGTAATAGGGTTAAAAGATTACCTTCCGTCTCGTCAATGGAATCCGCATTCGCCACAGCTGTATCATAACCATCCACCAGTAAACCTGGCCATCCAGCCACCACTTGCGATCGCATAATAATTCCGGTAAGCTTTTGATCATCACTGCGGGTTAAACCACTGTTGCTAGAACGGGTTACACTATCTTCGGTGACATCTGCCTCTGTTACCCGACCAATACTAAAGGCACCATCTTGTAAACAGTCTACCCATAAAGAATCTACACAGAAGAACCGGAGTGATTCTGAGGGGAGTAGCTTTTCATCAGGAACTAAATAGTTAAAAGGTATACCTTTCAACAATTCCAAATCTCTGAACCACTTGAAGACATAGAGGGGAAGATCTATCAGTGCTGCACTGTGCTTGGGAGTTAAGGGCAAGTGAATTAAAATGTTTTCCAGTTGTTTAAGTCTTTGAGCAAATGCTCTTTTCCAGTTATACAAGCTAGTGGCTACTGTGGAATTTTGCAGAGTCAACATCCGTCCTAATTGCCAAGCTGCTGCATAGGAAGTATCAAACAGTCCTAACTCAGGATCATAACGTAATAATTCATCCGCAGCTTTGGCAGGAAATTCATAGGTATCGGAGTGAAAACCTGTTGCTAAAGGACTATGATACCAGGAAACCGTTTGACTTCCTTGGCGTAGGGAATGGGGAAAGGGAATATAGCCCATTGCTAAAGATTTTTCCGCAGTGGAATTCTCATTAACCGGGAGTCTGGGAGTGCTGGGGGTACGATTGAGATTCTTGAGTATTTCGGTAAAGGTTTGTTGAGGATCTACACAAGAAAAACTCCAATTTGCTAGACTCACAAAACGGATCAGGTCTTCATCCCCTGCCCCTTGGAAATCAAAGCCGTCGTCGCCATAGCGTCCCTCGACGGAAACTAAATGGACGTAACTTGTGCCATTGGGTTGGGGTAGACGGCTACAGACAACAGTGGCAAATTCCTTTTCTTCCTCTGCCTCTTCCGGGGTAGCATCTTCTGAAACTGTTAAGTCTTCTGCTTTCCGAACATGGGAAATATAGGCAATATCAGCTTTAGTAGGCAAAATATCAGCTACATATTTCTTTTTGATATCAAATACTGCTGTTTGCTCCTCTGCTGTCTGTCCTACGCCATCAAGGACATAGGTGGGGAACTTCACCCCAGATTCCCCCGCTACTAATTCTCCCAGGGTAATAGTTTTTAGTTTGGGTTTATCATTGTCATCCTCAAAATCCGAGTCCCGGAATAATAGTAAAACCAGCCAAGTTAAATTTTCATCACTTTGACCAGGATAACGTTCCCAAGGAAGAGTACTCCGGTTAACAGTGATATGGGGTAGTACGTTGGAATGGTCACCTAAGCTTTCTGGTGGGGGAAAAACCGCATAAATGTCTTGAGGTGTCAGGGGTTCAAATCGTTCCCCAATGACGGAAAAGATTAATTCCTTCTCATATTTTATACCCTCAGGAATCCTACCTTTGGTGTCAGAAATAGTTTGCTCCACTTTGATGTGGTATTCCCCACTTTCTAAAGCTGGTTGATGGTACTGAATGAATTTTATTTCTTGTCCTGGGGTGGTTGTAGTCATGATATTTTTCCTGTTGATGTTTGTGGGGGTTGGGAGGAGTTAGGAGTTGAGGAGTCAGGAGATTAGAAGTTGAGGAGTCAGGAGATTAGAAGTTGAGGAGTTAAGAAGATTAGGAGTTGAGGAGTCAGGATTTACTAAGTTCCCTACCTTAGTCTACTACATTTAGTTAGGAAATATTCAGTTTTATTCTGTCTCCTTACCTCCTTACTCCTTACCTCCTTACTGCTTACCTCCTGTCTCCTTACCTCCTTACTGCTTACCTCCTGTCTCCTTACCTCCTGTCTCCTAATCTCCTAATCTTCTATCTCCTATTACGCCTTGATGATGTAGTTAAGGGCGTAATAAAGTGGTCGATTGTCAAAAGGTTCACCACCACCTTTATTTACAAGAGCTTTAGCGTATCCTAGATTTGGTTCATCCTCAGAAGAATTGGTTGCGCCTTTGGTGTTATAAGTATCTATCTTTAAAAGATATTTGAAATCACCATCGGGAGCATGATTATGACTTGGCATTTGATCGACTGTTAAGGTAATCGTGTCTGATCCACCTCTATCACCCAATTCGTACTTTTGGTCAGGGATTTCTTCTTCACCAACGATTTCGCCTGCACCAACGAGAAACCTACAACTCAGATTTGGAAGTGTATCACTGTCAAGGACATTACGTAACTCTGGATATTTACTGGTGTCAAATTGTTTACCATCACACATCAACCATCCTTCTGGGACTTTATCTGCAACAAATTTACCCTCATCATCTGTAACAGATCCAGCATAAGGGACAACTGTTCCCACAGGAATTACATACCCAGTTTTATCTTTGATTCGTCCAGTAATTTTTACATCGCCGTCAGCGCGCAAACTCATCACCGTCTTATCGGCATCGTAACCCCAAGAGTTGATCTCTTCCGGATCCCCAGAAAGGGCAATATCGAGTTGAGTCCTTCCATCTACTCCCTCTTCAAAAGCCCCTACTCTGAAAGCTACTGTGTTATGGTCCTTAACCCCCGTAACTCCAGTTCGCCGCAACTTTAACATTTCTTCAGTTTCAATAAATTCTGTTGCTGGTAAACCGGCGATTTCTAGTTTAAAGTTACTATCCAACCTCATGTATCTATCATCATCATCTTGGTTGTAAAACACGAAAGGATAATCTGCGCCGGTTTTATCTAGATCAGAACGGAATTTTAGAAGACCTGTATTTTGAATTTCACCGCCATCGAGAGTGATGCCATCTTGAACATTGAGCAAACCGTCTAATTCTTTTCTCGTGCCCACACGCACTTTCTCATCAAAAGTTAGAGGTGCTTTTTCAATTTGACAGACAAATTGCCCATCCTTATATCCTGGGACATACTGATAACTTAAATAGAGGTTAGCCTCTCCTGTGGGATGGGAGGTAATAATATTATCCAAGTTGATTAACATGGTTTTTCTTGCCGCCAACACCACATCAGCACCTTGGGGAATAAAAGTCCACTGTAAAGCTTGAACAACTCCCTCTACTTCAATGGTTTCGATATCGCCATTTTGTTCCCATTGGTCTCCCGCAATCGAGATGGTAATATTGTTAACTTGGTCTCGTGTTCCTAACGCCCAAGGTACATCTTCTACTGTTCCCACTTCTAAAGTTACTACCAACTGAGAGCAAAGATTAATATCGGAATCATAGTGGAAGGTAATATCAGGAGCTGCTGCACTAGGAAGGTTGGTATTAGTTAGGCGCAGTTGTAAACTGCTAGCTTCATCATAGGTATTGAGAACCTTGTTACAATTCACAAAACCAACATAAAGGGAGATGTTAGATTTTCCAGTTGATTGAACCATGGTTAATGGTAAAGTATCGTTTTCATCGTAATCGCCGCCTTCAGGGATTTTCTCACCATCCACAACCTGAATACCTCCCTGGGCAAATTCCCAACTAATTGTCACATCAACGGAGGTTATTTTATCAATAGATTGAGCCGCAACTCCGGTTAAAATAACCTTCATCGCTTCTTGGTAAGACAGCAAAGTTTCTGTCCCTGTCCAGAGTAGGTAAACAAAGTCTCCATCGGCATTAGCATCAGAGCCAACTAACCAATCTGCGCTCTCCACGGCGATCGCACTAGGATCTGCTAAGATTCCAGGATCAAAAGCCAACTTAAAATGGTAATTATTAGCATCTGGTTGACTTACCCCGTCCATAGGACGAATGGCAATATTTTTGTCTGAGAGGATATTGCTGATATCGATATCCAGTGGGGGAACATCCTCCGGTTCCCCAATAACTAAAACTTTACATTGTTGATCATCATCCTCCGTTTCTTGATAACACCAGGTAAACCCAAAGGGATTTTCGCTCATAATTTTCTTTCCTGTTGTGAATGTTTTTTTAGGAGTTAGGAGATTAGGAGTCAGGAGTCAGGAGTCAGGAGTCAGGAGTTTTAGGAGTTTGGAGTTGAGGAGTTTGGAGTTAGGAGATTAGGAGTTGAGGAGTCGGGAGTTTGGAGGTGGGAGTTACCAAAAATTATAGTTCGCCACATGTAGTCAGAAAAGAATTATTTTTATTCTTTATTCTTTCTTCTGTTTTCTATCTCCTAACTCCTAACCTCCTGTCTTCTTACCTCCTGTCTTCTTACCTCCTGTCTCCTGTCTCCTTACCTCCTGTCTCCTTACCTCCTGTCTCCTAATTCCTATTCCGTTGCTCAATTTTGCTGGAATAGGAATTTAGTAGTTTACTCACTTCTTCCAATTTCTGCATCAGTTTAGTGCTGTCACCATAATTGAGGTCTTGCGCCAAAATTAAGTAGTATCGGCATTCTTCCAATGAACTTTGGGCTATATTCAAAAACCGCAGCTTATCAGGCAGAGTTTTTCTTCTAAAGCCCTCAGCGATATTGGCTGGAACAGAAACAGAAGCTCGTCTCAACTGAGAAGTTAATCCATAGGTTTCAGAGTTAGGAAAACTTTGACTAAAAGGGTAAATTAACAAAACGAATTCATGGGCTTTGCGCCAAACAATCAAGTCTTGAAAACTTTTAGCTGGTTGATTTGTCATTCTTTCCTCCTAACTCCTAACTCCTGTCTCCTAACTCCTGTCTCCTAACTCCTAACTCCTAACTCCTGTCTCCTTACCTCCTAATCTCCTTACCTCCTAACTCACCTGCGGTGCAAAGATAAAACTATCCGAAACAGCAGGATCGATACTGACTTTGCTAGTGTCAAAGCCTAATGCACTCAAAACTTCATCCCGTTGGGAATTACTCTCCACAGTTTCGTTAATGCGATCGCGTTTTTCCTGTTCGCTTGTTAAGCTGGCATCGGGGATAAATGCTGCGATGGTTTCCCAAATGTAAGAATTATCGATGAGGAAAGTGTCATAGAGCAAATGTTCAACGCCGATTACATCGGTTTCTCCAGGTTTGGGTTGTTCGGCAGGAACAATCTGGAAACTAAAGAAGACGTTTTCGATAAATGGGTCATCATTAGGTTCCGGGGGAACAATATGTTCTGAAGAAATAGGATCACCCCAAGCAGCAACGGGGGCATATTTGGTGATGGGTATAAACTTGAATTTCTCTTTAGCACCCGCTTCACTACCATCCCTGGTAATAGTAACATTGTGGACGGTGGTTAATTCATCTTTCTTAATCCCCATGGAATTAATTCCAAATGCCATCTGTGTACCCACAGCTTGAGCTTCACCCCAAGTCTGAACTGTTTTCGCCGGAATAATACTATCGGTGGTTAGTTCTAACTCTTTGGGATTAATTACCCAAATTTCTTCTTGATTTCCTTCCTCTTCTGTTCCACGAATAATCTGCTTGCTTAAACCATCAACCACGGCAATGCTGCAAACTTCATCGTCTGGGGGCAAGAAAGCTTCCCTAAACTCAACCCAGTCAATGGGATTGGGATATTGAGACGTTTGATCCCCAATCTTGATGGTGACGGTAATAATGATAATTCTGATCTTGAATTTACAACCGAAGTCTGGACCCCAAAAACGAACATTGACCCCCAGACCCACGGCAAGGGCACCAATCCCCGCCCGCACAAAGAAGTGCCAGGAAACATCATAATGGTAGGGTTTCCAACTGATTAAGAAGTCAATCCCCGCATCAAACTCAGCCCAGAGAGCCCCCGCCCTAAAGGCAATGGCAAAGAGTCCACCCACCATTACTCCATAGCCACATAGAGCAAAATAGACCTGGGCAGTGGTAAAGGCATTATCGTCAATCTGCCAACTGTAGCCTAAGCGAGGTACATCAGGATAACGAGCCGCAGCATAAAAACGGGGATGGTAGCCTCCTTGGGTAACAACAAAATCTCCTGCCCTTTCTCCAGCAAACCACAGCCCGAAAGCATAACCCCCTGTTAAATGACACTCGCGGCTAAACACATAGGAACTAGGGGTTAGTTGTCCCCGCACCATGAGTACCCCTTCAGCAGGAGCAAATCTTGATTCCATCACCATTTGCGCCACCGCAATTGGTTCAAAGGGACCAGTTATGGTGGTAGGCAGCATTAAAGTGACAATGGCAATGAAATCGATCTCAAACCCACTGGAATCCAGGGCAATGTTCAACAGTCCAAAGCCATCCATGATCTTAAAGCAGGTGAATTTAATCCCTGCTGCCCCAAACCAAGCCCCAACTTCCGGAGGCATATAGTTAGACAAAATCAGCAACTCATCAGCCAGAACCTGGGCACTCTCAGCAGGATCTGGTGCTTTTTGATCATGAACTGCCTCATCCACGAAAGGAAAGGCTACTAGTTCATCCAAGGTGGGAACAATTAGTCGGTAGTTATAACCAAATCCCCCGGATATGCCGGTAACGAAGAAGAAAGGTGGCCCTCCCAAGGGATAGTTGAGTGCTAGGTAGAGAAAGAGACCAAAATTGTCGCTGTCAGTAAAGTTAGCAAAAGCCCCAATGGAAGATAGGGAGAGACATTTTTTGCCCCCCTTACCAATTTTCAAGCCAATAACGGCTGTTCCTAAAAATTCATCGTAGCTGCTGCCCTCAACTAGTAGGAAAGTGCCACCTATTTCTAGTCCACTGGTGATCACTTCTAAGCCAAAACCATCCAGGTTAAACGAAGGAGAAAACTCCATTAAAGGAGAACCTATGGACAACCCATTAAGGGTCATTACCATACGGGATACCTCTACAACCAATTGAGGCGTTAGGTTGATTTTTTGATTTTTATAGGTGAGTCCTACTTTCTCGAAATGCAGGGGGCCAAAGGATTTTTGTACTGTTAACCAAACACCATTTTCGGTGATAGTAACGGGAAGTTCTTCATCATCGGAGCTAACACTCGAACCAGAACCAACACCGGAACCAGAACTACTCGAAGCAGCAAGCACTTGAACATTGCTAGTTGGGACTAAACTACTACTCGGTTTCGCAGGAGGAGGAGGAGGAGTAGTAGTCTTAGGACGGGATAAGGGGGTTAACCAAGCTTTGGCATAGGGACCAATTTCAAAGTGAGCGCCAATAGAAGCACCCCGTTTCAGGACATTTGTGCTGTTGCAGGGAGGTTTTATTCTTAGAGGTACTGCTATTTCTTCGAGGAAATAGTTAACTTGCATTAGCTGTTTGCGAGAGAATTCCTGTAATGCCACTAAAAATTCAAAGGCAAACTCACTGTCGATTAGTTCAGGAGGTAATACTTCGCAAACTAAGGGAATCTCGTTGAATCTGACGACACCATTGAAACCAATACTAAAGAGCATCGATCTAGGATTGGCTTGACCAGTACTAGGATTAACGGTTGTTTTATCAGGGCAATAAATTACCATGACTATGCTGGTGTGCAGCTTAAAATAACTCAATAACTCCAGTGGAATTAAATCACTGAGTCCGAAGGAAATTGTACTAATTAGGTCTTGGAGGGCAATCTCTAGACTTTGTTCAGCAACCAGACTTGCCGTAATAATTGATGAATTAGCTGACTGACCTGGATACTTTTTATTTTGGAAGGATAAGATAAATTTCAGGGCTCTGGTACCATCCTCCTCTACTATGTATTCGCCATCGGGAGTATAGGTAACTGAATCACCGAGGGGAATTTGAATTGACCCACCATAGAGTCCTTCCTGCTTACCTGATTCATCCTTAACTTGAATTAAGATATTGGCCTTTATTTGATTTATATTATTAGATTCCTCTCCCTCATCAGGTGGAACATCAATCGTCGCTGCCCACAAAAATTGATGTTGAGACTCTGGCGGTTCATTTACATAGTTGTAACTGAGTTCGCCAAGGTGAAATTCATTGGCAATAGTTGCTAAAACAACATCATTAAGCAGAGTAATACCTAGTTGAGTCCCTAAAAAAGTCGTTAACTCTTCGACCGTATTGAACCCTGCTATGTCCGCAATCTGATCGGCACTTAATGCTGCCATTATTTTGTGGCTCCTTAGAATTGATTGTTGAAAATATGATTTGTATCGGGAAACAGAATTTAGGAGGAAAGGAGTCAGGAGTCAGGAGTCAGGAGTCATACCAAATCCGCTTTACCAAGGGTCTATTAAAAAAAATCAAAGCCTTTGTCTGGAAAAGATTTGGTGATTTTGATAAGTACCCCACAATAACCGGATTTGGTATCAGGAGATAGGAGATAGGAGAAAGAATTAAGGAGAAAGAATTAAGGAGACAGGAGACAGGAGACAGGAGACAGGAGACAGGAGACAGGAGACAGGAGACAGGAGACAGAATAAAGAATCAATTTTATTCTTTCCTTATGCGCGTCATTATGCACCTTTATAACTTCTAACTCCTAACTCCTAACCTCCTAACTCCTAACCTCCTAACCTCCTGACTCCTGACTCCTAACTCCTGACTCCTAACTCCTAACCTCCTAACTCCTCTACTCCTCCTGTGCCCGACTCAACTGCAACCAACCCTCATACAGTTGTTGGGGTTCAGAAAACGTTGCTGTCGGGTTAACCCCTTCAATTTCGGTGGTTTCTGACCACTGATCCCCATTGAGAGACACCCAAGACCACACAGCATTGGCTTGTTGGGGGACAGGAATTGCTAAACCACTGCTAGCATCAAAGGCTGGGGGATCAAGTTGATCGCCATCGTGGATGTCAATTTTCATATCAGTTTGGCGATCGCATAACATGGGGGTAGCCAGGAAATTCACCTCCATTGACTGTAATGCGGTCGTGTAGTTTTCCGACGGTAAGGTCAATTCTCGGTTGGGTAAGAAACCACAGGTAGCATGAATTGTGCCCCGAGGATCGATTAACATGGTCACTCCTTGGGGTGGTGCATCCACGGTTTGCTCGAAATACACCAACCCTTCTGCTTCCGTTTGAATCAAACTGTCATTTGCTAAGTTACTTTGGGGTGCATAGAAGATATTTCCTTCATAGTCATAATCCCCATCAGTGCCCACGGGGGTTTCTCGCCAATAACCCACTAACCCATCGTTGAGTTGTTGATAATCCCCTAAACGAATAGGAACTTTAACTTCCGTATACCCGTAGGTGGGGACTTCTTGGTCAGCGCTCTCAATTTTGACAGTAGGATCGCACACAGGTAACCCTTTAACCTCTAAGCTAAAGGTGGCACGTACCACTGCAATGGGTCGTCCAATTAATAATGCTAGGGTGCTATGGAGGGCAAACCCTTCGGGATCGATGGTGGCTAGGGAATTGTCTAAGGTAGAAAGAAACTGTTGTTGGAAAATTTCTCCTCGCTCCACAAGATACTCTACCAGCTTCTGTAGATGAGGGTTAGAGATGCTGTCAACATCAGCAATACCAAAGCCTCCAGGAGCAGCTCTCCAATTACCAGCCCGATCTAAGGAACCCAAAGTTTTTCCTTGCTGGTCATAAATACTCAAGGTGCTATCGAGATTATTGGGGACAATCCAACCACAAACGGGATTTCTTGCTGGCTTGGTAGTCATTTCGATCTCACTGGGAGCATCGGCTGCTAACCAGTGGAAGTTGAGACGGGCATTTTGGGCGAAACGAGGTGCCAATAAAAATTGATAGTCAACGTTATCAGGGGGAGTCATCCGGCTACTAGTTACCAAATCCGCTTGTCCTGCATCTGGGTCAATGACCGTAAAATGTCGTCCATAACTATCCACTAACCACAGTTGATCGATGGTCATTCCCCCACTGCGGATTGGGTTGAAAATGTCCCCTGAGAGGAATTCGTATTGGATGCTATCCCCTAAAGTCCAACGCACCTGATCCGTTACCAGTTGTGCTGTGTCGTCGGTACTGAGAGGATCGTCCACTTCTAGCGACAGAGTGGGTTGGGAGAGCATGATGGTGTCGTTAAACCCACCGATGGTTTGAGCTTGACAGTCTAAATCTTCCATCTGTTCATAAGCCCACAAGGCTACGTAAATTGTATCTTGGGCTTTTTGCTCTTCGGTCATTGCTTGTACATCATCTGTACCCTCATACCAGGATTTAATATCGTCAAAATTCTCACTCAGGTAGTCTGGGGTTTGCTCGTCTTCGGGAATATTATTTTGATAGTAGTAAGTGGGCAAAAGTTGTGCGTTTAAATAACTAGTCAGTTGTCCGCTTAACTCTTCTCCCGCCGACGGGGTTAAAATGCTGAACCCCTTATAACTATTACCATCTGGGGTAAAACTGCTTTCCTTGCCAGGTTTCAGTTGGAGGTCGATGGCATTGGGTTCTAAGCTATAGTTATCCAGGATTTGATTGGGTTGATAATCTTGAACCACTCCCCCCGTCATCTCACGACTAGGATAGTTCAAGACGTTCCACTGGAAAGCAAAGGGATTCCAAGGTTGCTGACTCCAGGTATTAAAGTTAATGGAATCTTCTCCTGATGGTGGTTCAAGGCTATCAATTTTCGCTAAAAGCCCATCCACATCATTGGTAATGTTCGTAACATCAAAATCGATGGGGTAGCATTCTAAGAAACCGTCATCTCGCAATCGTCCATCTTGTCCAAAACGATTGGAAGCCTTGGCTGCATCTCCTGTCAAGAGGATAAAGGGATCGCTAGGACGCCAGTAATTGTCACTAGGAACTTGGCAGAGGCGGTATTGGGTGGTGGAAGTTGTGTAGTTTGCGATCGCACTTCCTAGGTTACGAATCGCATCAACCAGGTTATAAGCGATTTGAGAAGGTGTAGGGGGAATATAGATAGTAAAAATCCCCCCTTCTACGTTAACGGGATAGGTTTGTCCTCCATCCTCAATCTGCCAAGCCCTTCCTTCATAGAAATTTGCTTCTCCTTGATTAGTTATGCTAACAGTTGGATTATCAGATAGTTCAATCCCACAGTTTCTAAATTCTGGCTTGATATAACCAGAAAAATTGCTATAACTTCCCTCAACGGCCTGATCTATCGCAGCTATGTAATCATTGAAGTAGCTACTTAACCTCGATACAACTTCAAAGGGCAAGGTTTTTGCCGTCACTGTGGTGCTGGTTCCCTCTCCAGAAAATTCTACTTCTCCCGCAGTAGCCATCGCTGTTCGCAAAGGCACCAGGCTGTAATTATTGACATCTTCGTCGAAGTTGGGGTCTTCCCTCATGTAAATGTACCATTGGCTATATAACCGACGCTGCAAGGATTCTATATCTAGGTATGCCTGGTTATATTGCTCTTGAATGATGTTGAGTTGATTAAGTGATTGAGCTAAATCATCTGGTAAAGTTAACTCATTCTGTTGAGAAGTATCCGTAGTGTCTGACTCATTCTTGGAAACCTGGGGCATAATTGACCACAGATAGCCATTTTTCTCCGTACCAAACCCCACTTCATGTCTTCCTGCTCGGAATTTGGCATACATATCGAGCTTGTTAAACTCTAACCTTTCTAATATTTGCAGAGCTTCTAACTGTTCTTCAACGATTTTGCCAATGGTATTGTCAGAGTTGCCACCAATAGTCTGATCCTGATTGGGATAGGAATTGGCTAAGTAAGCAGCCAGGGCTTCGGCGGGAGAATCTCCCACGGCTAGGTTAGGTTGGGATAAATCTGCTGAACTACCATTCCCACTGAAGGTAATGCGAGAATGATAGATAGTCTGGGGAGGTATGGCTGTTCCTGACTCAATCGTCCAACTAAATTCTTCTTGTAGAAGTGCCAGTAATTCTTCGGAGTCAGTTACCCCACTATTCTCATCTAAAAACTTTTGGATACAATCCTGTCCACCATCGCTGTACCAACCCACCACATCATACTGTAAACCGGAAATAGGAGTCTCTGTGGGGTAATCGGGGTCGTGGAAACCAAAAACACTGTAGGAATTAGGATAAAATGCGGCGAAGGTAGCTTTAACATGATCTAATACGGGTACAGTGGCATTAGTACCCACGGCAGTTAAAGCTGCAGCATGTTCTTTACTAGCATCATCCGAATTCCATTCTCCCAGTTCCCAACTTTTACCCATATAGCGGTAACGCTGATATTGATAGGTGTTGGCATCATTAGGATCCGTATTAACTACATCTGGTGGATCAATGAGAATATTAATCGCCTTTGGTGGTGGGCTATCATCCCCTGGTTCTCGTTCAGGATAGAGATAGTCACTTTCCAGCACCCATTGTTTATCTCCTTTGTCTCCTCCTTGGCGTATAATCAGCCAACGATTGGGAACTTGAGGAAATGTAGTGAAGGTATCATGGGTTCCCGTAGTGAGGGCATCGGGTATGGACCAATGGAGATGAATTCCCGCTTCCAGAGTCAATTGGTGGTTGAATAAGGGGGCGAGAATCTGTTCACTGAGGTTTTCATTTCCCGAAGCATGGGTTTCCCCTTGATATTTATAGGGTAGTAGGCTGTAGTCTGCCATGGGATCGAGGACTTGCTCGTCGTTGGCCAGACACAAAGCATCAAGATTAATGGGAACCAGTAGAGTGTTACTCATAGTTATTGAGATGTGGTAATGGATTTAGTGCTTGTTGTTGACTAAAAAATTAAATATTTTGGTTTTGGTGACTTAATCTTAGACACGAGTCAGATTGGTGAATCTTACCAGAAAATTGCCTGGTGCGGAGAATTTTTTACCGCACTTGGTATCAGTTTAAAAATATTTTTCTTGACTGAACCCTTCTTCGATGATGAAATAGTTTTTTTTCATTGACGGGACGAGTAAGGTGGAATAAGCTTTCCTGCACTTAAATTGGTATAATAAGAATTAACAAGTAAGCAAATAATAAAAAATATGCCAGCCAAAAATCATCTAACACCAAAGCAAAAAGAAAAACTGCAAAAAGCTATTAAAACAGAAGAGAATGGAGGAATTAGAGAACAAATTCTAATTTTATTGTTATTGAATAGTGGCAGAACACAGTTAGAAATTGCTGATTTCTTGGGTTGTTCAAAGAACACAGTATGTTATTGGTTTGTTCACTGCATTATGTCGCAAATCAGGGTTTAATTTTAATCATCAACTTGTTCAATCGGTTCAACAAGAGCTAGCTTTCCCAATGGCATATTAGTTCTAAAACCTGACTCTGTTCCCTCATTTCTATTGTCCCGCCTTAAGTTGGTAGCCGATAGTCATCTAGTAATTACTAAGAAAAAGTGTCTTTCTTCAATCTCCTATTAACAATTTGACAATTAACAATTCAACAATTTAACAATGTGGTACTACTTATTACTTTTCCTCTTTTCTTTCTGCCTTAGCCAAGGATTGACTTGGTTCTTGGACGGAGAAAGATTACCGGTTGTTGCTAAAACAACTGCTCCATTAACTGTTGTTCAAGGAGCAAATCCTAGAACACTAGTAGAAAAAGGTAGAAGACTTTATGAACAAGGGCGCTTCTCAAAGGCGGCAGAGGTTTTGCAACAAGCAGCTGAAGGCTTTAATAAGGAAGGAGATTCCCTCAGGCAAGGCATGGCCTTGAGTAATCTTGCTTTAGCTTACAAACAACTAGGAGATTGGAGTAAGGCTCAAGAGGTGATTTCTAGGAGTTTGGAACTCCTGCAAAGTGGCAGTACCAGTAACTATGGAAAACTCCAGGGGGCAGCCTTTGATATTCAAGGACAAATATACTTAGCTCAAGGACAACCAGAATCAGCCTGGGAAAGCTTCGAGGCTGCAACTGTTGCCTATCGCCAAGCTGGAGAGCAGGAAGGTTTGCTTAAAAGCAAGATTAATCAAGCTCAAGCTTTACAAGCGTCTGGACTTTACCGCCGAGCCTTGGAAACCCTTCGAGAGGTTAACGCAACACTGGAAACACAACCGGATTCCCAGAGTAAAGCGATCGCCTTGCGTAGTCTTGGTAATATCCTACGCTTAGTGGGTGACCTTAATAAGTCTCAGGAGGTTTTAGCAGAAAGTCTATCTATTGCTCAAGGTTTGCAGTCTCCTGAAGATATGAGTGCTGCTCTTTTGGGGTTAGGGAATACTGCCAAAGCTCAAGCTAAAACCCAAGAGGCTTTAGGAAACTCTAGCGAAGCTCAAGCTAAAACTCAACAAGCTCTCGACTACTACCAACAGGCTACTGATACCCAACTCATATCCCCAACTACTAAAATTCAAGCTCAGCTGAATTTGCTCAGTCTCTTGGTAGACAGACAAAAGCAATTAACTACAGCAGCTCAACCTTTAGTAAGGGAAATTCAAGTACAGATTGCCAAACTACCCGCTTCCCGTGCTACTGCTGATGCTCGGATTAACTTTGCTCGCTCTTTGATGAAACTGGGGATTGAGCAAGGAGGCACTGCTCAAATAGTCGCCGAACAACTCGCAATTGCAGTACAACAAGCGGAGGAAATTCAAGACCCTAGAGTAGAATCATACGCCCTTGGTCAACTGGGTAACCTTTACGAAAAAACTCAGCAATGGCAAGAAGCTCAAAAACTGACGGAAGAAGCTCTAATTATCGCCCAGGCAATTACTGCTCCGGATATTGCCTACAGTTGGCAGTGGCAGTTGGGACGTTTACTTAAACAGCAGGGAAAACGACAAGGAGCGATCGCCTCTTACACTGCTGCGATCGCAACTTTGGAATCTCTACGCAGTGACCTAGTTAGTGTTAACTCTGATGTTCAATTCTCTTTTCGAGAGAGCGTAGAACCAGTCTATCGCGAGTTGGTAAAATTGCTGTTGACATCCCCAGAAGGTACTGAACCTAATCAAAAAGATTTAGAGACAGCTCGTCAAGTAATTGAATCTCTCCAGCAAGCAGAATTGATCAACTTCTTTCGAGAAAACTGTTTGAATGCCACTCCAGTGCTAATTGATGAAGTAGATCAACAGGCTGCTGTTATTTACCCAATTGTTTTTCAAGACCGATTAGAAGTAGTTTTGTCTCTACCAGGTGCCCCCTTGCGTCATTACACAACTCAATTACCTCAAGAGGAGATTGAAAACATCTTAGAGGAACTGCGGCAACAAACCATTGGTTCTAGAGCAACAATTATACCAACCGGAACTATTCGCGGTCCGAAGCGGAACCAACCTCTTTCCCCAGAAGGGTTAAAACTGGCTCAAGAAGTTTACAAATGGTTAATTGAACCTGTAGAAGCAGACATTACCGCCAGTGAAGCCAAAACTCTCGTCTTTGTGCTGGATGGTCCGCTATTAAATCTACCGATGGCAGTCTTGCATGACGGTGAGCAGTTCCTAGTTGAAAAATATGCGATCGCTCTGACTCCCGGTTTACAACTCCTAAACCCCAAATCCCTGGAAAGAGGGGAACTCTCTGCCCTTAAAGGTGGACTTTCTGAAGCTCGTCAAGCATTTTCTGCCCTTCCCAATGTAGAAAAGGAATTAGCCCAATTGCAGCTACCAGGTGAACTACTACTCAATCAAGACTTTACCACCCCGGCTGTGCAAAATGACATTGATGCGAATCCTTTCCCTATAGTTCACTTAGCAACCCACGGTCAGTTTAGCTCCAATTTAGAAGATACCTTTATTCTTACTTGGGATGACCGCCTCAATATTAACCAACTGAGCAACCTGCTACAGGCTAGGGAAGAAACTGGTAGAGGTGCGATTGAACTGCTAGTTCTTAGCGCTTGTCAGACAGCAACTGGAGATAAACGAGCGGCTCTAGGATTAGCTGGTGTAGCAGTCAAAGCCGGAGCACGGAGTACGTTGGCAACTTTATGGGTAGTTGATGATCAAGCAACAGCAGATCTCATGATTCAGTTTTATCAGGAGTTAGCTGATCCGACAATTTCTAAAGCTGAAGCTTTGCGCCGTGCTCAAATAGAACTGCTGCAAAACCCTGAGTTTCAGCATCCGATTTACTGGGCACCTTTTGTTCTGGTGGGGAATTGGCTTTAATATCAAGTTCGGTAAAATACTTACACTTCGGTGGCAATAAGGCAGGAGGCAGGAGGCAGGAGGCAGGAGGGAAGAAAGAAGGTTGCAAGGTAGAAGGGCATTATAACTGTTTATCCGAACTTGATATAACTCATCCCCCGGCGCTAAAGCATGGGGGATTTCGTGTTAGCAAGTTGTTAGTTGTTGGTTGTTTGTAAAAAAACAAATAACTTGCCAACCAAGCGGTGGGAAGCTGGCATCAGCTGCTTTCTTCACGAGTCACTGAGAAGCCCGCGCTCTATGCCTAGCATCAGCGTTGGGAGTATGTCACCATATTTGAACTTACCCCGATGCGTTCCCCGATTTCGGTGAAAATAGAAAAGGTTGTGGTTGGATCAAACGAGGACTAATGCAAAAGGTACGGAAAAATCAAATTACTTTGGTATTGGGTATCGGGATAGTACTGTGTGTACTACTGGGTTCATCTCTGTTCGCACTCAGAAAGACAGGTGTACTAGAAAAATGGATTAAAGCCACCCAAACAACTAATCTGTTGGATCCAACCAAGGAAGATGAAAAATCAGCCGTTCTTCCCCTAGTACCTTTGTCCTTCGAGGAAAGAGCTTCCCAACTAGAAGAAATTGCCTCTGGAGGTAAATCATTTGACCAATATCGCGCTCGGTATTTGCTAGCATCAGATTCGATTCAACAACAGCAGGGAGAACCAGCTCTCACTTGGCTAGAAGGATTGGAATCAGATTATCGAGTTTTAGCAGCTCACATTCTCTTCAAACGTTCCCAAGCTTATGAATTGATCGGGGAGCGAACGGAAGCGATTAAAGTCTGGGAAGAGATGCTAGAAAAGTATTCGGATCAGCCAACAGCAGCAGAGGCTTTGTATGGTTTAGGTAAAACTAATCCTGAATATTGGGAGCAAGCAATCGCCAAATTTCCCCATCATCCCCGTACCCAAGAAATGGTACGCTCTCGACTTGATGAAAATCCCAACCAGCCAAATTTACTATTATTTATGGTCAAAAATGCTCCAGAAGTCAATGGAGTAGGTAGTATGCGCGATCGCTTGGTTGACAAGTACTCGGAGCAATTAACCCCAGAAGATTGGGAAGCGATCGCTTTTGGTTACTGGGAAACCGGAGAGTATCGTAAAGCTGGTGAAGCTTATGCTAAAGCTCCCCGCACTCCAAAAAATGCTTATCGTGAGGCACGAGGATTGCAACTGGGGAAACAAAAGCTCAAGACTATAGCTGCTTATAAACAACTAATCGAGGAATTCCCAGATGCGGAGGAAACAGGTTTAGGTTTGAGGCGGCTAGCCGCTATCTCTGAGCCAAAAGAGGCTGTAGAATACCTAGATCAAGTTATCAAAAAATTTCTCAAGGAAGCTCCAGAAGCCTTGCTCTCCAAAGCCGAAATTCTAGATGCATTGGGAAGCGAAACCTCCGCTACTCAAAATCGTCAGTTTGTCTTAACCGAATATGGAAGTTCTGATGCTGCTGCTGAATATCGATGGCAAGTAGCCCAGAAAAAAGCTACAGAGGGCAAGATAGAAGAAGCATGGAAATGGGCACAGCCCATCACCACCAACAATCCTGATAGTAGTCTCGCTCCCAAAGCTGCTTTTTGGGTGGGTAAATGGGCAACTCAGTTAGAACGTTCGGAAGATGCCAAAGCCGCCTATGAGCATGTGCTGGCTCAATACCCAGAGTCTTATTATGCATGGCGGGCTGCTGGATTGTTAGGCCGGAATGTGGGTAATTTTACGACTGTTCGGGATTTGCAACCAGAAGTGGTAGTTCCCTCAATCCGACCATTACTACCAGCTGGTTCTGATACCTTAAAAGAACTCTATCGACTAGGTCAAGACACATCTGCTTGGACTCTCTGGCAGGCAGAATTAGATCCCTTCAAGGAGCTAACTGTTCCCGAGCAATTTACCAATGGTCTGCTCCTGTTGGAAATGGGGGATAATCTCAGAGCTATCAATCAAGTTTGGTTTCTGAGTCAGCGAGAGGAGCCCCAAGAGATAGCTCAATGGCAGGAATTGCGCCAATCACCAGCTTACTGGCACGCTCTGTTTCCTATACCCTACAAAGAAGAGATTATCCAATGGTCAGCCCAACGTCAACTCAATCCCTTCCTTGTTACTGCTCTTATCCGACAGGAATCAAGGTTTGAGAAGCAAATTCGCTCAGCTGTTGGTGCTGTAGGTTTGATGCAGGTAATGCCTGATACTGGCAAGTGGGTTGCCCAGAACATTGATTTGCAGGAATACGACGTAGAAAAACCTAGTGACAATATCCGACTGGGCACTTGGTTTTTGGATTTTACCCACAAGGAATATGATAATAACTCTCTGTTAGCTCTTGCTAGTTACAATGCTGGTCCTGGTAATGTGAGCAAATGGGTTAAAAAGTATGGCTTCAGTGATCCAGATGCCTTTATTGAAAAAATTCCCTTTCCAGAAACTAAGGGTTATGTAGAGAATGTATTTGCTAACTATTGGAACTATCTGCGGTTATATAATCCAGAAGTTTCCCAGATGTTAAGGAATTGACATCCTCCTCAGCCTAAAAGGCGTGAGGATTCCTAACAGTCAACAGCGCGCACTGCGAAGCAGATCTCTACGAGCTCACTGAATGTACTTTCGGTGGGTTGACGCTTCTTTTACTGCTGCTCCCTTGAAGATTGTATTTCAATGTTTTGGCAGGAACTGTCTAATTTTAAGTAGCAGTTCTTGAGGCTGGAAAGGCTTGACAATGTAAGCATCAGCACCTTGCTTCATACCCCAGTAGCGGTCAAACTCTTCTTTCTTAGCCGAACACATTACTACTGCAAGGTTTTGAGTTTTGGAGTCAGATTTTATCCGGCGACAGACTTCGTAACCATTCATTTTGGGCAAGACAATGTCAAGAACCACAAGGTCAAGATTTTGTTCTTTGACTTGCTCCAGTGCTTCGATTCCATTATCAGCAACAATTACACTTATCCCATTCCTTCTTAGGAGATCCGCAATCATCTTCTGCTGTGTTGGACTATCTTCTACCACTAGAACTGTGGACATAACTACCTACCTGGCTTTGTGCAAATGTTGCCCAGAAATATTAATGTACATTAATTGCCATAGCTATTTACTGGCTGCAACATACTTAAGTATGCTCTTAGTCTGAGGACTTTACTCATATTTATTTTTTTTATCTCACCAGAGATAGATAGAGGGTGCTAAGGTCTTCTAGGACGCCCTAGAGTGGTGATGTACAGCACAGCTTCATCAGGAGGAATGCCCAAAACTTCATTTACCTGGTTATCAAAGAAGCCACCAATACCGCTCACTCCTAAATCGAGGTGGATTGCTGCTAAATTAATCCGTTGCCCGAGATTTCCTGCATCCATGTGGAGGTAACGGTAGGCGCGATCGCCTTCTTGAGCAATTGCCTTGCCTAAATCAGCAGTATGAAATACTACTGCTGCTGCATCTCGACCCAACTCTTGACCTAAACACAAGTAGTATAATTCCTGTCGGAAGTTTTTAAAGCGAATCTGCCGCAATTCTTGGGCTTTGGGTGCATAATAGTAACAACCTTCTTCTAGGTCGTCTACCCCAGAAACCGCAATAAAGGTTTCTATTAAACTCAAATCAAAGTAATCTGGTGAGCTATCTAAACCCTGGTCAAAGTAATGCTGGGGTTGGTAAGAGAAGTCTAGTAAAGCTTTAAGTTCTTCCAATGTCAGATTGGCTCCATTATAAGCACGAGTAGAGCGTCGTTTAAGAATTGTGTTTTTCAGTCCCACCAGAGGTAGCCTTTCAGAGGAACGTCCTCTCCAATCAACCGGATTAGTAGCAGTTGAGACTTTGTCACAGAAAGGAAAGTTATATTTATCCTCTAGTTGTTCTTCCCTTAACTGAGTGCTTAAGTTATCCTCCTCAACTTGCCAATTCCTACTTTCCTGTATTTGGGTAGCGCGATGTAAGTAACCCAATAATTCCCCATCTGCCACTTTGGGGTAGTCTATTTGAGTAGCCGAAGGTAAGGCAGTAGGATAAGGGGATAAATTCTGTTGTTCATCAAGTTGATCTGCTAAAGGAATTGCTGCGATCGCACCTTCGAGTTCTGAGTCCAGAAAAAGTAGATCATTGATCTTGTCATCAGCAAAGCCGCCAATTAAGTGAGGACGATAACTAGTTAGAGCACCAGCTAGCTCAATATTACCTAGTAAATGACCAGTATCCAGAAAAATCCGTCGGTACGCTCGGTCTTCATAGCGCCATGCTGAGCGCCAAAAAATTGCTGTGGTGATAATTGCTAATTGAGTTTTTTCTAAGACTGGATGCCAAAAACAAGCTTCTTGTAATGCTGACCAAACTTCATTCTCCCAAAAATGTACTAAAGAATGGGTACGACATTGATAGTTATAGAGTCCTATTGGTAATAAGGGAGTGCCACGGGAAATTAGATAAACTTCAGCGGGGTATAGTCCACCAGCGGAGGGAGCTGTTCTCAAATACAAGGGTGGTCCCATCATGGTAGGTAACATTGCTGTTACGCCATAGCTTAAAAATAGCATCTGGGAAAGGCGTTGCCAGGTTTTACCCGTTTCATCAGCAACCTGGGAGTCTTCCTGCAAGTAAGGCTTGAGATCAAAGTTGGCTCCAACTTTATATTCTTTAAAAGGTACAGGCTGATTCCCCCAATCTAGTCTCTTATTTTTGTTGGCAATTGTCTCAGGGTCATATTTTGTCCGTTCGTGGTAGTGTTGAGCAATTGATAATTGCGCTTCTGACATAGTAGTTTAAAATTTTTGGAGCTTCACTTTCTGGATACTCCCTTGTCAAGGGAGGAGTTTAAAACCAAGGTTAATCAAACAATTTTCCCATGAAATTCTTGATCAATAACGGCACTTGAGTTGTGCTTAAAAATTGGGGTCGAGGATTCGCCCCTTGTTGAGTATCACAATTGAGAACCAGTTGTGTCATTTCTTCAGGAATCGCCTTCGCCCCGCAAGCTGCACCAATTAGTCCACCAACAATACAGGCATTAGTATCCGTATCACCACCCCCACTAAGAGTTTCCCGAATAGCTTCAAAATAATCAGAACCTAACAGTAAATGCCGAAAAGCATGGGTAAAAGCAATTTTGACGAAGCCTGCATGAGGATGATAGCTAATATTGATGTTATTTTCTGCATCTTGCAACCAACTGAGAACTTCTGCTTGACCCTGGTTAGAAGCAAATTCCTTATTCTGAGCTCTCTTAGCTTGTGATTCTAACCAACTTTTAGCAGAGTTAAAGGCAGTTTTGCGATCGCCCGGTTCTCTAATCAAGCTGGAAATAGCGATCGTATAACAGGCAACAGCATAGCAGCAACTGGGGTTGGGGTGAGAAAGGCGAGAATCTTGTTGAGCAAATTTCGCCAATTCTTCATTATTGAATTGATATCCCCAAATTCCCAAAGGGGAGATTCTCATTAGAGAGCCATTGGCTTTAGACTTCATACATCTTTGAGCTGCTGCTTGAGTCATTACTGCTGCATATCCCTCTTGCTCCAACACTTCCTGCCACTGAGACTGAGAATAGGAACCCAAAGAAGCAGCAGTGGTAGAGCCGATATCAAAAGGCTTGGATGCCACCCATTGAGCATAAGTTTGAGCAACGGTTTCAATCTCAAAATTTTTGCTTTGGGCTAGTGCTTGAGCTAAACAGAGAGTCAGTTCCCCATCATCAGTAATTTGTCCAGGAGCAACTTGCCAAATACCACCTCCAGGCATCATCATGGCACGATTAACTTCTGCCTGAGTCGGTTGGCGTCCCAGGAATTCTAGGGTTGCCCCGGCAGCATCTCCTACCAAAGCTCCCAGTAAGCAACCCATTGCTGCATCATAGGTATCTTGAGCTGGCTCCATATAAAGAAACTCCTTCAGTATTTATGTGTTCTTTTTGTCCAGAAGACTCTCAGACTATTTTCCGCCCCGACTTGAAAGATCGGGGCGGGTGAACGAAATTTACAGTGGCTTTCAATAAATAAGGCTCCAAGGCAGAGGGCAGAAGGCAGAACCCACCCCTAACCCCTCCGAGGAGGGGAACAGAAGGGAAGAGGATTTGACAAAAGTTTCTTCACTCATTACTCATTACTCATTACTCATTACTCAAAAAAGCTCTCCCACACCTTTTTTCGTTCACCCCACCCGATCAGGGCTACCAAGCTCTGGTTATTTACATGTTAAATTTAGGGTAGAGGGGCACCGACGTGCGCTCTCTTTTATTCAACAACCCCTATAAACAAATATCACCGAAATAGTGAAAGAGCCTGCCTGAATCACCCTTAATCCCCACCATGCAACTCAAAAAAATCCGACTGAGTGCCTTTCTAGCAATTCTTGTTACTCTCACCCCAGCTTTAGAGGTTCCTGTTGCAGCTCAGGATTTAGTACCCAATAGCTTCAACCAAAAAACGCTAATTGCTGCTGAATTTGAGTCTGTTCAGGAGGCAGCAGAAGCAGCTCTTCAGCTTATTCTACAGGGTGATGAGCAGCTCAACCAGCAAGAATATCAAGCGGCTCTGGAATCTTATCGACAGGCGCTGGAAATTTATCAAGATTTTGATCTGGGTTCTTCCGAAACAGCATTACAAGGTATGGCAAAAGCTTACCTGTTAATGGAAGATTACCCCCAAGCGATCGCTATTTTTGAGCAGTTAGTTGCAGCCAACACAGAAGAAGATTTTACCCCAGCTCTGAGCCCAGCCCTAAGTAATTTGGCTTTAGCTTTCTTTCTTTCTGGTGAACTCCAGCAAGCAGAAGAAGCTTTAAAACAAGCAATTGTTGGTTGGGAAGAGATTCGGGCATTACAAGATGAAGATCTTAATAAAATTACTCTATTAGAACAGCAAGCTTATAGCTATCGGTTGCTACAAAAAGTTTTAGTTGCTCAGAACAAACCAGAAGAAGCTCTGCTAGTAGCCGAACAAAGTCGGGCGCGCTCCCTAGTGGAGCAGTTTGTGGAAAATTCCGGCTCCACCCCCACCCCACCCCCTACCGTTGAGCGGATTCAACAGATTGCCCAAGCTACCAACTCCACGATTGTCGAATATTCCCTAGTCGGTAGTGAACTCCGGGTGTTTGGCAATGAGCCTAGGGATGAAACAGATTTGTATATTTGGGTAGTGCAACCCAATGGCGTTATTTCCTTTCGTCAAGTTGACTTGCGACAGTTCTCAGAAGAATCATTAACTGAGCTAGTAACTCAAGCAAGAACTAGAAGTTTGGGGGTGCGAGGACGAGGGATTGTGGTAGTTGAAACTAATAATGCCAGGACAAATATTGTTAATACTTCCCCCTACGAATTAAAACAGCTTTATCAACTGCTAATTGCGCCAATTGCAGATCTCTTACCCCAAAATCCGAGCGATCGTGTTACCTTTGTTCCCCAAGAGGCAATTTTTTTAGTACCTTTTGCCGCTTTAACAGACTCCACTGGCAAGCATCTAATTGAAAAACATACCCTGTTATCTGCCCCTTCAATTCAGGTTTTAGCCTTAACCCAACAACAACGGCAACGCCTCCAAGGGTCAGGCAATCAAAACCGACTAGTAGTTGGTAATCCTACCATGCCGACGCTACCAGCCCAAGGAGATAATCCCCCCCAGCAACTCAGTAGTCTACCAGGTGCAGAACAGGAAGCCCTCGCCATCGCTTCTCTCCTCAATCTCGATACCCAACTCCTCACAGGAAACCAGGCAACGAAACTAGCAGTAGTCAGTTTGATGCCCCAAAAACGGATCATTCATCTGGCCACTCACGGGTTGCTGGATCTAGATAACAATTTACAAGAATTTGGACCAACCTCTGATACCAATGTGCCTAGTGCGAGGGAAAGTGGCGTTTTTATCACACCCGGAGCAATTACAGTTGGTTCTAATGTCTTTATTGGGGGAGTCCCTGCAGAACAGGTTCTGGCTAATGAAGAAGTACTCCGGGTATCCCTACCAGGAGCGATTGCCCTGGCTCCCAGCGGTGATGATCATGGTTTCCTCACAGCTAAAGAAATTCTGGATTTGCAGCTCAACAATACGGAACTAGTTGTTCTGAGTGCCTGCGATACTGGACGAGGTAGAATCACCGGGGAAGGGGTTGTAGGGTTATCTCGCGCCTTCATTGCTACTGGTGTTCCCAGTGTAATTGTCTCCCTTTGGGCAGTTCCAGACGCCCCCACCTCATCTTTAATGACAGAGTTTTATCGCCAACTGCAACAAACATCAGATAAGGCACAGGCACTGAGGCAAGCGATGCTTATAACAAAGAAACAATATCCTCAACCTAGAGATTGGGGAGCATTTACTCTGATAGGAGAGCCCTAGTGCAAGAAGGCAGAAGGCAGGAGGCAGAAGGCAGGAGGGAAGGAAGCTTATACGGTAAGCTTTTTAACCTTTTTTCACGCTTTAGGTTATTTCCGCCGCGTTGCACTATATCTTTGATTTTGTGAAACTAAATTAGCATAAAAGTGTAATGGATTTATCAAGTTTCTATCTTATCATGTGAGTTAATCAATACAAATTTTGTTTCGATTAGAAAAAATTTGTAAATAACTATTTTGAAGAGCACCTTACTAGAAAGGCTAAGACCCTCTTAGCGAAAATTTATTATAAAAGTTAGTTTTATGCTAAAACAGTTCGTAAAAAATATCCTAGCTAGTAATTGCCTAGCTTCTTGTTTGAGTATAACAGTATGCGTATTACCTGTAACTGCTACACAGGTTAAACAAAATCAAAATTACGATAGTTTTACAGAATGGTGTGAAAATATTGAACACATTTCTACTAGAGCTAGACATACTGTGGAAGCATTGCTCCAAAAAGTTCAAACTCAAGATTGTTTAACAGCAGAAGAAAAATTATCTCAGATTACTTATCTCGAACTCGATTCCAACAAAATCACAGATCTAGACCCGCTATCTGGGTTAACGAATCTAACTGGACTCAAGATCAGTAGCACTAATATCTGGGATATCAGTCCGTTGTCTGGATTGACTAATCTAACTCAACTCTATATCAGTGGCGAGGAAGTCAGGGATATCAGTCCGTTGTCTGGATTGACTAATCTAACTCAACTCCATATCAGTAGCGAGGAAATCAGGGATATCAGTCCCCTATCTGGGTTGACTAATCTAACTCAACTGATACTCTATCTCTGGGGCAATGAAATTATAGATATTAGTCCACTGTCTGAATTGACCAATTTGACCCATCTCATGATCCAAGGTAAGCAGATCCAAGATATCAGTCCATTATCTGAATTGAATAATCTGACTAAACTGTGGTTATACACCAGTCCAATTGCAGATATCAGTTCACTATCCGGATTGACTAATTTGAATGGACTCTGGATGATCAATAATCAAATCACAGATATCGGTTCACTATCCGGGTTGACTAATCTCACTGAACTTTGGTTAGATGACAATCAAATCACAGATATCAGTCCCCTGTCTGGATTAACTAATTTGACTGAACTATCGATTGATAACAATCAAATTAAAGATGTCAGTCACCTATCTAAATTATCTCAACTCACTAAACTCTGGCTCAATAACAATCAAATCAAAGATATCAGTTCACTGTCTCAATTAAATAATCTGACTAAACTCCAAATCAGTAGAAATCAAATCAAAGATATGAGTCCCATATCTGAATTAATTAATTTGGAAGATCTTTTCATTGATCATAATCTAATTGCTAAGCCCATTTGTCCAGTCCAACCAGAGTTTATTTGCGAGAATAAGAAAACTGGATACCGCTGTGGTGGTCGTAGAGGTAAGTGTGTGGGAGAGGAGCCACGTAAACACCCTGCTCAATAGAACTTTTCTATGGCGGTGAGCAGTTACTCTAAAAGTTAGTTTTATGCTAAAAAAATTCGTTAACAATACTCTATCTTTTCATTGCCTAGCCTATTGTTTAAGCGTAATAATATCTGCATTACCTGTAGGTGCGACACAAGCTAAACAAAATGATAACTACAACACTTTTACAGAATGGTGTGAGAATATTGAATACATTTCAGCAAAAGCTAGAGATACTGTGGAAGTATTACTCAAAGAAGTTGAAACCAAAGATTGTTTAACAGCAGAAGTCGAATTATTGAGGATTACTGAACTCTGGCTCGTGTATAAATCTATAGTTGATATCCGTCCCCTATCTGGATTGACTAACCTGACTTACCTTTCTCTCTCGAATAACCAAATAACAGATATCAGTCCACTGTCTGGATTGACTAATCTAACTGTACTTGATCTAGATGACAACGAAATAACAGATATCAGTCCACTGTCTGGGTTGACTAATCTAACTGTACTTAGGCTGGCTGACAACGAAATCGCAGATATCAGTTGGCTGTCTGGGTTAACTAATCTAACTGTACTTGATTTAGCTGACAACGAAATAACAGATATCAGTCAGCTGTCTGGGTTGACTAATTTGACTATACTCGGACTCTCTAAAAATCAGATTGCCAACCATACTTGTCCAGTTCAACCAGAATCTATTTGTCAATTTTATTATTGATGCCAAGGAATACCTTAGAAGTCTGTTAATCTTTTCATTAAAGTCTCCATTCTGCTGTACTAGGCAATGGCAAACGTTTCCTACTCTTTAAAAGTTCCTCAAACTCAGGAGCTTGAACTGGGCGTTTGAACAAGTAGCCTTGCATTTCATCGCACTGATGTCGATAAATAAAAGATAGTTGACTAGGAGATTCAACCCCCTTGGCAATTACTCTGAGATTAAGGTTTTTTGCCATTTCGATAATTGCCTTAGTAATCGCTGCTTGGTTAGTCTTATCTGCAATATTGTGGATAAAGGACTGGTCTATCCTTAAAATATCGCAAGGAAACTGTTGCAAATAACCCAAAGAAGAATAGCCTGTGCCAAAATCATCGATCGCGATCTGGATACCTAGAGCCTTTAAGCCATTTAATCTTCTAATTGCTACTTCAACGTTTTGCATCAGTATACTTTCATTTAGCTCTAATTCTAAATATCCAGGATTAAAACCTATTGTACCGATAATCTGAACTAGTTTTTGCCGCAATTCCATTTGATTGAATTGGCGACCTGATAAGTTTACTGCTAACCTTAAAGATTCAAAACCACTATTGTGCCAGACTTGAACTTGCTGACAGGCTTTCTGGAATAACCACTCTCCAATTGGGACAATCAAACCAGTTTCTTCCGCAACGGCAGTCAGCTTACTTGGTAAAATCATTCCCTTTTCCGGATGCCGCCAACGTACTAAAGCTTCAGTACCAACAATTCGCCCTGTCTTAAGAGTGACTATAGGTTGATAATGAACTTCGAGTTCTTCTCTTTCTAAGGCATAGCGCAAACTAGTTTGTAGAGCTAGACGATCAGAGAAACCAATATGGAAAGCTACTGAGTAAAATTGATATTGATTGCCTCCCTGACGCTTAGCCTGAACCATAGCTAGATTTGCATTTTTGAGCAGTCGTTCAATCAGCCTACCATCACGAGGATAGAGTGCGATACCAATGCTAGCAGTGATGAAGACTTCTTCACCTGATAAATTAAAGGTTTGGGAGAGGTTGTCCAGAATTATCTGGGCGATTGTTAGGGCCTCTTTTTTATGCTGAGTCGTTGCTAAGATAATAGCGAATTGATCTGCATCTAAGTGAACAACTTTGTCTGGTAAACTAATACAGGCTTTAATTCTTTGAGCAACAGCCTTAAGTAACAAGTCTCCGAATTCATATCCTAGGTTTTCTTTGACTTGGTTAAATCGGTCTAAACTCAGACACAAAATAGTGATTAATTGTTTTTTCCCGATGTCTGTAGATTTTACCTGCCTAAATAGTTCCCTTAGTGCCAACCGATTTGGAAGGTTAGTTAGATGATCGTAACGACTCAGGTAATTGAGTTGTTCTTTGGCATGTTGAAGTTCAATATTATAGAACTCTTGCAGAGTTTTATAACGCTGTTGTTCAGCAGTTTTTTTTCCCAGTCTACTAGCAATTCCTTTGAGTAGTTCAGGTTTAGTGAATGGTTTAGTAAGATAGTCATCTGCACCTAGTTCCATACCTTGACGAAAATCATCTTTGGTGGCTTTTGCTGTCAAAAAAATAAAGGGAATCGCTGCCATCGTCGGGTCTTGACTCAGGATATTTAAGACACTATAACCATCTAAACCTGGCATCATCACATCGCACAAAATCAAATCAGGTTTTTCTGCGATCGCTAATTCAATACCTCGATGACCATTATCGGCATCAATTACTTGAAATCCTTCATCTTCCAGAATTTCCATCAAGTTATCCCGGAGTAGTTCTTCATCTTCGATGACTAATACTTTTGTCATGGTCGCAGCAGGGAAAAATAACAAATAAAAAGTAAACTAGACTGGTAAAGTAACTGTAAAAGTTGTACCTACTCCAACCTCACTTTCTACAGCGATCCGACCTTGGTGCAAATCTACAAATTGCTTAACAATTACTAAGCCAAGTCCTGTTCCAGGAATTGTGCCAACATTTTCTGCTCGATGGAAGCCTTCAAACAGGCGCTTTTTGTCTTGAGGAGGAATACCAATCCCTTGATCTTTTACTTGGAATACCACTTCTGTATCCTTCCAAGTGAGGATAAAATCTACGGTACTGCACTCGGAAGAATATTTGACAGCATTAGAAAGCAAGTTTAACAAAATGTGCTGCAAACATTTTTCATCTAAACAAACTGAACGATTTTGTCCTTGAACAACATAATTGATTTGGCAATTCTTTGCTGCACTTTGTTGTATTTGCTCTACTAATTCTAAGCAAACTTGCTTCAAGTCTAAAGAAACTGGCTTTAACTGGATTTTTCCTGCTTCTCCTTTTTCTATCAAAAGAACTTCTTCTATCATTTGAATCATTCTTTTGGTAGAACTTTTAATTCGTGCTACATGCTTTTCTTTCTTTTTTTTAATTGAATTAATATTCGCATATTCCAGGAGTTCAGCAGAAGACATGATTGTGGTCAGAGGAGTGCGAAATTCATGGGAAGCCATAGAGATGAAACGAGACTTAAGCTCGTTGAGTTCTTTTTCTTGTTCTAGTGAGCGACGGATTTCTGCTTCAGCCTGCTCACGGAGGGCAATTTCGTGTTCTAGAGTGATTTTTTGCTTCTCTAAATCTTCAGCTCGCTTCTGTTGGGTAATATCAACCAAAACCCCCGTACTTCTGTAGAAATTATTCCACTTATCCTTAATCGGAAAAGCTTGACACCAAAGCCAGCGAACAGCTCCATTTGGTCGCACAATCCTGAACTTAATGTCGATTTTTTTTGCTTTTTTCTTGTGTATGTTTAGTACTTCCTTTAAATTTATACGATCCTGGGGATGAACAAACTGTAGCCAAGAAGTAGGATCTTGATAGAGAAGATCACAGGAATGACCAAAAATTTTCTCGTAAGCCGGACTAATGTAAAGCAATTGATTAAACTTAAAGGAAGCAATCCAGAAAATTTCTTGGATGTTTTCCGCAATTTGACGAAATCGCTGCTGACTCTCTCTCAAAGATTTCTCTGTTTTTTTTCGCTCTCGCAACTCTTGTTGCAATTGTTGATTAGTAATTTGTAGAGTTTGCTCCTGCTTAGTCAGAGTACTAACAAGCCGATTGAGAGATACAGAGAGCTTTGCTACCTCATTTTTCCCAGACTTTACTGGGATTTTAACTGTGGTATCACCTCGGCGAATGCGTTCAGCTACTGCTGTGATATCTACCAAGGGAGAGGTCATCTGCTCACTCACCATGCAAACTAGAGTGGCAAAAAGTATACTCAGGATGAATCCCCACTCAAAAAAGTCTTGTCGAAGCTCCCTAACTGTAGCAAAAGCGATCGCAGTTGGCTGCCGCGTTAGTACCCGCCAACCCAATCCAGGGTAGTCTCCAAATCCCTGAGTGCTAGCTAAACCGACGAGATATTGGTTACCATTTGACCAAGTTTCCACCTGATAGCTGGGTTTTCGGGTGTCAGCCATCTCAAGACTTTTGAGGTTCAGCTTTTGAAACTGTAACTGGGGCGGTCCTAAGAGTACTGTGCCATCCTTAGCTAGAATTAGCCCTTCTACTTGCTCTTTTTTTTGCTGAGATTGTAGTAAATCTGCTTGCATCTTTTTTGCCCATTCCCAAGAAAGATGAGCTCCCACAACTCCCTCTAACTTTCCCTGGTTGTCGAATATTGGTGTAGCCAGATCTATAAATCTCAAGGGCTCTCCGGTTTCATTAGGGAGAAGTTTTGCTAGCCACTTTACTTCGTGAACGTCACCCACATAGGTTCCCTCTTTTGCTGCTTGAAACCAGTCTTTTGCAGAGATATTTTGACCTTCCAACAGTCCATCGGTACTAGCAATCACCTTACCTTGGAGATTAGTTAATCCAATCCAAGCATAATCAGGATAAGTCTTCTTGAGTTTCTCCAAAAGCATTCGCTTCTGAGCTCTTGGTGTATTACCAGAGCGAATGCTGGGAAGAGTAGCAACCATTTGAATTTCGCGGTAACGCTCAAACATTCCTCCGTCGAGAAACTCAGTCAAGTTATGAGACATTTGTACCAGATACTGTCCAGCTTTAACTGTAATTTTGTGGCTTAGATGGTAACTGATGGTAACGCTAGTTAAAGTAGACAAAAATAGTGCGAATCCAGCGATTGCCAGTCCTAATTGAACTGAAAGGTATCGGCGAGGATTGAAGTAGTGCAATTGTTGGCGTAAGTAATCACCAACTTGATAAATCATCGAGTTAGTGGCTCGCTTGCCAATACGAGGATGTACTCTCATTTGCTAGTTGATAATTTTCAGGACTTAGACTGCTACAGCTCCTAAATATCTGAGAAAATTGCCTCTGGTTTAAACATAAGTAAAAGGGAAGAAATATTTTCATCCCTTGATCGCATCAAAGACAAATTCTCCCGAAAATGTATCTCCTGATACTAAACATTCGGGAGCAGTAGTTATGTACTATTGATTAGTAATATATTGATTATCGTAGTAAACTATTGCCCAATTTTACATTATTTAATCTTAATTTCCTTCCGTATAAATACGTAGCAATTTATCAAGTTTTCAATCAGTATAAATGCGTAACTGATAGTAAAGTAGTGCAATATAAAAATAAAATATAGCCAAAATCAGTTTATTATCTTTCTCAAGGTAGATAATAAATTTATCATTTTTTGTTAATAGCTTTTTTAGTTTGTGACGGTATGCAATTTGGATGAATCTTAGCTAATTCTATCGATAGAATCCTTAGTCTATAAGTATTCTTAATTCTTAATTCTTTATTCTTTATTCCGCACAGCGGTACTAGTCATATCCCGTGCTTGTACAAAAAACTCAGTTAGTATAGAACTTTCAACATCTCTTAGGGTTTCAATAGACACCTTTGAGTTAGTCAAAGTTCTCAAATTATGCTTTCTTCATATTTTCAAAGTAGTTCGGGTGTATTGATTAACCTGGCTCAAGCTAAGGCAATCAATCCCTGGTATTACGTTTACTCTTATGAGTTCCGGAGATACTACTTTTTAGTCAAGATTTACTTCAACGTCCCAATCAAAGGTAATTGGGAAACAGAAAGTAAGCATTTCGACTGTCTTGATGGCTATGAAGCAGCTAGAGCCAGAGCGCAAGCTGGCATCGGCAAAAAAACTTACATTCCCAAGCAGCTGCGAAAGTTCAAGCCAACATTAGTTCAGGGAACTTGTGTGAAAAAAGGTGAGAGCCTATTGCTGTGCAATTCGGAATCAGGTCTGTACTTTATCCCCTCTGGAGATGTACAACACTGCCAACTGAAGCCTGGAGATAAGGTAGTAGGTTGGGCTTTTCACGATGCCAAAGCTAATGACGGTCTAATAGGGTATTTGCATCCTGGATACAGCGGTAAAGTGACTCAAAAAGTGAACTAGGGCTTGCTTAATAAGTCGTAATTCTCAGTTTGCATAGGTATTAGGTGTTAGGCATTGGTGACAAGTTAAACGGTCGTGCATTTTGTCAACTCCCATATATGGTGCTTGAGGGCTCAAAAAACCATATATATGGAAATACCCAAGGGGTCAGAAAAATTGTATTCTTCTTCCTCAGCTTCCTCAGCTTCCCCAGCTCCCTTGACAACTACATTTTTGCCTTAACTTGTCACCAATGGGTGTTAAGTGTTAGGTGGATAGAGCAGGTCTTCTGGCGGTTGATGCTAAAGTTGACGGCAAATACCAAAAACTGATGTGTAGCCGTGCAGAAAAGTGCTACCACCTACTGGTCCAATCTCTCCATTACAGAAGAAGCCACCTAGGGGAATGTTGCTCAGATACTGATGGAACAATTGGGACTCAAAATCCGACTCTCCGTAGAGTCCTTCTCCTCGTCCTAAACAGGAAAACATTAAAGCACCAGAGGCATCTGCTGTGTTAGCAGTTCTTTGTTCGTGGCACTTAAGAAGCAATTCTAAGTCTTCCTTAGAAGTACGGGCATCCCTGAGATGGAACTGGATGCGTTGACCCTGCCTGACACGATCTCCAATAGCGATCGCTCCAACTCTGGGGTCTACTCCCAACATATTGCGGATGAGAAAGTCTCCGTGACCCAACTGTTGCTTAAACTCATCTCTAGCAATACCGATAAAAAGAGAATTTTGCGCCAGCTGCCGATCTTCCTCACTCAGATTTTGAATTACATCTCGCAGTACGACTAAAGGAGGACGGGACTGCTCATCAGCAGTTATGTCTCCCATCGCTTCCTGTACTGACAATTCCAGCAAAATATTCCGTTCGCCTTTAGTTACCCGATAAGTTTGACCAATGGGACGACAGCCTTGAGCCACAATCGTTTCTAAAACAACGTTGCCGCTCAAAGCAATCCCGACTGTGCCTTCTCTATGAAGAGACTTAGCCTGTGGTGTTTGGTCACAGAAATAAAACAAGCCACTCTGAACCCCCATCCCATTAGCACTTGCTAGACCTCCTACTTTATTAGAACCTGGGTAAGCAAAATCTAGCCCCTGGAGTAAATCATTAATACTAGAAGAAAAAGGATCAGCTAACAAAATAAACTGAGGTTGCTCTTGAGGTGAGACACCAATTAGATTCACCCAAGCGTCTGGGGGACTATCTAAGTCCGGCAAATCTTCGGCAGCTAAATGAAAAGCACGGACGCTGACATCAGGCAGATGAGCTATACTGAGGCTTAGAGCCGGTGCTTCCTCTACTTCCTGTGCTTTACCCTGAGCGTTCATGCCGATGATACCACTTCCACCACAGCCAATCAGCATCCGCACCGATAGGTGCTCTTGCAGTAAAGGCATGAGGCGAGAATATTCACTGGCGTAGGCAGAAGAGATGAACACCAAACCCAAATCGGCAGGCATTGGTAATAACCTTCCCACACGATCTACCACTTCTGTTACCGCCGCCTCTAGAGACGGACGGGTTGATAAGGCATTTGCCCATTTAATTGGATTCGCCATCACATTTACCTACACTCACTACCAACACCAGTGCTTATTGAGGGGATTTACAAGTACTCAAAGCCTTATGATAACTCCAACACTGTAACTCTCAAGGGAAGTCAACCCACTAATTTTTCCTAATTTGGCACACAATTGTGTCTTTATATAAGTTAATATACTTATGAGGGTGCTAAGTTTACAAAAAACTAAGCAATAATTAGCCTAATTCGGCAAAATCTTAAAAAATAAAGAGTAATCTTGTCAAAAATGTGCTGTTTTACGCTATACAAAGTTAGTACGGTGATACCTATTCTGGGAACAGGAAGTTTGAAGCGTACAACTAGGTAGATGGGGTGTTAGCTAATCTGCTGATCAACTTAACGCCCTATTCTGGGAATCAGCGTTAAGAAGTTGAGTTTACTTGATACAAAAATCATAAAAGGAGAGCAATGAGCAATAACATAGACGAAAAAATTGAACAAGAGCGTGAACAAGCTCGTACTGTTTGTGATCTCGAAGGTGCAACTTCCCCCGAGTGTGCTGTTGCCTGGGATACAGTAGAAGAACTACAAGCTGAGGCATCACATAAACAACAAAATGCCCCAAAGAAAAATTCCCTTGAAGTCTATTGTGAAGGTACCCCTGATGCCCCTGAATGTCGGGTGTATGAAGACTAAATTCCAATAGTTCTGAAGAAACACGCTCAAAGCTAATGGCTAATGGCTAATGGCTAATGGCTAATCTCTGAAGAAACACTGAGTCTCCGAGTCAGGAGGAAAGAGAATTTGAGCTTATTTCTTTCCTTCATCGGGGGTGGTAAGCCGCCCGTCGGGCGCTTCTAAGAAATACATTCAGCCACAGGGGATTAGTGCTGATGCTAGTGCAGCGCGGCAAAAGTAACTGACCAGTTTTAGATCGTTAGAATCCTTACTCTATAAGCATTCTAAATTCTAAATTCTAAATTCTAAATTCCGCGCAGCGGCACTAGTTCCTTTTTCCCCTGAACTGAGCTGTATTGCTTCCCTTAGCAATTATCCCCAATGTTTCCTACCTAAAGCCTCGCACAGATGCTTTCTTCTTGCATCATGGATGCAACCACTAAATCAACTAAGCAGTTGGAAGTCCCTCCAAGAGGTTTTCAGCTGCTTGTTTTTTGCTGGACCTCTCAGGAGGTCGCATATTCTGTAAATACTGGAATAACATAGATCAAAGTAAATTCGGCAACAAGCAATGCAAGATGAAATTCTTAGAGCCTTAGTTTGGACAGACTATCGGTTAGCACTCTTGTTTATGGTTTTCATACCCTTAACTCTAATGATTTGGGCTCTTATCAAAAAAAAGGAGGCAATGGTTCGCCTATTGATCATTTACTGGCGAGTTGCGAGTCTCCTAGCAATTACTGTTTTTATTTTGATTGCTGCTTGGCCGATTGGTTTTGTTTCCAGTCTATGTGCTTATATCTTGATCCCAATCTCTCTGTGGTTTTGGGTTGATTTAAATGACGAAATTGATGATCAGCCCCAAAGTTCCCTAAAGTTAGCAATAACATCCTGGCGCTGGGCAATTACCATCTACTGTACCTTGGTTGCGATCGCAAGTATTCCTTTTCTGCGTTGTGCGTTTGTTTCAGGGGCAATCAAAACTAATTTCTGCCAAGTTTGGACAGAAGCACCTTTAGTCTTTAGAGAGTGGTTTCTTACAGACAGGTTTGAACCCGGAGTTTGGGGTTTTCTCGGTGTTGTGGGACTAATCTTTTATGTCCTTTACTTAAGCTATTTCGTCTTAATTCGCTTGGGTAAGCAGGGGCGCTCAGCAATGGAACAATAAAATTGGTCAATTGAAAAATTCAAAATGAAAAATTAACCATGACTGATTCCATTGGACGGCGTTTAGAGCAATACACGATCAAGCATCCGCAGGAAGTCTTGATTGTCACTGCGGAAATTGCCAGTGTTCAAGACCAGATTGCAATTTACAAAGGCTTTTCTAGCTCTTTAATGAGACCAACATCTTTTGACCCAGATGTGCCAGTTTTACCATCACAGGCAAAGATTATCAAGATAGATCGAGTTGCTAGTCCCTACAACCCAAGTGAACCTCATTATCTTCAGCAAGGAATCAACTGGGAAACGATGGAAAAATTGTTGTCAGATGCTAGTCTTTGAAAAAGAAATAGCATTTCTCATTTACAGAACAATAAGCAAAGCCCACCTCTTTTAAGGGTGGGATGTAGCGTAGGCACTTTTAAGTGCCGTTAGTCTTTCCCTTGAGCCTGAATGTACTTTTTGATGGTCGAACTGGCAACATTACCTGCTGTTGAGACTTGCATAGGCTCTTGTCCACATACTGGGAAGTTTGATTAATTCAGGAAACTCTTTTCTCACCGAACCTGGCAGTGCGTCCTTTGATGCGGTGCATTGTATCATAGACAATATGAAAACTCTGAAGTTTAAGCTCTACAGTCATAAGCGCAATCGTTATCTCAAGCAGGTCATCAACGCCGCTGGGATAATCTACAACCATTGCATTGCCCTACATCGTCGGTACTATCGTTGGTGGGGCAAACACTTGAACTGTGCCAGACTCCAGAAACATATTGCTAAGTTGCGAAAACACAATCGGTTTTGGCAGTTAGTAGGTTCTCAAGCTGTTCAAGATATTTGCCAACGAATTGATAAAGCTTACCAGTTGTTTTTTAAGCACCACAACAAGGGGGTAAGACCGCCGGGATTCAAGAAGGTCAAAAAGTACAAATCATTCACCCTCAAGCAAGCCGGATACAAGTTTTTAGGAGGTAATCGAATCAAGATAGGAAGTCGAGTTTATCAATACTGGAACTCTAGGGAAATCGAGGGAACTCTCAAAACGCTAACCATCAAGCGCACAGCGTTAGGTGAGCTGTTTCTCATCGTAGTCGTTGACGGATATTCAACACCAGCAGTCATTTCCGAGACTGGTAAAATAGCTGGATTTGACTTTGGGTTGAAGGCGTTTCTCACTTGCTCTGAAGGGTTCAAGATTGAATCTCCTGAGTTCTTAAACTCATCCTTAAGCGCACTACGTTCGGCGTCTAAGCAGCATTCTAGAAAGCACAAAGGGTCAACTAACCGAGAACAAGCCAGAAAGCAGTTAGTTCGTTGTCATGAAGCTATTAGCAATCGTAGGCGAGACTGGTTTTGGAAACTTGCTCACAAGTTGACCGACCAGTTTGATGTGTTATGCTTTGAGACTCTAAACCTCAAGGGAATGCAACGTCTATGGGGACGCAAGGTTAATGACTTAGGGTTAGGCGACTTCCTCCAAATTCTAGAGTGGGTAGCTCACAAAAAAGGAAAGCAAATTATTTATATTGACCCTTGGTATCCATCTAGTAAGACCTGTTTTTGCTGTGGTCATGTTCTCGATGAGCTGGATTTATCAATTAGACGTTGGCGGTGTCCATCTTGTCAATCGGTTAATGACCGCGATGAAAATGCGGCATTAAATATCTGCATGGTTGGGAGTTCAACCCTAGGCGTAGGAGATGTCAGACAGGCTCAGCCTGCAATCTCTGTCTGATGCCTGAATCCCACGCGCTTATAGCCGTGGGAGTGGCTCAAAAAGAATAGTATTTCTCATTGAGGTAGAAAAACATGGCAGTAACACGCTCAACTGACTTCCCCAATAACCTTCGCGAACAAAATACAGCTTCCCTTGATCTAGAGATGAAGGTAATTGAGGGAGAAATACCCTCAGATCTTGAGGGACATGCTTTTTGGTTAGTGCCAACACCTCAAGATGGGGATATTCCTTGGTTTAATGGTTATGCACAACTATATCGTTTAGATTTTCAAAGCGGACAAATTCATCTCAAGAGCGAACAATTTCGGACGCCTTCTGTCATCTGCGATCAAAAAATTAACGAGCAGCCCTGGTGGACATACTTAACCAATTGGCGAAAATTGTTGTTTGGGGGATTATATAAATTTCGTAATCTAGGAGGTTTGGCTCGTTTAAGCCCTAGACTAGGTGTACAAAACCAATGTAATACAGGACTTCAAGCTTTCAAAGATCCTGATAATGACTCTTGGCGTATGTTTGCCACCATTGATTCAGGACGTCCTTTTGAGTTTGACTTAGAAACCCTAAAACCAGTTACACCTATAGGCGAACGTTCAGAGTGGGTTCCTTTAGAAATAAATGGCATACCAGGTGTTGGGGATATTAAAATTCCCTGGATTTTTCCTATGCATATGAGTGGAGCTCATACTGCTTACGATGAGGATACAAAAGAAGTATTTATAATTAATTGCATTTTTGAGATTCCGAGTTTCGGAGTAATTGAACCGGATGCATATATATATGTTTGGGATGGCAAAAGTCGTTTCAATAGAACCCAAATAATTGATAAGAGAACGAATAAACCAGTTGTAATTAAGCAGTCTACGCACCAGATAGCGATTACTAAAAACTACGTTGTTATTATCGACACAGCTTTTCGCATCGAATATTTAAGAATGTTAGATCCTGACGTGAAAGCCAAACCACAATCAGCTTATAATCAAGTTTGGTTAGTACCGCGAGCAGAGCTTCAGAATGATCAAGCTATTGCCCAGCATATCGAAATACCTCACGAATGTGTTCATTTCTATGCTGATTACGAAGATAATAATGGAGAGAATTTGGTATTGCATTTGGTGTTAGCATCTGGTCATGATGTTAGTGAGTGGCTCCAGGGTTCAGACAAAAGATGGCCAACGTTATTTGAGCCTATTCCACCTGCTTTTTATGGCTCTCCTCCTGGTGTATATGACAAACAGGGTTTTGGTAAGTGCGTGGTTAATGCCAAAACAGGTGATATCGAGCACAAGCCTTGTTTATTCGACGAATATTGGGCTGTTGCACTCCCGACATATCGAGGAATTCAAGGTACTTCTCCCACAAAGTTTCAGAATATTTGGGTAAATTATTGTGGATATGTTAGTGAGATTACCCCGCGAAGATTAGTTAAATTATACGAAAATCATCCTTTTCGTGAAGTACCAGTAGAAGATTTACCTGATTGGAAAGGAGCAGGTATTTTGCGATGGTCCCCAGTGGAGATGAAAGTCAAAGATTCATGGGCTATTGAACGAGGTTATGATGTAAATACCCCTATTTATGTTCCTAAGCAAGGGCAAACTGATGAACTTGAAGGGTACATTGTGGCTATGGTAAGTGCTCCTAGTGGATCTGAATTTTGGATTTGGCAGGCAGGAAATCTTGCCGCAGGCCCAATTACTAAGTTGAATCACGAGCAGGTTAAATTTGCTTTTCCTCTCCATTCAGCTTGGATTCCCTCAATTAGTTCACGGGATACAAATTATAAAGTGGATCTCCGCAAGGATATGGATATTAACAGTCCTGCTTACTTCTTGCCTAATTGGATTAAGGAAATCTTTGAAAAGGATATTTATCCTGAATTTGATGATTAATAAACAAAAGTAAATTTGATGCAACTACCAACCTTTCTCATTATAGGTATTCAGAAGGCAGGAACAACTTCCATTTATCAGTACTTAAAGCAACATCCTCAAATTTATATGAGCCCAGTGAAGGAAACCAATTTTTTAGAAAAAGATTGGAGTAAAATTCCTCCTGATCCAAGAAACAAAAGAAAGAAAAGTAAAATTGATACATTTGACAAATATTCTCAACTTTTCCAAGATGTAAACGATGAAATTGCCATCGGAGAAGCTTCTCCTAATTATCTGTTTCATTATCTATCCTCAGCTGAATTAATACAACATTATTTGCCTCAGGCTAAAATGATTGCTATACTTCGGAATCCTGCAGATAGAGCTCACTCTGATTACCTGATGCACATCCGAGATGGGATTGGTAACGGAAGAAGCTTAGCGGAACAGATAAAATTTAAAGCCAATTCATCGTTTACTATCAGAAAGGGTTTTTATTATACTCCCCTCAAACATTATTTTGATACCTTTAGCCAAGAACAAATTAAAATATATCTCTACGATGATTTATGTAATAATCCAGTAGCCTTAATGCAGGACATGTATCAATTTATTGGAGTAGACGATAATTTTCATCCTGATACTTCTAAGAAATATCAGGTAGCGCAAGTACCTAAAATTAAATTTGTTAATACTATTTTACGAAAAAAAAACCGCTCTAAAACAATTGTATCATCTATCCTGAAATATTTATTGCCACCTACTCTCAAGGAGAGTATTCGTTCTAGTTTAATCAAGATCAACTCAAAAGATAAGCAACAAGCTCTACTTGCATCAGAAGACCGCCAGCAACTTGTAGCCCTTTATCGTGAAGATATCCTCAAACTACAAGATTTAATCCAAAGAGACCTCTCTTCCTGGCTAAGCTAGTGCCGCTCCGCGGAATTTAGAATTTAGAATTTAGAATTTAGAATGCTTATAGAGTAAGGATTCTAACGATCTCAAACTGGTCAGTTACTTTTGCCGTGCTGCACTAGTACAAGAAGGCAGCAGGCAGGAGTCAGGAGGCAGAAGGCAGAAAGGAAGAAAGCTTACTGTAGAAGCTTTTTAACATTTTTAACTGAGTCACTTATTTCCGCTGAGCTGCAATAGCCTACTCCCCTTGTAAAGACGGATAAATCCATTGGTGGAAGAAAGTGTTATTATCCTCCACTATGAGTGTGTGGTTGTGTGAGGAAAATTAAATTATGGTTACATCCCCTATACGAACTCAGAATTTGGCTTTTGTTGAGCAATCCTACAGACGTCAGCAGGACTCGTCAAAAGATCTCAATCTTACAAATCATCCACTGGTACTACCGAAAACTGCCTTGTTTGGCACCGATGGTATCCGGGGACGAGCAGGAGAACTGCTGAGTGCAGATTTAGCATTAAAAGTTGGTTTTTGGGCGGGTCAAGTATTGCGTGAGGAAGCATCAACGCTTGGTCCAGTGATTATGGGACAAGACTCCCGCAACTCAGGTGATATGTTAGCAATGGCTCTGGCTGCAGGTCTTACATCTGCCGGGTTGGAAGTGTGGAACTTAGGGTTATGCCCAACTCCTGGCGTTGCTTATCTCACCGCTATTACTGAAGCAATAGGGGGGGTGATGATTTCTGCAAGTCATAATCCTCCAGAAGACAACGGCATTAAGTTTTTTAGCTCACAAGGTACGAAGCTTTCAACGACCTTGCAAAAGAAAATTGAACAGGGTTTAAGAGGTTTGGCTGGTAATGCTCTAGCCACCAATGGTTGGGGTAAGCATTATCCTAGACCTGAGTTGATCGCGGATTATGTTCAATCATTGCATACTCCTCTGAAATCAGGGACAGATTTACGAGGCATGCGGATTGTACTCGATTTGGCTTGGGGAGCTTGTGTGCAGATAGCAGAGCAAGTTTTTGCTGAGTTGGGAGCAGAAGTAATCTGCTTGCACAACCAACCAGATGGCGATCGCATTAATGTCAATTGTGGTTCGACTCACCTCCAGACCCTCTCCGCAGCCGTGCAGGAACATTCAGCGGATATCGGCTTTGCTTTTGATGGTGATGCGGACCGGGTAATGGCCGTAGATGGAAAGGGTCGAGTCGTAGATGGAGATTATATTCTCTATTTCTGGGGTCAAACTTTACGTCAGACTGATAAACTGCCGGAAGATTTGATTGTTGCTACAGTAATGGCAAATTTGGGCTTTGAGCGTGCTTGGCAGCAGTTGGGTGGTAAATTTATGCGCACCAAAGTGGGGGACCGGTATGTTCAGGCTCAAATGCTGGAAACTGGGGCGATGTTAGGCGGTGAGCAATCAGGACATATTCTCTGCCACCACTACAGTTTCAGTGGTGATGGTTTGCTGACTGCCCTACATTTGGCATCTTTGGTACGCCAATCAGGTGTTTCCTTAACTAAGCTAGTAGACCAGAGCTTCCAAACCTACCCGCAGTTACTGCACAATGTCCGGGTAGAAGACCGGGAGCGCCGCCTACAGTGGGAAGAATGTGATGCTCTCAAAAATGCGATCGCCCAAGGTCAATCAGCAATGGGAGACCAAGGAAGAATTCTGGTGCGTGCCTCTGGTACGGAACCAGTTATCCGTGTGATGGTGGAAGCTGTTAGTCTTGAACTGGCTCAGTACTGGACATCGCAACTGGTTAGTGTGGTGGAGCAACACTTAGTAGTTGCGTGATGGAGCTAAATAGGTTGTAAACAGTTGACCTAGCTATGACAAGGGTTTAAGCCCCATCCCTCTTCTGTCACTTTCCGAAATTATGATAAATTCTGTCATTACAGCCAACGACACCTAACGAGAGAATCAGGTTTTGACCCCATTTTTTGGAGTCTGACAGAAGAGGGATAATAAAATAAATATATGAAAATTAGGTTGATGCTACTATTTTTTTAGCGGATAACTGACGTTAGTCAATCCAATTGGAGCCATAATTGTATGGAAATTAGAATTTCATTGCCAGATAACATGGCTCGTTATCTAGAAGATAAATGGGGTAATCTAGAGCGTCGTACCTTAGAAGCGATCATCGTCGAAGCTTATCGGGAAGGTTCAATTAGCGCGGGTAAAGTGCGAGAACTCCTCGGGATGAATACTCGCCTAGAGGTCGATGCTTTTCTCAAATCTAAAGGTATTCATTTAGCATACAACGAAACCGATTTTGAGGAAGATCGGCAAACTCACAAGCAACTACAACAAGAAGGAAAACTGCTTGCTGCGCTCTCAGTCCTCGGCGAAGTTTCTCCGCAAGAGAAACGGCAATTAACATGATTGTTGTGTCAGATACTTCTCCTAAAAATCTTATTGACTTTCCCGATATAATTGCTCGCCTTCAGCAAACTACATTTTTTGCCTCTGAAAAACTGATTCAGTCACTGTTAAAGCAGTACCAATAAAGCTAGCCCACAGTAGCGGTAGCTTTCATCTTCTCCCTTACTCTTAACGCTGGGTTAACCAACTTGATAAAGCTGATACATCGACAAAATCCAATAATGCCTCACTCAATGCATCTAAATCAACTGCAGATAACTGGTTAATTTTTGCTTGTACATCCGGTTCTATTGTTCCAAATTTTTTTGTCAACAGACGAGTGATTATTGCCAACTTTCCTTTTTCAATACCTTGCTGTAAACTTTGTGCTATTTGTTCATCTGCCCAAGGCAATAAATTGCCAGATGCATCCCACCAACGTAACCAATAGGTAGGGTTTGCTGAATAAGTGTGGAAGCTATGCCAGAGAAGGCTTTCAATCATGCAGCAGTCCAAAAAAGTCCAAGGTTTTTGAGCCCATCGATACAAAAACCTTGCACCATCGTAGGGAAACACCCGCTTAAATTCCGAATATGAGGTAAAAGTAAGCAGATTTTTAAGAGCTACTTTCACTTCAATTAATTGCCTCAAAGAGTTGTGCAGCAAGCGATAGTACACTCTTTAC
>JAAHGL010000349.1 GCA_010692635.1 Symploca sp. SIO2C1 | reverse complement strand
TTGCAGGTGGGATCCCTGCACTACGAATCATGAATTTACACTCAATGGGATTCTCCCCAAATGATAGATAGGAATAAAAAAACAATGGCTGACTTAATCAATAGGAAAAATGTTAAAAGTTAAAAGTGAAAGAAACCTATAGTTAAGCCTTTCCCCTTTCGCTCTCCTTCCAGGATCTCTGTCACGACTTTAGATGTTTGTTATTATGTATCAAAACTTTTTACTCTATCATTAAAAGTTACGAAAATACCGATAACTGTACTACATAAAGTATGTAATATCAGTAATTTCTCTGAAAATTAAAAATTGATCCGGAAATTCAAAGGCAAGTTGTGTATCACATATATAAACAGACTCAATCATTCTTGAGATAGAACCAATTGATGAATCTCTTTGACTAAAAATATCTTTTTCACAACTCAGATAGGATTGCTAGACGATAAGTTAAGAATTTTTAATTTTCAGCTGCCAGAAAATGGAAGTGAGAGCCAGCAATCAGTGGTGAAAAAAACAACCAGTAGAAAACCAGCATTAATCATCAACAATCCCAACTATATATGTTGCGTTCAAAAAGTTTCATTTGGAGCCTTAGTGCTTCTATTCCCAGTGCTATGCTGTTCGCTAATCTTTTCTCAACCAATAGACTGGCAGTTATAGCAGCATTACCAGAAGCAGCTGAATCTAAGCATCTAGCACAGCAAGCTGATCCCAACCGGGAGCGCTTTCTGCAACCGGCTCCGGAAACTGAACTTCTACCCCCTGACTCCAGCGAAACTGAGCCTGTATTACCCCCTCCTACCCAGGAATCTCCCACTGACTCGCCAGATATAGAACAACCAAACGAGATGATTCCTGTCCGCAAAATTGAGGTGATTGGAAGTACAGTTTTTACTCCAGAGCAGTTTACTCCTTTTACAGAACCTTTGGAAGGACGTTCTGTTAGCCTTACCGAACTTCAAAGTGTTACTGATGCTATTGATCAACTCTACTTAGATCATGGTTACATCACTTCTAGTGCCGTCTTGGCAGATCAGGAAATTGTTGATGGTGTTGTTAAGATTCAGGTTATTGAAGGTCGCTTGAGTGAAATTCAGGTTGAAGGTACCCAACGACTTGATCCTAACTATATTAAGAGTCGCATTAACCTAGGAGTAACCACACCACTGCGAGTTGATAGGATCGAAGATCAACTGCGTTTGCTCAGAGCCGACCCCCTATTAGAGAATGTAGAATCTAGCCTACGCTCTGGTTCCCAACTGGGTGAAAGTATTTTAATTGTGCGGGTGAAGGAAGCTAAGGCTTTTTCTGCTAACTTGAGTATAGATAACAATTCTCCTCCTAGTGTAGGTTCTGAGCGGTTCGGCATCTCCCTAGGCTACCTTAACTTAAGTGGCATTGGAGATGATCTAGCTACCTCCTATTATCGTTCTACTACCGGTGGGTCAAATATTTGGGACTTGAGTTATCGTCTTCCCATCAATCCAATGAATGGGACTTTACAACTACGTACCGTAATTGATCGTAATGAAATCACTGATCCACAGTTCGATGACTTGGGTATTACAGGAGAATCGGAACTGTATGAGCTTAGCTTTCGCCAACCTTTGATTCGCACTCCCAGAGAGGAATTTGCTCTATCGGTCGGATTTAGTTACAAAGACGGTCAAACCTTTATCTTTGATAACATACCTCAGCCCTTTAGCATTGGTGCTGAGGCAGATGGGGTGACTCGCACCAGTGTATTTCGGTTTGGACAAGATCATATCAGACGAGATTCCCAGGGAGCTTGGTCAGCGCGATCCCAATTTAACTTTGGTACAGGTTTATTTGATGCTACAACTAATTCGTCGCCTATTCCTGATAGTCATTTTTTCAGCTGGTTGGGTCAAATGCAGCGGGTGCAGCGTCTTGATGACAATAATCTGGTGCTCATGAGCCTGGATTTACAACTTACTCCTGATAGTCTATTACCATCCGAGCAGTTTGTCATCGGCGGTGGACAATCCCTCAGAGGCTATCGGCAAAATGCTCGTTCTGGAGACAATGGGTTTCGCTTTTCCATTGAAGATCGTATCACTTTGGAACGGGATGAAGGGGGAGTCCCTATTTTTCAATTAGTGCCGTTTGTCGATATGGGTCAAGTTTGGAATAATTCTGATAATCCAGATCCACTACCAAGTCAGACTTTTTTAGTTAGTGCAGGTTTGGGATTGTTGTGGGAGCCAATGCCAGGTTTTAATATCCGTCTCGGCTATAGCTATCCCTTTATTGATTTAGATGACCGTGGTACTAATGCTCAGGATGAGGGCTTTTTCTTTGGTGTTAATTTTAAATTATTTTAGGTATACCTAGGGCTTGCCTCATCGAGTCGATTGATTCGGGTTTTGAAGTAATGAGTAATGAGTAATGAGTAATGAGTTAAGAATTCATTAGGGATTTCCCGGTTAAAGTGCAAGGTTTTGGTATCGATAGATTCAAAAACCTTAGACTAAGTTTTGCTTGAAAAGGATTTAAATTCTTGTCTGGTATAGCTTATAGACTCATGCAGCAAGCCATGCCTAAAACCTAACACCTAACACCTAACACCTAACTATGCGTCTTCCTGATGAGTCAGACAATCCTCTAGAAATCAACATCGTGCCGATGATTGATTTAGTCTTCTCCATTCTTGCCTTTTTTATCATTTCAACCTTGTATTTAACTCGTTCGGAAGGGTTGCCAGTTAACTTACCAACAGCAGCAACAGCAGAAATTCAGCGCCAATCGACAATTAAAGTAACAATTAACCCTAATGGTGAGATTCGTCTCAATGGTCAGTTAGTTGAGTTACAACAGCTGAGAGATCAGGTAAGCTCTATGGTTGTGCCCAATTCTGAATCTTTGGTAATCATCAATGCTGATGAAACTGTAGCTCATGGTCGAGTAGTGGGTGTAATGGATAGCTTGCGTCAGGTAAAGGGGGTAAAATTAGCGATCGCAGCTGAAAGATCTTAAGAAGGCAGAGATGGGGAGATGGGGAAGCTGGGGGAGCTGGGGGAGAAGATAATGGGGGTAAAATAGGGCGATTTGCTATCACAGAAAGCGGCAGGAAGCTCATTCCTTCTGAAGTATGTGAGGGATAGCTGCCCAGTTTGGTTGTTTGTTAGAAAGTTATTTGTCTTTTTTAACAAACAACCAATAACCAACAACCAACAACAAATAACGAGCTTAATATAGTTTAGCGATCGCTTTATTCTCTACTAACACTTGCTTCGTCAACAAATCTCTTACTGTAGCTAACAAAACTCGCTCCTTATCGATTTCAAAATTCACGGAAATCCGGTCTTTCTTCTCCTCTCCTGGGGGATCAAGACGCGCCACACATACTTGCTGATGCTGACTCTCCAAGGAGCGATATTCGACATGTTGATGCAGCTGACTACTGCTCATACGTCCTTGAGCATCAAAAGTAACTTCTGCTCGGGATACCTCTGCTATCTCACCAATATCCAGACGAATATCCCGCTGTCCCTCATTTGCTACTTGCAGTATCAGGGGTTCGGGACGTTTACAGGGATACTTCATCCCTTTATCAAAGAGGGATAAATAAGAATAAGTCTTAATAGAAGGTTCCCAAAGGCGAATGGCATAACTATGATGGAGGTAATCATCCACCTCTACCAGCTGACTCAAAGCTAAAGCTCCATGAGCTACTGCTTCAAAAGGTTTATCCAGCTTTACCCGATGCCTACCAAAATAGGAAATTACTAACTGCTGCACTGCTGGAATTAAACAACTGCCCCCCACCAACAGCACCTGCTCAATGTGAGATTTGCTGATACCCTGAGAAAAAGCGATCGCTAATACCTCATCCAAAGCTTGTCGAAGTTGTTCTAGCAACTGGCGGGATTCGAGAATCTCTTCTAATTCTTCCCTACTTAACTGTAACTCGTGAGCAATGAAGTTTTCATCATCAAACCAACTCTCCTTTGCCAACTCAGCTATTGAGAGTCTAATCTTCAGCTTCTCAGCAATTTCCAAGAGATTTTGCCAACCAACTCCCTCAACTTCTGCTCGTGAAGAGCCAATTTGCTGAAGATAATGCTCCACAATCCAAGTATCAATATCAATGCCACCGACATAGGCATCTGACTTCGCTAGTACCTGCGCTTGTAACACCTTCTGTGTACTTCCCTGACTCAAGGATGCTTGGGAAGTATTACTAGCAGTGCGCACCAAGCTTAAATCCAGAGTGCCACCACCAAAATCTACTACTAAAACCAGAGAACCAGGACGTTTGACAGCATAACCAAGAGCAGCAGCGGTCGATTCATCTACTAGCTGAACCTCAGCAACCTTCAGTCTGGTTGCTAAGTCTCGAAACCAATCTAAATATCGTTCAAATGCTCCTACTGGTACAGTAAAAATGATCTTCTCAGCATGTACCTCTTGTTGAGGTAACTGTTGCCAGATAGCTTGGAGAAAAAATTCTGCAATTAACTTGGTATTGTAGCTGTTGCCATTTATCTGCCTGGGTGGGGTTTGAAAATCTGTTGCCAAGTCGCGCTTAAAGGCTTTGAATAACCGTTCTGGTTGGGCAAATCCCAAACGTTGTGCGCGAACTTGTTCTCCCAACAATAGTTCATCTTTGCTTTTAACAAACACTAATGTTGGCACAACCGGAATATCTTCCACTTCCCCTGTGGCTGTCTTCTTTGTGAAGATGCGAGAGAGTTGATTAAACCTTAGGTTTTTGGGGGATTGGGTGTCAGATTCTAAGATGCAGACAACTGTGTTGCTTGTTCCAAAATCTATGGCAACAGTGGTCATAGGCAATTAAAATGCTTGGAGATGGTAAGCTGTTGTGCATCCAATATTATTGCCGAATTACAGAACATCGAGCAAAGCCCACCACTTTTAAGGGTGGGATGTAGCGAAGGCGCATTTATGCGCCGTGTATTTTTTCTTTTCTCATGACGATAGCTAAGCTTTCTGAGTATAAGACCTTCTCCGAGTCGAGCTAGACCACCAATAAGTCAACTA
>JAAHGL010000348.1 GCA_010692635.1 Symploca sp. SIO2C1 | reverse complement strand
ACTGTTGGATACACACAACTCCAGGCCTTAAACAAACTGGCCCACATCTTCCAAACTGCCATCCCAGCAGAACCCACTACCCAACCAAAGGAGCCCTTTTGACCTGGTAATCTTTGATGCCCCTCCTATGCTAGGTTTAGCAGATGCTAGACTATTGGCTGCTCATACAGATGGTATGGTTTTAGTTGTGGGCATGGGTAGAACCTATCGGGCTGTGGTGACACAAGTTTTATCCGCTTTAAAAATGTCTCATGCTCGAGTCCTAGGTGTTGTGGCTAATGGCATCAAAAACTATACTACTAGCAACAATAGCTACTATTCTCAATACTACACGGCGACTACTTAGGGTTTGCTGAATAAGTAACAAGTAACAAGTAAAAAGTAACAAGTTTTGAGTTAATCTCAACGAAGGTGCTGTGGAAATTGCATCGATGGGCTCAAAAACCTTGGACTATTTTGACCAACATGATTGAAAGCCCTGTCTGGTATAGCTTCGAGATTCATGCGCAAGCCCTACTTAGGGCTTGCTGCTTCAAAAATTGACAATGGATGCGGAGACAGCAAAACTTTGAACTTTGGTCTTTGGTGGCGCACAATTAGGGATATACCACCCCATCAACTAGCAGCACGGGTAGAGTTTGAAATCAAAAAGCGATCGCTTCCTCAATTACCTTTATCCCTACGCTACCCCTTAGCCTTAGGAAAACTGCTACCAACTCCTACTCTACGCCAAGGCTATCTCAAGGAGCTAGAGTTAGCTAATAATCGACCTTCCGTTAATCCATCAGCAGATAGCTATACTTTTACCTTTCTCAATCAAACCAGAGAACTAGACTTCCCCATTACCTGGAATAGTTCCAGCTATTCCCGCCTCTGGCAATTTCACCTTCATTACTTTGACTGGATTCGGGATATTCTCCTAGTAGCATATGGACAAGGGGAAATAGATAGTTATAGCTTGGGTAAGCTCCAACACCTAATCTCTGATTGGATAGCAGCTAATCCCCTCTATTCCTTCGATGGCTGGCATCCTTACACCACTTCTTTACGGATTGTTAACTGGACTTATGCTATCCGAGCTATTCCCAGTTTAGGAAATTCTGCGATCGCAACTTCACTTTGGCATCAGCTGAATTATCTCCATCGCCACAAGGAATATTTTGCTGGAGGAAATCATCTCCTCGAAAACCTCCGGGCTCTGATTATTGGCGGTTTAAACTTTAGCCATCCTCATGCAGAGACATTTGTCCAAATAGCAGTTAATCAGCTCTCTCAACAGCTATCTAAGCAAATCCTGTCCGATGGCTGCCACTACGAGCGCAGTCCCATGTATCATCTGATCGTTATGAACTTGGTTGCCGAGTCAGTAGCCTGTTTATGGAGTGCTGGATGGACTGTTCCAGAGATCATACTTGATTATTTAGGGCAAATGCTGCAATTTGCTCTAGGTATTCGCTTAGCTCAGGGAACCTATCCCCTTTGGAATGATGCAGCATATAACGGAGTTCAATCCCTAGATGAAGTAACTAGTTGGGTTAGTCAGCTGTTAGGAAATAAGGCAGAAGGCAGGAGGCAGGAGGCAGAGTGCAGGAGGCAAAAGGGAAGAGGCAGAAGGCAGAGTGCAGGAGGCAGGAGGCAGAAGGCAAAAGGGAAGAGGGTTTGGCTTGTTACTGATGCACTACATCAAAAATTACTTGGTGCTGCTCATACTTCTATAAGTACTAATGAGCAGGCAAAACCAAACATTTCTCAATCTCCAATTGGGAGTTTTCCGGAAGCATCCCATTTTGGCAGAAATACTCTCTTGCCCAAACTCTCAGAAATAGCAGACTTCTCCTCCGCAGCTTCCTCAGCTCCCTCAGCTCCCTCAGCTCCCTCAGCTCCCTCAGCTCCCCCAGCTCCCTCAGCTCCCCCAGCTCCCTCAGCTCCCTCAGCTCCCCCAGCTCCCTCAGCTCCCCCAGCTCCCCCAGCTCCCCCAGCTCTCCCAGCTTCGGTTTACGATTTACACAATTGGGATACTTCCTGTTTTCCCGATTCCGGCTACTACATTCTGCGCCATAGCAATGGTATAGAATTAGCCTTTGACTGTGCTTTACCTTGTCCCCAGGAACTCCCCCCCCATGCCCATGCTGATTGCCTGACTATAGATGTATACTTCCAGGGTCAACCCATTATCGTTGATACAGGAACTAGTGAATACACAGCAGGTGATATTCGCGATCGCGAACGGAGTACCCTAGCCCACAATACTATCAGCATTGCCAATCAAAACCAATCAGAAATTTGGGGTAGTTTCCGCGTCGGTAATAAAGCCCAACCTTTTAATATCCAATCTGGAAATTCTCAAGACTGGCAATGGGTAAGTGCAGCTCATAACGGTTATACTCAACCTCCCCTTAATACCCTACATCATCGCTGGGTTGGTTTAGGAACTAGGGAGATAGTTATTATTGATTACCTAGAAACATTCCTTGATACCAATTACATCTCAAGATTCCATTTTGCCCCTGGTTTAGTTCTTAATTATCATCCAGATACAGAAGTATACGAATGTCGGTTAGAGAAAACTTCTGTGTATTTTAAGGTTTTGGGTTTAGCAACCGATGACGAAGTGCAATGGCTTGATGCTAGTGTCTCCCAATCTTGGTATGCACCTGAATTTGGTCAGCGTTATCCTCGTGGTATATTGGAAGTTCAAGGCTTACTATCAACTAAAAGTAAAGTTGTCTGTCTTGTAATGAAACTGGACTCTCAACCCGAAGTTACCTGGAGGTACTCCGAGAGCCAAGGAGTCCTTGAGTTTGAGGACAAAAGGTGTTTAAAATGGTCTTTCCAAGAAAGGTGTTTATCAATGGATAATTGATAATTGATAATTGATAATTGATAATTGATAATTGGTTAATTTGGTCTAAGACTTCTTCATTTATGAAGAAAATAAAAAGAAAATATTTTTCTTAAGTTCAATCCTCTTGTTTCAAGGAGAGGTAATTATCCATTATCCATTGTTCATTATCAATTTTTGAACCTGCTTCTTTAACTGACAAATTGTGACTCCTATTGTCTATAGCAGTTCTCGCATCCGTGAGGTACAGATCCAATTCCCAATTCCCAATTCCCAATTCCCAAAAACCAGGATCTTTGTACCTCATCTAAATAAGAAACGCTATAATCAATTAATATTTTCACTCAGACGATGAATGTTCCAAAATAAGGAAAGTCCTAGTCCACCATCAACATAAATGTGTTGAGCTGTGATAAATCCACTCTCTTCTGAACAAAGAAAAGCTACTAATGGAGCCACGTCATCGGGTTGACCCCATCTTCCCATGGGAGTAGCGTTTGATGGCAAATTATCAATGTAGGGCAGCTTCTCTAGATATCCATCCCATGCCTGAGTCTTGATGTAGCCCGGTGTGACAATATTAACCGTAATTCCCCGTGAAGCGATCGCTATAGCATAGTGTTTAGCAAGTATTTCCATTCCTCCTTTAGCCGGAGCAGCCATAGCATATACTTTACCTGGGTTGTGGATACCACTAGCAGAGATAACTACTATCCTACCTTCACCATCACTCATGTAATTTAAAGCTTTCTCCATGCATCTTAAAAAAGCTTTCGGGTAGACTTCCTGAGCCTCCTGATATTGTTCAAAGGTGAATCCTTCAGGCAGGGTAGCGGTGATGGCATAGCCAGCCACATGAACAAAAGCCGTCAATTGGCTGTTGAAGTTGTCTTCTAATGCTTGGAAAAGTTCATCAACTGTTGCTGGTTTCTTAATGTCTCCTGCTACTGTCACAACCTGGATGTTAGACTTTTCCAACTCGTTCTTGGCTGCGAGTGCGGCTTCGTGATTGGAGCTGTATCCAAGGACAAGGTTGAAACCCTCACTCGCAAGCTTGCGAGAAATGGCTAAGCCTATACCACGAGTTCCTCCAGTTACCAGTGCAACTTTCATAAGGGTAAGGTAGGCAAAGTTTGTTTAATAAGAGATTAGCAGTAAAATCGGAATCGTCCCATTTTTGTAATTTTGGGATGTTCCCGTAAAATCAATTTATTTTGCTCAATCTAGGAAGTTCTACTATGTCATTGCAAAAGCATACATAAATAAATTAAATTGTAGTCTTATCTTTAGTTTTAAGATGGGCACAAATCATCACAAGATACACTTTATTAGGAGACTATAGGCGGATGGGTGAAAACCAAGAAAATTTTCATGCTGAACCTCAAGTAGAATCGATCAAAGAAGACTGGGGTGGAGATGGTAGGGGGCGCATGAACCTATCCGGTAGAAGTACAGCAATTTCCTCAGAGTACGTGCCTCGTCAATACCAATTATTTGACTCGAATACTGTAGTAACTTCGGAGTGGCGCATCAATGGCATGCCAGAAAATCTCCTACTGGGAACACAGCAATTATTATCTTGGCATGAGTGTGGCGCATCCACATCAAAGGTTACTCTACCCTCCCAATTTCAAGCACCCGCAGGGATATTTACGGCTGATTTAGAGATTTTTGTCCTCAAAGGGGTAATCCAAGTAGGGGAATGGCAGTTAGATAAGCATGGTTACTCTTTTATCCCTGCTGGAGTTAAGGTTGGTCCTTGGAAAGTATTAGGAGATGAAACAGTAGAAATTCTTTGGATGGAAAATGGACCGGTTCCCTTGAGATATGAAGCCTCAGAATGGGATCTACCCGATGCTAGGATCAATGAGTTTATTCCTGCATTGGATAGCAAAATTGTACCTTGGGGAAAAACAGAAACAACACAATTTGAAGTTGCCAAAAAGAAGTACCTCAGAAAAGATAGTAATGGCGGTGGGGTATGGTTAATTGCTGTCTTGCCTCATTATGATGGTCATTATTCCATGATTCAATGCTATAATGAAGAAGGGTATTGCTTAGCTGGATATATTGACCTAGAAGATTACCGAGTGACAAAAGACTATTTTTGGTACTGTCCCAGCTTTGATATTCTTCCTAGACACATAACAGCCATCATCTGTTATGTGTCTAGGAAGAATATCA
>JAAHGL010000347.1 GCA_010692635.1 Symploca sp. SIO2C1 | reverse complement strand
TGATTCAATGCTATAATGAAGAAGGGTATTGCTTAGCTGGATATATTGACCTAGAAGATTACCGAGTGACAAAAGACTATTTTTGGTACTGTCCCAGCTTTGATATTCTTCCTAGACACATAACAGATGATGGCTGTTTAGCCTTTATCAGAGTTGATCGAGATCTCTCAAAAGTTGGAACCGTTTTATCCTATGTAGATCGCTTTTAAGTATTAAGAATAATGACTTCAAAATGGTTCTTTCCCATAACGTTAATCACCTGTTTCATCTAGAAAATCAATAACTACTTTGGCCATTTCTTCAGGCATCTGATTCATCATACATATATTCCCACCTTCGATTTCAACAACTTTGCCATGAGGAATTGCTTTTGTTACAAAAAATCTATCCTTAGCTTTAGATAAACCCAGTCTTTCAAATTGTTCTACATCCTCAAGCCCCCAAAACAGGAGTGTAGGACAGTTAATCAAGCTAAATCGTTCTTCTGCATCCGGACAGTAGTTTGCGACAGCCCAAATTGCGTACATAGGATAACCAAAACATTTTAAATCATCTAAAACCCAACGGTGATTTAACTCGGCAGAGCCTACATATTTGGCACGAGCTGACCATCTTTTCATCAGGTGAGAGCCATCTTCTTCTATTTTGTAACCTTTAGCAAATATCTCTAATAGCTTTGCTTTTCCCTCTTCGTCAAAACCAGGCACATTGCATAATATAAGTTTTTCAAGGCGCTCAGAATAGGCTGCGGCTACTTCTCCTGCGACAAAAGCACCAGTGTGGTTACCAAGGAGGCTCGCTTTTTTTATATCTAATTTATCTAAGAGTGCAATAACAGTTTTCGCGTAATCTGCAATTGAGTACATTCTCGGTGGCTTGTCAGAATCACCGAATCCCATCAAATCCATAGCAATGACCTGTCTTGTTTGAGCCAAAATTGGCATCAATTCTCTAAATTCATCACCACTTCGTGGCTGTTGGTGAAGTAAAACTAAAGGCTCTCCTTCGCCACCAATGCGGTAAAGAATTTGACCATCTTCCGTATCCAAAAATGCTCTTTTTATTGGTTTCATTGTTTTTTATCAATTCAAAATTCAATTTTCAATTGTCAATTTTCTGTATTATCCAGAAAATCGCTAACTATTTTAGAGATTTCTTCTGGCATCTGATTCATCATCCACAGGGTTCCACCTTCTAGTTCAACCCTTTGACTATGAGGGATAGCTTCTGAGAGCCAAAGTTGATTTTCAGTCTTGGCTAAACCAGCTTGTTCTAATGGCTCTAAAGCCTTGTCCCCAGACAAAATCAGAGTCGGACATTTGAGCAAACTAAATCTTTCTTGAGCATCAAGAAAGAAGCTGGCTGCAGCAATAGCAGGATAGATAGGAGAACCAAAGCACTTCAAATCCTCTAAAACACAAGAGTGATTTAACTCACCCTTGCCAACGTAATTAACACGAGCCAACCATCTTTCCATCAGGTGAGAGCCATCTTCTTGAATCTTAAACCCTTCAGAATATCTCTTGAGGATTGTCTCTTGCTCTTGGGCGTCAAATCCAAATACATTGCAGAGGATAAGTTTTTCAACTCGCTCTGGGTAAGCTGCTGCTATTTCTCCGGCGATATAACCCCCTGTAAGACTGCCGAGAATACTGCTTTTTTTAATACCCAATTGATCCCAAAGTGCGATCGCTGTTTTGGCATAGTCGGCAACGGAATATACTCTGGGGGGTTTGTCAGAATCACCCAACCCCATCAAATCCATCGCTATGACACATCGGTTTGGAGCCAGAATTGGCATTAATTCCCGAAATTCATCACTACTGCGGGGAGTCATGTGTAGTAACAGTAGCGGCTCCCCTTCCCCACCTATGCGGTAGAGAATTTGTCCATCTTCTGTGTCTAAAAATGCTCTTTTGATTGATTTCATCTTTTCTTCCCAATTCCCAATTCCCAATTCCCAATTCCCAATTCCCAATTCCCAATTCTCAATACTAGAATTGAGACTTGGGTTGGTAATCGAACAACCACTTAAACTGTAGATCCCCAAGCCAGGTAGGGGTAAGTCGGTAGATCCAGTTTCGCAGAAAGCAACCGATGATTGTATCAGTTTGACCTAGCTTTCCTATTTGCCTAGATGCTGTAAAGATCTTCTCGAGCCGCTGGCTACGACTCTGCTCAAATCGACGCAGCTGTGAAGGAATATCTTTACATCTGTTTTCGCTAATAACCAGTTGCTTAACTAACTCAAAGGAATCTTCGATCGCCATACAACCCCCCTGGCCAAGATTTGGCTGTACCGGATGTGCTGCATCGCCAATTAAAGTCACACGATTTTTACCCCATTGAACCCCTGGAGGATCGCGATCGAAGATATCATCCCGATAGATCATTTCTTCATCCAACGACTCAATAATGGCTGGGATTGGCTCAGTATAGTGAGAGAACATTGACTTCAAAACTTTCTTGGCTCCACCAGCAAGGTGATCACTGCCACCAGCTTCAGTATTACGGAATGCATAGAAGGAAAATCGATCTCCACCAACATGAAAGTATCCGAAGCGATCGCCACACCCCCAGAACTCCCCCCAACTGTAACGTTTATCCAGTGGCAAATTACTTGCCAAAAATGTGCCGCGCCAGCAGCACATCCCACTGTAAATCGGTGACTCCTGCTTCTCCTTACCATTCAGACGAGCTCTTACTTTCGAGTACAGTCCATCAGCTCCGATTAGTAAGTCCCCGATTGCTACGCGCCCATCTTTAAACAAAGCACGAATACCTTCTGTCGTTTCCTCAAAGTCTACCAACTCAGAGTTGTTCTGTACCGTTCCTTCGGGAAGTGAATTATAGAGGATTTTCTGTAGTTCAGGGCGCAGTATGCACACCCCTAGGTCGTTTTCTTGCACAAAGCTGGGAGAATTGAGGTAAAGAAGAGTCCCCTTGTGGTCGAAAAATCCTCCTTTGAGAATCTTTCCCCCTTGTTCGTAAAGATGAGTGTGGATTGAACCTCCCCAAAGAAGTTCATACACCCTCATTGCATTCTGTTGGATAAAGATGCCACCGGGACCAGATAGCATGGAGTCAAAGTCTCGTTTCTCGTAGAGTTCGACTTTGATTCCTTGATCAAGACAAGCGCGAGCGCAGGTTAGTCCCCCGATTCCACCTCCAATTACGATTGCTTTTAAGACTGGCGGATTTTTAGATCTGCTCCCGTTATCCCGCACCATTCTTTCCATACTCCAAGGTATTTTTCAGCACCGAAATTAATTGATCATTACTCGTTCCTGTATGACCTATGCCGGAACTACAACAATCTTGCCAAGAATACCACGCTTCTCCATACGCAATAGTGCTTCAGATACCTCTGCCAAACCAACTACCTCATTGATCACTGGCTGTAATTTGCCCTCAGCAACTGCTGGAATAACCAGATTGCGGAACGTTTCCAGACTTGCTTGATAGTCATTGTTAAACCATAGCCCAATGCCATAGAGCTTGACATTACGTCCAATCAGTTTAAATAGTTGCAAGGTAGCTTCTGTGCCTGTAGTGTAACCGTATGATACGATGCGACCATGATTAGCGATCGATTCTAGGCAATGAGGCAAGGTTACTTTGCCACCACCATCTAAGGCTACTTGAACCCCAGTTTCTCCACAGATCCTCCGAACTTCAGAAACTACATCCTGGGTGCTGTAATCTAATACTTCTTCTGCACCGAGTTTCTTCAGACGCTCTACCTTGGCTGTAATCCCTGCCGTTGCGATCGCTTTTCCCCCTAACAGCTTAGCAAGTTGGATCGCAGCTGTTCCCACTCCCCCACTAGCGGGATGCACTAGTACCCATTCTCCAGCTTGGAGTTTAGCTTGGTGAACGAGGGCCATGCTAGCAGTTAGATAGGCGATAGGCAAACTGGCTGCAACTTCAAAAGAAACCTCATCGGGAAGAGGAAACAACTCGGTTGCAAGACCAATCGCCATTTCCGCAAATGCACCGCTTACGTGCCCGACTACACGCATTCCACGCACGAATCCCGTCACTCCTTCTCCCACCGCATCCACCTCCCCAGCCGCTTCTTGACCGAGAGTATGAGGTAACCCAGCATAACCAACTCGATAGGTGCCGTAAGTCGTCTGTAGATCAGAGTTGTTCATTCCCGCAGCCCCAACCTTAATCCTTACTTCACCAGAACCAGGCGAGGGAACCTCCATATCATCAACCTGAACAGAAGTTGGACCTTGCTGTTTGTGAATAAGTACTGCTTTCATAGATACATTATACTGCATTGTTTAATGCAAATTCAGGTAAGGGTCAAGGTTGGCCAGCCCCTACTTAAAACCCCAACTTCTTATAATTTAACTGGTGAGTTGTGGTTTGTTAATGTCTCAATCCAAACGAATTCGCGTACTAGCACTAGGACTAATTCGGCAAGGCGATCGCACTTTCCTTTCCGAAGGCTATGATCCGATCAAGCAGGAAATATTTTATCGTGCTTTGGGAGGAGGTGTTGATTTTGGCGAAACTAGTTATGATGCCTTAAACAGAGAGTTTCAAGAGGAACTGCAGGCTGAATTAACTAATATTAAATACTTGGGATGCTTAGAAAGTTTATTTGTTTGTAAAGGTAAAGCTGGTCATGAAATCATTCAACTGTATCAATGTGACTTTGCTGACCCCAAATTTTATCAACTCGACCAAGTAGAATTTACTGAAGGCGATCGCCAAACAAAAGCACTTTGGCTAGATATCAAGCAGTGTAAATCTGGAGAGGTAAGGGTAGTACCTGAGCAATTTCTTGAGTATTTTTAGGTCAATTGTCAGAAAATTGGGAAAGATCGAGGCATAATTCACTCATACTGTCGAGAAACACGCTCAAAGCTAATGGCTAATGGCTAATGGCTAATCTCTGATTCAACAATGGATAATGAACAATGGATAATGGATAATTACCTCTCCTTGAAAGAAGAGGATTGAACTTCAGGAAAATATTTTCTTTTTATTTTCTTCATAAATGAAGAGGTCTTAGACCAAATTAACCAATTATCAATTATCAATTATCAA
>JAAHGL010000346.1 GCA_010692635.1 Symploca sp. SIO2C1 | reverse complement strand
AAGTGAAAGTAGCTCTTAAAAATCTGCTTACTTTTACCTCATATTCGGAATTTAAGCGGGTGTTTCCCTACGATGGTGCAAGGAAATTGTCTCGATGGGCTCAAAAACCTTGGACTTTTTGGGGCAAAGAAATGATTGAAAGCCAAGTCTGGCATAGCTTCCACACTTATGCAGCAAGCCCTAAATATACCAAACCCGCTCCAGTTTAACCAGAGATGAAATCATCTCTGGAAAGAATAATCTACAGGATTATTGAAAATATTGTTATTAAACTTTTGATTTAGCTTGAGAATAAATTTCTGTGACTGTGGTAGTCATAATTTGGCATTGATCTTTTATTTTTCGATTAATTACATGTGACATCCACATATCACAGTCTTTACAAGCTAGTCTCTTTTCTAACTGATTCAAGATTAAATCTCGTCGCAGTTGCTGAAATAAATGTCCAGACCAAATCTCTTGTAAAGTTTGTTGATGATAATCTCCTAAACTTTGAACATCTTGGTCAAAGCCTAATCTAAATAAAGTTTCAGTACAATAGTAGGTTCTGCCATCAGGCAAAATTGCTATCTCTAGAAAAGGAAATAAACAAGCCCATCGTCCTTGAGCTTTTTGTCGGTAATCTTGGAGAGAGCTTTCAACTGCCTCACTAGTCTGGTTGAAGCGCATATTAGTTTTTTGATACTCAGCAACATTTAAGAAGTAAATACTATCTACTTTCGCTAACCAACGATCAAAAAATAGTTTTTCTTCCTCTGCACTAACATCTCGATTTCTCACAAAAGATGTTCTCACCTCACAGGCTATTCCTGATTGATCCCGAATTTTCAGAAAATTGATCACATTAGATTCAACTCGATGAAAATCGGCTCCCCGAATCTTTAAGTAAGTCTCCGGAGTTGCTGCATCAAGGCTAATATCAATGCTGGTTAAACCTGCTTTTAATAATGCTATAGCACGATCTGAATCAAGGAGTTGTCCATTAGTAGTTAGATGAATTTTGGGCACTCTTTGCTGCTTACAGAGTTGGATAAACTCGACTATTTGAGGATGCAGTAGTGGTTCTTCAACACTACCAATAAAAATAGTAATTCCCGCTTCTCCACAGTCTTTTGCTAGCCTTTGCATCATTGGCCAAGACATTACTTTTTTTCCCTGAAAAAACTCTGTAGTATGAGTTGGTTTCAACACAGGACTGTGATAGGGACACATAACGCATTTGAGATTGCAAGTATTACCAACAATCACTCTGACATAAGAAGGGTTAATTGCTTTACCATAATAGTCAGCAAAATAATATAATTGTTCATCAAGATCGATCTCAGAAACCACCAAACAAGGAAGATTATCTAGAGCATTGTTTTGAATTAAAGTTTCGAGTTGTTGCCGTAATCGCTGCCAAATAGCACTAATTTTTTGCGGATATAAATAAGCTAAAATAGGATAGCATGGCAAACCTAGTTCTGAGGTAATGGGTAAAATCGGTCGGAAAACAATTATCTTCGCTTCACGGTTAGCTATGCTCAACAGTTTCTCAATACTTTTTGAATGTAAAGGAATACCATGAGGAGGAACCTCAAGTACTATATCTGGTCTTTTCCAGTGCTCATAGATTGGTTGAGGTAACAACTTTTGAGGATCTTTGATAATCATTTTGTCTGTTAACTCGATAGGATAGGGTTATAGAACCTGTCAGTTTTTTTGCTTGTTGTTATTGATAACCAAAAATCCCGCCCTTGTTTTGAGCAGGAAAAATTAAGAATTAATTACTATGGCGTTTACCGACAAACCATAAACACTAATTAAGCCTTTAATCGTGTTTGATTTGTACAGTTCAATTCTTGTTGAACCTCATATTTTGAGCAAATTGAAGTGATTAGCAACAAGTTGTCGGAATATATGTATTGGCTGCAAAAAATTCTTTACTATCTCTATTCTTTATCCATTTTTCTAAAGTTTCTTTCTTTACAGTCGTATCGCCAAAAACTGGGCAAGGGGGATAGGGAATAACAAATCTCATGAACTCTGGACTATTAGCGTGTGGATCCATTAAACCACCATTAAAATCATTAGGTGTCACTTGAAAAAAGTAACCATGCCTGTCATTCTTACCCAATTCAAATTCATCGAATATCGGAAAAATATAGCCTGGAGGTATATCACCATCTTTTGGTATATCAAATACAGCTCGTAGTAATTCCCATTCTTTTGGATTAGTACTGGGACCTGCTTCAAACAATCTCTTTATACTCCGATGAATGAGTATGTTTTGCTCAAGTCCTGTAAAATACTCCTTCAATTGTTTGGCAACTTCCCTTTGTGTCTTATACTCATCGCAATCTTCATCAGCCCATCGCCAAATATAGGCAATGATTTGAGAAATTTGTTTCCCTTGTTGATAAAGGCGCAGTAGAAAACTTGCCGTAGGATATTCTCGTACCCCTTGTGTGTCGCTTTTTCTTTTTTTTAGCTTTCTTAGTCTGTCTTGAATTTTGTCAGATTTAAAATATAAAGCACGAGTTCCAAACATGGACTTACTCCTTTTTTTTACTTATAAATTAACACGAAACAGAGAAATATTTGGAGTTATCACAAACGAGCTTTTCGCTATTTATAGCATTGATAGCAAAAATACTCTGACAGAATTAATTTTACACCATCTTTAACTTACCGATGTAAATTTTTGTATTTTTCATCATCAACCCAATACCTCCACAAGCCAATATTCTTAACTTACACCTATTAGACTCAGGATTCGGTGAGTACTTGATGAGTTGAGCAGTTAGCAACTGCACAATTAAAATCACAACAGTCAATATAACTAAGTAAATTCACTTAAGAATCAATATATAAAGAATTAAAAATCTAAGAATCACCGTTCAGAAGTCATGCATCAAAGCGTACGACTTCAGGAAATTGATATTGGTCATTAGTAAGGCTTTAATCAATATCTACATCTCCTAACATAGTTGGCTTTATTTTTGTCTACGTAAATCAACCCACCCCTACATGGTTGCATGGTTAATTATTTAGTATTGCGATCGCATACGCTCACCTGGTAATGGCAACCAAATCAAACACCACCAAATTAAGGACAATATCCGGTAGGGGCGGGTTCACCAACCATCAAGCACATCGACAAGCTAATAAGCTAAACTCGCCCCGGTTTAACCCAGGATGATCTCACCACGGACTGGGGCGGGTTTGGTTAAGTTATCGTTGAGTAGGAAAGTATTGGGCGAACCCGCCCCTACATCGTTAGATATTGGTAAGGAAATTGCGATCGCATACGCTCACCTGGCAATGACAACCAAATCAAACACCACCAAGTTAAGGACAATATCCGGTAGGATACTGTGGGTCAATTAACTGGGGGGTAAAACCCCTCACCTCAATAAAATACTTGGCTAGCAAGCGTTTCCCTATTTCCCCATCTCCCTATCTCCCCACGATTTTACTGGCTTTGAGGTGATTCGCCCACAGTATCCGGTAGGGGCGGGTTCGCCAACCATTCAGTACATCGACAAGCCAATAAGCTAAACTCGTCCCGGTTTAACCAAGGATGATCTCACCACGGACTGGGGCGAGTTTGATTAAGTTATTGTTGAGTAACCAAGTATTGGGCGAACCCGCCCCTACATGGTTCTATCTTTGGTACAGGTGATTTTTGCGTAAAAGAGAAAAATGATTTTTGACCCCAATCTACGCAGTCGTCGTTCAATTCATCTACCAGAATATGACTATACCCAGCCAGGGGCATATTTTATCACCACTTGCAGTTGGCAACGTCAATGTTTATTTGGGGATATTAATCATGGTCAAATGAAGTTGAGCCGCTATGGGGAAACAGTGAAGTTTAATTGGTTCAATTTAACCAGGGTCTATCCCTATGTCAATCTAGATGCCTTTGTGCTCATGCCCAATCATCTACATGGAATCATTGTATTGACTGAACAAGCGATCGCAACCAGAAAACATCATGGTTTGCCAGAAGTTGTCCGGGGGTTAAAAACCTTTTCAGCTCGTAGAATTAATCAACTACGCAACAACAGAGGTGTTCCTGTTTGGCAACGAGGATACTACGAAAAGGTTATTCGGAATGAACAATCGTTACAAAATATTCGAGAATATATCATTAATAATCCTTTGGGTTGGGAAAAGGATGAAATGCATCCATCAAAATCATTTTCTTTCAATAATCAAATCCGGCTTAAATTCCAGGATGGCTCTCCATTGGTGATCAATCTCAATGATTAATGACAAACCACAAGAACCGGTAGGGGCGGGTTCGCCAACCATTCAGTACATTGACAAGCCAATGAGATAAACCCGCCCCGGTTCAACCAAGGATGAGCTCACCACGGACTGGGGCGGGTTTGGTTAAGTTATCGTTGAGTAGGAAAGTATTGGGCGAACCCGCCCCTACATCGTTAGATATTGGTAAGGAAATTGCGATCGCATACGCTCATCTGGGAATGGCAACCAAATCAAACACCACCAAATTAAGGACAATCTCCGGTAGGGGCGGGTTCGCCAACCATCAAGCACATCGACAAGCCAATAAGCTAAACCCGCCGCGGTTTAACCAAGGATGAGCTCACCATGGACTGGGGCTGGTTTGGTTAAGTTATCGTTGATTAGGAAGGTATTGGGCGAACCCGCCCCTACATCGTTAGATATTGGTAAGGAAATTGCGATCGCATACGCTCACCTGGCAATGACAACCAAATCAAACACCACCAAATTAAGGACAATATGCTGTAGGGGCGGGTTCGCCAACCATCAAGCACATTGACAAGCCAATAAGCTAAACCCGCCCCGGTTTAACCAAGGATGAGCTCACCACCGACTGGGGCGGGTTTGGGTGAGGTGAAAACAGGAGTGGGAGAGCTTTTTTGAGTAATGAGTAATGAGTAATGAGTAATGAGTGAATAAACTTTTGTCAAATCCTCTTGCTTGGTTAAGATATTGATCAATGGCACATAACCTTAACTGTCAGTAATGCCTAACATGCAAGGCCTGCTCGAGGCCCTCGGCCTCGGGGCCCGGATGAGTGCCCTGCCCGGCACCCTCTCGGGGGGCGAACGGCAGCGCGTGGCGCTGGCCCGTG
>JAAHGL010000345.1 GCA_010692635.1 Symploca sp. SIO2C1 | reverse complement strand
GGAATCCTGGATTTTACCCCTAGCGATTCAGTATTTCCCAGTTAAACTCAACAGACGATGTCCTAACAGTACGTTCGGCGTTTTACCTAATCAACTTCTGATTAGAACCCCATACTCCAAGTAAATCGTAGGAATTATGACTATTTTATCACGGCGCTTAAAAGCGCCGACGCTACATCCCACGGATGAATCACGTGGGCTTTGCTTAAAATTCTGTAACTCCTAGGTGGCAAAACAATGGCGATACCACGAATAAGTAATAAGCTAATCATTAACCGTCACCAACGGCAGGCTAAGTACTTTATTGAAGACTTGGGGAATAATGTCACCCTAGAGATGGTTGCTATTCCGGGTGGTACATTTATGATGGGTTCCCCAGATACTGAAGAGGGGCATAGAGGCAGTGAAAGCCCCCAGCATCAAGTAACAGTTAAATTTTTCTTCATGGGTAAATACCCAGTCACACAGGCACAATGGCAAGCTGTAGCTGCTCTACCTCAAGTTAACAGTGAACTTAACTCAGAGCCATCTTATTTCAAAGGAGCAGACCGACCTGTAGAAAGAGTCTCTTGGTACGATGCGGTAGAGTTCTGCTCTCGCCTTGCTCAAAAAACAGGGCGGAACTATCGTTTGCCTAGCGAAGCACAGTGGGAGTATGCTTGTCGGGCAGGTACAACTACCCCATTTCATTTTGGTGAGACGATAACACCGGAGTTAGCCAACTACAACAGTAATAGTACTTACGGGAATGGTGTTAAAGGAGAGAGTCGAGGAGAAACAACAGCTGTTGGAAGTTTTGGTGTAGCCAATGATTTTGGACTATACGATATGCACGGGAATGTATGGGAGTGGTGTGCAGACAGTTGGCATGATAACTATGAAAGAGCGCCAAGTGATGGCAGTGTGTGGGAGGACAAAAACTATAATGATAATGATTGTCGGCTGTTGCGGGGTGGTTCCTGGTTCATCAATCCAGTGAAGTGCCGTTCTGCGTTTCGCAGCGACCTTATTCCGGGCGCCAGACGCTACGATTACCTCGGTTTTCGTGTAGTGTGTGCTGCCGCGTGGACTTAGTTTCGTAATGTCGTGAAGCGATACCGAAGCCCCCTAAATCCCCCAATTCTGGGGGACTTTGAGTCCGGGCTCCCCCAGAATTGGGGGCTGGGGGGCTTTAAAAAACTTCGTCTCGCTGCCAATATTTCCGAATGTTAACTTCGCCACCAGCATCCGCTACTGCCGTGACCCAGCTAAAATGGTTCATTAGAAACCGGTTGTGAAGTAAAAAGTAACAAGTAACAAGTAACAAGTAACAAGGAGCTAGAAACCAAAATCTATTGCACAGTTTTAGGTGGGTCACGGCACTACAAATAGAGGCTTTGCGTAAGTCCTGACTTGTCTGGTTAACCACCGTTGTTAGTAGGAAGCGATCGCTTTCTAGAAAACCTTACTAACCCTTGACACCCAAGACGGTTAACAGGAGAACAGCGATGGCATGGATATTTAGCTTATCAGCTGAATGTGGAGCACAACAAGCTGCCGCAGAGCAATTTTCCCACCATTTTGACCAAGTTTCCTGGGTTCTCGACCATGGTAGCCAGTCTCAATGTCGTGTAGGCATTTTTCAGGACATTGAGGATAACTGGTGGTGTCGAGTTTCTTCAAGTAGCATCAGTGAAATTGGGATCGATACACCCGAAAGTGCTTATCTGATGACAGAACTTGGTATTCTGCTCTATGAGCATTTACAGTCTGCTCCCACATTTCGCTATGCTTTGGTGGGTGTGGAAGTGGATGAGTTTAGAACCTACAGTGAATTGCTTGAAGAGTCTTCTACTTTAGCTTTTCCGGGACTAGTTTTGGCTCAAACGATTTGGCAAGCAATAGGATCTTCTCCAAGTTTTCGACTATTTAGTCCGGGATATGTTTGGCAACCCTATGAGGGTGAAGTTTATAAGCCGTTGATAGTATCGTCAGATTTGAAGAGCAAGCTGAACGCATTTTTGGGAATGTAGAATTTAGAAAAAAAGCGATCGCAACCAAGCTCATGCTCTACTGTTGTTAGTAGGAAGCGATCGCAAACCCAAAACAGTGCTCACCCTTGATACCCAAGACAGTAGCGCGACACACCTAAAATAATGGAATAGGTAGGTTGGGTGAAGCGGTAGCATAACCCAACGCCAGTAACACTGGGAGATGTGGTGAGTTAATCGAACTTATTCAAAATTGGTTGCGATTCGCGATTATTTTTTGCTATGATTAATCATAATGGAATAGATATGCGCATATAAACTATTCGGTCCACTAAAACAAGCAACAGGTAGCCTCTTCATATTTCCCCTCACCCCAACATATTGGGGAATTTAGAATTTAGAATTTAGAATTTAGAAGTAAGAATGTAGAAAAAAAGCGATCGCGTAACCCAACGCCAGTAACACGAATGTTGGGTTTCACTTTGTTCCACCCAACCTACTAGCTCATACAGCAAGCCCCATTTAGTTCCCCAATTAGCAATTAGGGTTTGCTGAATAAGTAGGGCTTGCTGAATAAGTAACAAGTAACAAGTAAAAAGTAACAAGTAAGAAGGAATGAAGTATTTATCCTCGTGGGTGAGCACTTCCATTCCCCAAGGTTACTCAGGGATTTCCCATCAAAGTGCAAGGAAAATAAGCTTCTATAGACCATTTCCTTGCACAAGGCTTGGTCAAAAAATCATTGAAAGCCAAGTATACCATAGCTTCCACACTTATACAGCAAACCCTAAGTAGTCAGGAGTCAGGAGTCAGGAGTCAGGAGTCAGGAGAATAGGAGTTTAGGAGTTTAGAATAGTCTTTAAAGGGGATTATGGGTTAAGAAGATGCAAGGAAATTGCATTGATGAGCTCAATTTTCTTGCACTTTTCAAGGAAAATAAAAGCTTGAAAGCCATACCAGACAGCGCTTTCAGACTATTGCAGCAAGCCCCAATTAGCAATTAACCATTAGCAATTAGCAATTAGCAATTAGCAATTATCCATTATCAATTAGCAATTATCAATTATCCATTATCAATTATCCATTACCAAGGATTACCAATCATCGTAAAAGCACTCCAGTAGTACGGATGGGTAAGTTCTCGATCGCGGAACTTTTGCAGCTCAGGTGATAAGGGGAAACTACTATTACCAGTGATTAGTTGCCCTCCCTCTAATCGAACGTCACCCCTGATCATCGCCAGTTGTGCTTGGCGTACGGCTTCTGCTTTAATGGGAGCTGTTTTCAATTGCTCGTAGAAACTAGTCATTAGTCCCATTGTGCCCTCATCACTCACGTACCAAAGACTACCTAGGGCTGACTTTACCCCAGCTTGCAAGGCCAAACCAGCAAAGCCTAATTCTGCCTCTTCATCTCCTAATGCTGTGCGACAGGCACTCAAAACCAACAATTCTACAGCCGGTTTGTTTAAACCTAATTCCCGCAATTTGTCAAGTCCCAGCTTAGTGTTACCAAACTGAATGTAAGAGTTGTTGGGTTTACCTGGTCGAAATTCTCCATGAGTGGCTAAGTGGACAATGCCAAAAGGTTTGTTAGAGCGGGTTTTTTTGAGATTGTCTATGGTAAAATCATCATTGAGGAAAGACTTGCCTGACCACAGTTGACTGGTAATAACATCTAACTCCAGAGTTACTGCCGGTAGGGGTTCTTGCTCCTTAAAAGTATTAGCTCCCATCCCCAATACTTCTAGCTCAGTCACATTCACATAGCGAGTATCGGTGAGACTGAGGCTAGGCATCAAACCAACACTATAGTTTTCGACAATAAACCCAGTACCATCATGGAGTGCCGCTATCGGCAACGAGCGTAAACCAGAATCCATGAGAAAGACGAGATTATTAATCTCCTGAGCTTGTAAATCTGCCTCAATGGGAGCGACTAGCCACTGATATAGCTTTTGTGCAGGAGCTAAGTTAAGGCGCTGGTTGACATTGGTGACGTTACGGCGGAATAAGCCCGCCTGGTTCAGAACTTGCCTCCGTGTTATTCCCGGTATTCGTCGCCGAATCGGTTTGCTATCGGCAGTTACTAATACTAACTCCAACTCATCGTCTGGTTGAGGCAAGATGTTTGACTGGGAGGCTTTTAAACTGGTGGGGAAAAATGTTATATAGAGCAGTGCTGGCTTTACTCCCGTTGCTTCTGCAATTTCTTGCAAAATCTCCCGCCCTTCATCCAGGCTTTTAATGGGAATACCGGTATCCTCTCCAAAATATTGCTCAAACTGCGTGGTGAAACCCTCATCAATTTGAGCTACAACCGGATCTACTTCCACTGGTTGCAAGTTGTTCGGCAATTCTGGTTTGGGGGATACATTCTCTGGGGGAAAGGGAGAGTCTGACAGCGGATTATCTGGCGTGGTTGGCGTTGTTGGTGTGGTTGGCGTTGTTGGTGTGGTTGGCGTGGTTGGCGTGGTTGGTGTAGTTGGCGTTGTGGGTGTAGTTGGTGTTGTCGGTGTGGTTGGTGTTGTGGGTGTTGTGGGTGTTGTGGGTGTCGGTGTTACATTAAGAATTACCTGTTGCGGTGCTGAGAAAGAAACGCGATCGCTAGCACTAATGACAAAGGCGTTAACTTGGTCAGTAGCATCCACTGGTGGAGTATAGACTAAGACATCACCAGGAACAATGATGTCTCCTGCTCCTAGGGTTATACCATTCCTAGTTAAAGTTCCTGCGGTAATTGCATCAACCTGAATTGAAGTATTATCGGCATTGACATCATCGACAAATGCACTCAAATCCGCAAAAGTGAAGGTCAAGGCTTGATTTTGTTGAGTGTCAGATAGTTGGGGATTTGCGGTTATAGTTGGTGCTTGGTTGATAAAAGTGATGCCAATACCATTGGTATCTAGATCCCCCAACTCAAAAGTGTTGTTATCGGGAATTAGGGTATCTATATCAGGAATTGTTTGGTTAGGAAGAATTACCTCATCATCACCATCACCAGTTCTAATGGCTCCAGCAGTACCGTTGTTAGTCGCATCTCCGACAATAAATTGCCAATTATCGGCTCCACCATTGTGTTGGATTTGAACAGAGCCTCCTTGAACCATTGCCAAATCCGGTATTCCAATTGCCTGAGTCAGAATTGTACTATCGGTATCATCGATGATGCCTAATCCTCTAACGACTCCATCAGCAGTAATACTTACATCTCCACCAATAGTATCT
>JAAHGL010000344.1 GCA_010692635.1 Symploca sp. SIO2C1 | reverse complement strand
CTCCAACTACTACCTCCATGATTGATAAAATCATTGCAGTTGCCATCGACTTAATGAATCCTCAACACTTAAGAAACTGGTTTGCCAATTGTTGTTACTGTACCTCGTAACAGCGGGAACCGCTGTAAAGCTGCTCATCCACCCAAAAGCCAACCTGCTTAATTAAATTATTGAGTAAAGGTTTCACCTCTTGAATCAAATTATTACGTTTGGCAGCAATGAGAATTCCTAAGACACCTGTTACTTCTAATCCTAGTCTTAGGGCAACTAGTCTACCCAATCTTTCATCAATGATGAGACGATCAGCATTGTACTCAATAGCTAATGCAATGACCTCAGCTTCACCAGGGTCGAGTTCGTCTCTTAATCTGTGTACTAACGCTCGGTCAGTTGCAGATTTAGTCTGAATCCAACTTAAAGTCGGTACAATTGTAGCACTGGCATCTGTATTGCCTACATTGGTGATTTCGTTAAAAACAGCTGTAGGAATAAAGATTTCATTGTAAAGTTTACGGAGTAAATCAAGCTGTCCAATGGTGGAAAGATAAAAGATAGGCGAAGTATTACTTACAATAATCATCGCCAGTTGTTTGCCTCCAAGGTTCTTAAGTCTTGTCGAAATTCCTCAACGCCATAATGAATTGGAATTTGACGGTGACCTAAAATTCGCTGAAACTCTAATTGGTTCATTTCAGCAAACTGACTGGCTGTCCCTAAGGTAATTTTCTCTTGCTGAAATAGCACAATGGCAATTTCGAGCTTGAGATCGGCTTCTGAAATACGTGCTGTTTCTAGAAACTCATCGGGGATGATTAAACTCATGACCTTCATCTCTTACATGAGGAAGTAGGGAAGCGATCGCTTCTTCAATTGTTGATTCTACTTCAGTTTTGGAGTTTAGCTCTCGTTACGAAACTCCTTTCCCTTAGTCAGCTTGTTGCAATGGCTCAATAATATAATACAGATAGCTTTTTCAGTTCCTCTAAAGTAAAAATGCCCTACTCAAATTCAAACTGAGGCATGAGCTGAAGCATCCCCAATCCCAATTCCTTTGAGGAAAGAGCTCGCGCTTCAAATAAGGCCATCATGTCCCGCGGTTTGGGATTACCGCGAGATGCTCCAGTTAAACCCATAGCAATGATTAAACCGCAATATCCCTTAATCTGTTTACACCGCTGATCCCATTTCTTGCGAGCAGCTATATGGGTAGGATCTGCTTCTGGGAACTCTCCAAACAGATACATGTTACTATTCTCAGTCTGAAGAATACCTAGATCATAGCTTTCACCTTCAAAGGGATCCTCCCCTGGATTAAAGCAAATTCCTTTGAGACCTCCAGCAGATTGGAGCTGTTCAATCAATACTTTGGCTTTGGGACGGGTAGTTTGAATCAAAATCACAGGCATTCCTTCCCCTGCAGTCTTGATATTTTTAGACTGATAGCAAGCTACATCAGAGCGCAACCTTTCCAAGCTATCCCAAGGCATCATTCCTAGACTGAGGAAGGCATCTTTAGGCACCAAATCATCCCTTAGGGGTACCGTCATTGTCTCTTCTTCAAATTCGTCCTCCTCGTCAAATGTCTCAGCCATATCCCACAACTGATTTGCTAACTCAGGCATAGTGGCAACTTTCACTGCAACCGTTGATTTCGATTCTGTTTCCAAAGGCAACGGAATACGGTAGCGCTTACTCATTGCTGGGAAGGAGTCTTGATCCAACTTTTGGTATGAAGCTTGGAAAAACCTATGAATGGCTTCTAAGGCGAAGTAAATTGCGATCGCTTCTTCTTCATAGAGAAATGAGCGCATTCCTTCAAAAGGATGCACTACCCCAAAGCCAGGAATAATCTCTGAAATTGGCAAGTCAGCTAAATCAATGTCATCGTCCTCTGTAAGTGCTTCAAAATCATTGTCAGTTCGCCCGAAAGTAATAAACAAGCAATCCTGCCCTAAAAATGCTTGTTCCATCTCTTCCAAGGACTCTTCTGCCAAAACTGATGCCCGGAAGCGTTTCAAGGAATCCAAAGAGCGATATAACAGAACCCCATACTCCATACCCAGCATACCCATCACAGAAGCATATAGGGTGCCGACATCCCACTTATTTAGTTCAATGGAGAGAATATTGTGGTCAGCTAACAACTCCCAAGGTGCATCATGCCAAAGATCATAAGCTTTTTCGTGTAGAAGGCTGGCATATTTTGGAGGGAGTTTAGGCTGCCGGTTGAGAGCCACTTCCTCAAATCCTCGAAACAATTCATCAATCAAGGGCAAATCCGGAACGTACTCAACCGTAATATCTAAATCCTGAAGAACACCTCGTAAAAAGAACTGAATCTCCCGGTCTCGAACTACAATCTTTGATGGTCGTGCCGGTCGTGCTGGACTATGGGGATGCTCCATTGCCCGTAGTAAGGTACGAACAATTGCTTCTGGTCCCATTTCTGGCGATACCATATCCATGGCTCGCACCACTCCTTCTGATCCGTCTACCCAAAGAATGCATTCGCTACTATCCTCAATATCTGAATTTGCCCTATCCGAGAGAGCTAACACTGGACGGCGATCACCTTCCCACACATTGGGCATCTGTTGTAATCTTTTGAGCCGACGACGAGTAGTGGGATTCAAAGCAGACATAGAATAGCTAAGTTTAGTGGAAACGGAAGGGCGAATTGAAACCGGTAGCGGAGGGGATACTCCTATTAAACCTCAATAATTTCCCAGCGGTTCTTCTATTTAAGTTAAGTTGTTGTTTTGCAACTTTACAGATAGATAAACATCATAGTGGATCGTGGTAGCACTCTTAAGACCAGGGGAATCGCTAAGATTAAGAATAGGAAGATTGGCCAGTGGGTTCACTCTAAGCAGTCAGTCTCGATAAACTTAAAACTGTGAACTCACATACTAACTAAAACTCGTCTATAGATCAGAGCAATTTAGGAGTCCCAAAGCAATAATGACACAAGCAACTGTGCCCCAAAAGAAAGGTATCCAATTGACACCAGCAGCTCTCGAGCATTTGTTGGCACTACGGGAGAGCCAAGGCAAAGAACTCTACTTAAGGGTTGGTGTCCGTCAAGGAGGATGTTCTGGAATGTCTTACATGATGGATTTTGAAGACCCTAGTAATGTTGGAGACAAAGATGAAGTCTTTGATTATGACGGCTTCAAAATTGTCTGCGATCCCAAAAGTATGCTTTATCTCTACGGTTTAGTCCTTGATTATAGCAATGCCATGATTGGAGGTGGTTTCCAATTCACCAACCCCAATGCAGCTCAAAGCTGTGGTTGTGGCAAGTCCTTCGGCGTCTGAACTTCATAATTCCTTTCAGTTGTAACTGAAGAAGAGGCGGTGAATGGTTTCCCCCTCTTTCTATCTATCTCTCCCCCTTTCCTAATTTATGACTGAGTCTGTTAATATTCTTTTTGATGCCAGCCTGGAACGCTATAAAGCAGGTGAAGGTCCAGAAACCTTAATTCCTGTCTTCAAAGAATTATGCGATCGCGCTCCGAAATTTTCTACTGGTTGGAGTTGTCTAGCATGGCTGTACTTACTTGACGACAAACCTGAAAAAGCCTACAAACTTGCTCTCAAAGGCGTCAAGTTAGATCAAAATTCCCCTCAAGCTAGGATTAATCTGGCAATTGCGATGTTGGAAATTGGACAAACTGGCGTTCGTAAGCACATTGATGTGGTTAAACAGCTAATAGCTATGAATCCAGAAATCAGACCAGAATTGTTTGAAAGTATTGAAGACGGATTAAATAGAAAACCAGACTGGGGAAGTTTAAATCGCATCAAAAGCTGGTTATCTTAAGGTAAAGAGTCGTTTGTTAACGATAAACAATAACCAATAACTAATGACTGATGACTAATCACCAATGAAAAAAACACCGCTAGTTGGTCTCAAGGCAGACCATTTTCGTCATTCCCTAGATTTAGAATCAACCAATGCCCTCAAACAGATGCCAGGGTTAGATTTGATCATACGCAATCTCCTAGGACCTATAGCGGAACAGTTTTTTTATCTAAACAATATCGCTGCCAGTGTCTTGGTGGGAGAAAATCAACTGCCTCACCTGCATCAGCTACTCTTAGAGGCTTGTACAATTCTGGACTTGGATCCACCCCAGCTATATGTGCAACAGCATCCATATCCCAATGCCTATACCTTTGCGATGCGAGGGAAACAGCCTTTCCTTGTGTTGCACACTTCCCTAATTGAGATGCTGACACCAGAGGAGATTCAAGCAGTTATCGCTCATGAACTGGGACACCTCAAATGTGAACATGGAGTTTACCTGACTCCCATCAATATCCTGGTTTTAGCCACTGGTTTAATTCCTAACTGGGGCACGATAATTGCTCAAACTATACGGGAACAGATGCTAGAGTGGCTACGCTGTGCTGAATTTTCTTGCGATCGCGCTGCTCTGTTGGCAACTCAAAACCCTAGGGTGGTAATGTCGGTGCTTATGAAACTGGCCGGTGGTTCTCCAACTCTCGCCCCGCAACTAAACTTAGACGCCTTTATCGCTCAAGCTAGAGCTTATGACATCGCTAGTAATACTGAACTAGGTCAAATGCTCAAACAAGCCCAAATTTCTCAACTTTCTCATCCAGTACCAGTGCTAAGAGCACGGGAAATTGATCGTTGGGCTAGCTCCCAAAATTATCAGTCCTTGTTAGAGCAGCCGCAAATCAGTTATAATAATGAGGTTGCCCCCAAGGGCGGATGGCGGAATTGGTAGACGCACCACACTCAAAATGTGGCGGCCATTGGTCATGAGAGTTCGAGTCTCTCTCCGCCCACTGTAATTGAGAGGCAACACTCATGACACAACGACTCAAGCGGTGGGAATCTCCCCGCCGTCAGGGAAGAAACGATAAAGGTAAAGGTGGCTCTGCTCGACGTCGACAGCTGAAAAAGCAAACTCAGATGTTGCGTAAGAAGCTCAAAAAAGACCAAAAAGTCAACAACCAAAATAGCAAAAGGGGAAGAGAACTTAGTTCTCTTCCCCTTTTTTTGGGCTTGATAGCAAACTGTTCAGACTTCTAATGTAGACTACGTAGGGTTTGCTGAATAAGTCGTCAGGAGTCAGGAGTCAGGAGTCAGGAGTCAGGAGAATAGGAGTTTAGGAGTTTAGAATAGTCTTTAAAGGGGATTATGGGTTAAGAAGATGCAAGGAAATTGCAT